>JAAYHV010000089.1 GCA_012744355.1 Clostridiales bacterium
CATTACTTTTAGCCAGCTCATCATCATATGCAATTGTGTCTAATATTTTTAAACCTTTTTCTTCACAATATGTTTTTATCATATTATCATCAATCTCATCTGGATCACATTTATTTATAATTACTCCCACTTTTTTCTCAAATATTTCGGCAAGTTCTACGACCATTAGAAAGTTGTGAAGTCCAAAAGCGGTCGGTTCCGCAACAAGAATACAGTAATCAGCAGGCTCAATAGCCGCCATCGCATTACACGCACTTCCAGGAGGACAATCTATTATGTTAAGGTTTCCCTCCATATGCTTTAGTGTGTCCTCTATGACAGACACCCCCGAGGCTTCTCCCTCTTTTAAGTATCCAGAAACCACCTTGACATCATCGTGATAGCCTACTTGTACTTCACCTTTTCTTCTAGGAACTTCAGTTATTGCATCGAATTCACAAACCATCTTGCAGCCACCACAGCTGTGACAGATTTCTGAAAAAAGCATTGGAGTTTTTACGAATGCTAAGGCATTAAATTTGCAGAAGTCTACGCATTTTCTGCACCCTGTACATTTTTCAGGATCGAATTCAGGTTCAAGCACTTCGGAAACATAAGTTTCAACGCTCCCAGTTTTTAAAAACAAATTTCCATTTGGTGCTTCAACATCACAGTCTAAATATGTGGATTTACCACCTGCCAATGCTAAGTTAACCGAAACAAAAGTCTTGCCAGTTCCGCCTTTTCCACTTAATACTGTTATATTCATGTTATTTTCCGTGTCTTCCTGGAGCTATTTCTTCTAATTTTGATAATCTGCCTTCCTTATATGCTTCAATGTTTTTTAGTGCTGTATCCTCTGTTCCTTTATAAACTTCTACGCCTCCTGCAAACACATCTATCGCATTCTTTCCGCAATTAGCTGTAATAAGAACTTTAGCATCATTGTCAATTATCGTTTGTGCAGCTTTTATTCCAGCTCCACCCTCTGCGTCCTTAGCCAAGTTGTCTACAAACTCAACCTCATCTTTATCTAAGTTATAGAACATATAAAATGGTGCTCTTCCAAAAGAAATACATAATTTTGTTTCCTTAACTGCCTCATCTACCGGTAATGCTAATATCATATCCTTACTTCCTTTCCTCTTACTAACGTAATTTTTGAAACCGCATATCTCATAATTGCCACCGCTTATGACGAGTTCTCTGCCTTCAACGATTGCTGTTGCCATTTTCCTACGCGCATCGTTGTACATGCTAGTAACTGTAGTTCTAGCTATTTCCATGAACTTGCTACATTCCTCTTGGTTAAGTCCCACATAATCCAGTAATCGTATCACTTCATACTCATCTACAGTTAAACTTACATTTTCCTTAATTAGATGTGCGCTACTATAACACACAATATAGTCATTAAGCTCTTTACCTAACGGTTTTATTTCCAATGGTCCAAAGATTTTAGTCTCTGGCATAGCACATACTTTTCTGCATCTTCTTGGTCTACCCACGGCCGCCCCTTTCTGACATATGTCAACAATTTCTATTAATATGGTCAGAATAACATTTTTAGTGACATATGTCAATAATTTCTGCTACTTTAAACAAAATAAAAACCTACATGCATGAGCGTTTACGGCAAGGATTTTCGAATAGAACACAACGTCACAATCCCCTTTATATATAAGTTGTTTTATGGAAATCTTGACAGACAATCTGGAGTATAGTATTCTCACCATTATAGGCAATTTTTAAAGTATGATGCCGGAAAAGTTAGCGGTACTAAGAGTAACATAAATAAAAAGGGAAGGGAGCGTAGCTATGAATAATTATATAAACAGAATAGCCAGGCTGATACTTGGTTTATTTCTATTTTCACTTGGCTCCTTTTTAACCATACAGGCCAACATCGGATTAGCTCCTTGGGAAGCCTTCAGCATGGGTGGCACCTATCTAACCAACCTATCCTATGGCAATGTTGTTGTCATTACAGGTTTAATTATCGTTGTTATTGATTTTGCACTGAAGGAAAAAATAGGATTTGGTACAATTCTCAATGCTCTACTTATTGGAAAGTTTGTCGATTTAATCCAATTGGTTGATATTATTCCACAAATGTCCAATTTGGGTCTTGGCATCCTAATGCTCTTTTTAGGCCAGGTTTCTATCTGCGTCGGCAGTTGTTTTTATATTGGTTCATCTCTTGGTTGCGGACCACGTGACGCACTTATGATTGCACTCGGAAAACGTATGCCAAATGTACCCATAGGCGCAGTGCGCGGTTTGCTGGAGTGTACCGTTCTAATCATTGGCTGGCTTCTAGGTGCTAAAATCGGCATAGGTACGGTAATATACGTATTGGGAATCGGATTTGTTTTACAATTTACATTTAAAACGCTAAACTTTGATGTTAAAAGCATAGAACACGAAAGTATTTCCGATACAGTTAAATCCAACGTCAAACAAATGTAATGTGAGGAATTGTTTCTCAAACTGACGTCTGCATGATTGCTCCTGTTCCTATATCATATTTTCATTTGTTTAAGAATCTACATATTCCCCAAAAACTTTTTTAGGCTATCGTTGTTAATTATGAAGCTTGAACTCAGAAGCACAATAGCTACAATTAGCACAATTGTTTTTCTCATGCCCTCGGGTGAAAATGTTAGTGAAACTAAAAGGCCCATAGCCAGGCTTCCCATAATGTTGGCAAATTTTACTTTCTTTCTAATTTTATCACTTTCAGCTAGCGATACCATCAAGTTCTCCTCTGCATATTTGTGATAATTTTCCAAACCTATTCTTTTTCCACTTAAAAGTTCGTTAACATCTATTTCAAGTTCTTTACATAAATCAGGCATTGTGCTTATATCTGGCATATAGTTTCCGTTCTCCCATCTAGAGACGGTTTTATTTGTAACACCTAATTTGCTGCCTAATTGCTCTTGTGTTAGCTCTTTTTCTCTTCTGATCTTAGCGATAAATTCACCTATACTTTTTTGATCCATTTGTTTCCCACCTCCAAGTAGAGATTAACATAAATCACTCGCGTTATATTCCCCGCATATAGCGAACTATAACACAGCGACAAATTAACAGAACTTTGATTATGAAGAATTATGTTTTCTACCCGTCAATACAAAAGGCATATCGGTCTGACCCAGCTTGGCTAGTTATGAACAGAGGGACTTGCAAAACAGCACCCTTTCCTATAATAACGTTTTTTCATTAAGCTCTTTTACTATCATCTTTACCATTTTATCTATGCCGTATGTGCAATCTATAGAGATTTCAGCATACTTTTCGTAGTACGGTTCTCTCATCTCAAATATCTCAGTGACCGTCATCGGCCTAGGCGTGGCCACACCTCTTGATACCATTGTTTTTTCAAGTCTCTTTTTCAACACATCAAGGCTTGTTTTAAGGTATAC
>JAAYHV010000090.1 GCA_012744355.1 Clostridiales bacterium
ATGCTGGTACAATGACATCTAACCTAGTTCCTTGGAACACTTGTGGTGCTACAATGGCTACATTCCTAGGTGTTGGACAATGGGGTGCAGGCGGATATGCTCCATATGCAATCTTATGTTGGATTAACCCATTAGTATCTATCTTCTATGGATTCACTGGAATCTCAATGACGAAGATGACTGACGAAGATTATGAAAAAATATTAGTACAAAGAGAAAAAGACAAAGCAGAAGCTCTTGCATTATTAGAAGCTTAATTTAAAATAAATAACCCGGCAAACGCCGGGTTATTTTTATGCCTTGAATCTAACAATACACGGAATTTTGGCGATTATCAAATATGAAAGTACTGAACACAACAAATAAAATGAGCATGTGGGATAAAAAAGAATTATATATTGACAAATACCATAACATATAATAATATAAATATATGATTATATGTTATAGTGTTAACAAATGAAGGATGTGATTGCAATAAATAGCTATTTAACCGAACCAAAACTTTTTGCTAACAAAGCGGATTTACTCAAGGCCATCTCAAATCCACAGAGACTTTGTATAGTAAGAAACTTATCAAAAACCGAAAAGCTCTGCGTAAATGACATGAAAGCATGTCTTGATGAATCTCAGCCAAATGTATCTCAGCATATAGCTAAATTAAAAGCTGCGGGTATTATTTATGGTGTGCGAGAAGGTAAGAATATTTATTATTCATTATGTAAAAACGATTCTGTAAAAACTTTAAAAGATTTAATTGAAGTTCTATTTTCAGAAGATTAATACTGTTAGTTGTGGGAGGAAAAAATTATGAAAAATACTGATTTACTAATAATAGGTGGAAGTGCCGGTGGTATGCTAGCAGCAAGTACAGCTAGGCTAGCATATGGAGATGTTGATATTACTATGATAAGAGAAACGAAAGAGGTTTTAGTACCTTGCGGGATACCATATATTTTTGGTGACCTAGGTAGTACTGATAAAGATGTAGTTCCTGATACTAACATGAACAAAGCGGGAGTTCATATTATTGTTGATAAAGCCGTAGAAATTGATAGGCACAAAAAGACAGTAAAACTCAAAAAAGGCGATGAGTACCATTATAAAAAGCTTATAATTGCTACAGGATCATATCCTGTTATACCAACCTTTATACCCGGATACGATTTAGACAATGTTTTCGCGATAATAAAGGATAAGAAATATCTAGATGACGTTATTGAGAAAATGAAAACACTAAATAACTTAGTTGTTATAGGTGGAGGCTTCATAGGAGTGGAATTCTCAGAGCAAATTAGAAAATCCGGTAAAAATGTAACAATAGTTGAAATGACCGACACTTGCGTAGGTAATGCTTTCGACAAAGAATTTACTGATGTTTTAGAAAACTCACTAAAAGAAAATGGGATAGACATAAGAACGAGAACGAAAGTTACTAGAATTGTAGGAGAAGGCAAGGTAGAAGGCGTTGAAATTGAAGATGGGGAGATAATTCCCGCTGATATGGTAATAATGAGCATTGGGGTTAAGCCTAATTCTGAACTTGGAAAGAAGGCAGGACTTGAAGTAAATGAAAAAGGCGCTTTTAAAGTAGATCAGTATACTAGAACTAATGATCCTGATATCTTTGCAGTAGGTGACTGCGCGGAAAAGAAATGTTTCTTTACAGGAAAAGATATACCTGTGCTACTAGCATCAACAGCAGCAATGGAAGCTAAAATTGCTGGATGCAACGTATTTCAATTGAGACTTGTTAGAGCCAATAAAGGTACAATTAGCTCCTTTGCTACTAAAGTATTCGGTAAAACATATGCTGCAGCGGGACTGACAGAAAATAGTACAGATGACGAAGGATTTATTACTATGGTAGGTAGGTGCGAAACTCCTGATCACCATCCTGGTTCACTAGAGGGAACTTCTATGATTAAGATTAAGATAGTCTTTTCAAGATGCTCCGGAATTATTCTGGGTGCACAGGTAATAGGAGGAGATTCGGCTTGTGAAATAATCAATGTAATAAGCGTGGCTATACAAAAAGGAATGACTGCAACAGAGCTTAACACTTTCCAAGTAGCTACTCACCCACTCGTTTCAGCAGCGCCAACTAGCTACCCTATAAATGCAGCAGCGCTTAATGCTCTTTCTACAAATTGTAAGCATCTAAATGAAGAGTTAGCAAATAAAGCATGGGATAACTAGATTGAAGAAAGCAATATGCAATAAATACACAAAGAAAATAATAAACATAAATGCTAAAGACACTAAAAATCCTTATATTTTAGTCTAAATATTTATGTTAGATTAAACTTGGCACGATAAGTGTCGAGGGGGAGAGGATAAATGAAAAATATTATGACTGAATATATCAAGTGTTTGGCTAAGGAGAGCCTAATAGATGAGATTAGGTTTGTTGATGCTGATGACTATGAACCAAAGGCAATCTTCAAAGGAAGACAGCCAAGAGATATCATGCCTGAAGCTAAGACTATTATATTAACACTTATATATATAGGTGGCGTAGATATGGAAGATTTTGATGACAGTCTACATGGACGTATTAGTAAACTGGCGCTTTCTGGGTTTTATTCTAATGTCGTCAAGCCAACTGAAAGTATAGTGGATTATCTTAGATTAAAAGGATATAAAGCTATAGTAACTGATAGTGAGCTTGATGATAAATCAATATCTTTAAAATCTGTTGCGGTTAAGGCCGGATTAGGATGGATAGGCAAACATACGGTAATGATTAATAAAAAATATGGAAGCTTTATAGCACTTGGTGGAATAATTACAGATGCCGACTTGTCACAAATTTATGAAACACAACCTGTAGGTTGCCCTGAAGGATGTGACTTATGCCAAAGAGCTTGCCCTACTAAAGCAAACAAGAGTGATTTGAATCTTAATAGACTTTTATGTATCTCAGATTATCTGGAAGGCTCTAAAATACCTGTGGAAGAAGAAGTAGATATTTCAAACTATTTCTATGAATGTGATATATGCCAGCTTGTGTGTCCATATAATACGAAGCACATAAAGGAACCTTTAGATACACCATACACTAAGTTTTTTAAATCTTTAGCGCTTTCAGCTGAAAAGTTTTCATTTGAGAATTTGATTAAAATGTCTGAGGAAGAATATATTAAAGAAGTAGTTCCGCTATATTATGGATTTGAATTATCTTATGAGATGTTTAAGCGTAATGTCAGATTAGCCTATGAGAGCGCTAAAAATAGGAAGGTATAGATTATGAGAAAGACTGTAGTATTAGCATTAGCGTTGAGTTTATTGTTTGCTTTTACTGCTTGTAGAAGTAATGATGATTATGAATTTTCAGGGACCATAGAGAGTATTGAGGAAACAGTGGCTCTAGTAAAAATAACTGAAGGAGAAATACTTTCTTCTGGGGACAAGGTGTATGTAGAACTCGATAATTCCAAATTTAAAAAAGGGGATGAAATCATTGTAACTTATGATGGTAATGTTATGGAAAGTTATCCTCTACAAATAAATCAAAAAGATATCAGATTAAAATGAGACGAGAAAAGACTTAATAAACAATAAAAATGCTTAGGCTAAAGCCTAAGCATTTTGCGTTTTGACGTTTAAATTAAACCTTTGTCTTCTAACATTTTCTTTGCTACATCTTCTGGGTTTTCGCCTTCGTCGACCATTAGATTATATTTTTGCATGTCTTCATCGCTGAACTTATTTTCTAATTCCTCTAAAGCTGCTACTATCTCAGGATTAGCATCTGCGAAGTCCAATTTTAATATTGGAGTCACATAGTATGGTGGAAAGAAATTTTTATCATCCACTAGGTTTACTAGTTCGTACTTTGCTATTCTTCCATCAGTTGCAAAAGATACGTTTACATCGATGTTACCGTCTATTAGAGCCTGGTAGGTAAGTCCTTGATCCATACTCTTATTAGATTCAAATTCTAAGCCTTTGTATACTTTAAGTAAACCTGGTAAGCCATCAACACGGCTTGTAAACTCGGCATCGCTACCAAGTGACATCTCGCCTGCATATGGAATTAAGTCTGATATAGTTTCTAAATCGTACTTAGCCAACGTTTCCTTTGTAACAGAGAAAACATATGTGTTATTAAAACCTAAAGGTTTTAACCAAGTGATGCCATATTTTTCTTCAAACACTTTTTTCACATAATCATATGTTTCGTCGGCTGGTAGTATTTCGGTTTCGTCCAAGATACCGCAGTAGCCAGTTCCCGTATACTCGGCGTACATATCAGCTTCGCCGTTATCAAGAGCATTGAAGCAAAGCATTGAGCCACCTAACTCAGATACCTTTGTATCATACCCTTTAGCATCTAAGTACTGTCCTAGCATGCTACCGAGTATTCTTTGCTCAGTATAGTTCTTATGAACTATTCTTACTGTTTTTGAATCTTCATCAGATGATGAGCATCCGGTGAAAACGGCAAGCACTAAAATAAGTGATACCGCTAATGATAAAATCTTAGTTCTTTTTTTCATATCTTCCTCCTATAAATTTAGTTAAATACCTTTCGACGTAAGTTTTTTCTCTAGCAATCCAAGCAAGAAGTCCATACTTAAAGCTAAAAGAGCTGAGAAAATAGCTCCGGTCAATATCATTGGGATATTGAAGGTACTCAATCCTCTGTAAATAAAATCACCTAACCCACCAGCAGCTATAAGTGTTGCAATGGTAGTTACTCCTATACAAGTAACGGTAGCTATTCTAACACCTCCCATTATGACTGAGATTGATAGAGGCACTTCTATTTGAAACATAATCTGATTTTTAGACATACCCATTCCTAATGCTGCTTGCTTTATAGCAGGGTCAACGTTATTAATACCTATATAAGTGTTTTTTATAATAGGCAGTAGAGCATAAAGAAAAAGTGCAAAAATAGCAGGCTTCGTTCCTATGCCCATAAAAGGCATAACTAAAGCAAACATAGCAAGCGATGGTATTGTTTGAATTACGTTCGCTATATTAAGTACTATGCTAGACATATATTTGTTGTTAACCAGTATAAAACCAAGTGGAACACCCACCAAACAGGCAAGTAATACTGCAGAGAAAGATAATTTCATGTGTTGAAGTGTTGCTTCAAAAATATCATCCCAATGGGTTGTAATAAATGTAAATACTTCCATATTAATAATCCTCCTGACCCGGCATAATCTGTGATAGCACGTTAACTATACTTGTATTAGTAATCATTCCAATCAAGTTATCATCGTCATCTACCACTGGGCTAAATAAGATGTTATTAGTATTTCTTAATTGAATAACCTCTGTAAGAGGAGTATCTCTAGGGATTTTTTTAATATCGGATTTCATAATATCAGAAATCTTTGTTTTGTGATCTAGTATTCCACCGAAACGGTTAGCTCCTATAACTCCTAAAACTTTTTCCTTACCGTTTTCAGCAATTTTAACAACCACCAGAACAGTTTTATCATGTTTTTTCATAATACTGATTGCTTGTGCAACAGAGCGATTAGGATTGACTTTAGCGACTCCTTTTATCATAACGTCTTGCGCAGTTAACATTTCAGGGGTTTTCCAAAGTCTGTTTTTACCTACAAATGTAGCAACAAAATCGTTTACTGGATTTTTTAAAATCTCTTCAGGTGTGTCAAATTGTATTATCTTGCCCGATTGCATAACTGCGATTTTATCTCCGAGCTTTATTGCTTCATCGATATCGTGTGTTACAAAGACAATGGTCTTACCAAGCTCAGCATGTAGCTTAATAAGCTCATCTTGCAGTTGTTCTCTGGTGATAGGATCTAAAGCTGAAAATGGTTCATCCATTAATATTAAGTCGGGTTTGTTTGCTAAAGCTCTAGCGACTCCAACACGCTGCTGCTGGCCTCCCGATAATTCTCTGGGATATCTTTGAGCATATTCTTCATAAGGTAAACCTACCATTTGCATCAAAGTTTTTACACGTTCGTGTATGTCTTCTTTTGGTTGTTTTTCTAGTCTAGGAACTGTAGCAATATTATCTTCGATAGTTTTGTGTGGAAATAGACCGATGTTTTGAATAACATAGCCTATGTTTCTTCTTAATTTCAATTTATCGAATGAATTGATACTTTTCCCGTCTATTAAAATATCTCCACCAGTTGGCTCGATTAGTTTGTTTAGCATTAGCATTGTTGTTGTTTTACCACAACCGCTTTCTCCAACTAAAATTACAAGTTCACCATCTTGGATGGTAAGGTTTAGATTTTTCACAACGTCTGTTTTTCCGTCGTATGACTTAGTTATATTTTTTAGCTCTATCATGTTTCATATTGCCTCCTTTCGCAAAAATGAGTATAATTTAAATTACCCCATGAGGGAATTAATATACTATAGTAATTGTTATTATTCGCTTTAAAATAGTTACCGATTATTTAAGCATGTAAACAAAGAATTGTTTTCGAGAGGGGT
Organism: Clostridiales bacterium; assembly: GCA_012744355.1. Taxonomy (GTDB): domain Bacteria; phylum Bacillota; class Clostridia; order Peptostreptococcales; family Anaerovoracaceae; genus JAAYHV01. The sequence continues at coordinate 6,442 of JAAYHV010000090.1, forward strand.
ATATTATTCTTATAAAAGAGTAATATGTGTTTTAGTAAAGCGCATCGGTGTTAAATCATTGGCTGAGAAAAATTATAATAATCTGCAGCAAGAATTGTATAAACCTTTTATTAAATACACACGCTTAATTATAGCATATGGAACGTTTATTTGCAATTAGGCTTAGTAGAACGAAGTCTGGTTATACATATTTTCAAGTTGTTAACGCAAATAGATTGTGTTAATATATTGATGTTAGATAATTAAATGAAAAAGAAAAGGAAAGCTGAATTAATATGATAGTAAACGGATTACAAAAGTTGTCACTTCTCGACTATCCTGGATATCTTGCAGCTACTATATTTTTAAGTGGATGTAATTTCAGGTGCCCATATTGCCATAACAGTGATTTGGTGCTTCACCCGAACAGAACAGAAGAGATAACGGATGAAGAGATATTTGAGTTTTTAAACAAAAGAAAAGGGCTGTTAGACGGAGTATGTATAACAGGAGGAGAACCCCTTCTAAGAACTGGCTTGCTCGCATTTATCCAAGAGATAAAGAATATGGGCTTTAAGGTAAAATTAGATACTAATGGTAGTCTGCCAGGCAGGTTGTCTGAATTGATAGACTCAGGTATGCTGGACTATGTTGCTATGGATGTTAAAAATTCCAAGGTAAAATATGCACAAACATCAGGAATTCCAGAATTAATAAAGGACAACATAGTGGAAAAGGTAAATGAAAGTATAACTCTACTAATGGAAGATAAGGTAGGTTACGAATTTAGGACTACGGTAGCAAACGAACTGCACACAATAGAAGACATGATTGAGATAGGTGAATGGATAAGTGGTGCAAAACGCTATTATATTCAAAACTTTATTGATTCAGGGAAGACTATTAATGAGGGGTATACAGGGCAAACTACGGAATGGCTTGAAGAGGCAAAAAAGGTGCTGGGGCCCTATGTACAAGACGTAAAAATAAGAGGATAATAATAAAATTTTTCTAAGTGCTTCTGCCTGTTGGTGTAGGAACTTTTTTTAACTATATAACACCACATATAGTGGAAATAAATCTTGACACACACAATATATATGGTATTATAAATGTAATACAAATTGTTGGGAGGAATATTATGTATCAGGTAATTAAAAGAAATGGGAAAGTAACGGAATTCAAGCTTTCAAAGATTAGTGATGCTATTGAAAAAGCATTTGAAGCAAAGGAAAAGGAGTATACAGCAGATATTATTCAATCTCTTGCGTTAATGGTTACTGCTGATTATGAAAATAAAGTTAAAGATGGAAAAGTTGAAGTAGAAGAGATTCAAGATAGCGTAGAGTCAGTCTTAATCAAAACGGGATATTCGGATGTAGCAAAAGCATATATCCTATATCGTAAGCAGAGAGAAAAATTAAGAAACATGAAATCTACTATTCTTGATTACAAGGAATTAGTAGACTCATATGTAAAAGTAACAGACTGGAGAGTTAAAGAGAATTCTACAGTATCTTATTCTGTAGGAGGACTTATTTTAAGTAACTCAGGAGCGATTACTGCTAATTACTGGCTTTCTGAAGTTTATGATGAAGAAATTGGAGAAGCTCATAAAAACGCTGATTTACATATACACGACTTATCAATGCTTACAGGGTACTGCGCAGGTTGGTCGCTTAAACAGCTAATAGAAGAAGGTTTAGGAGGAGTTATGGGTAAGATAACATCTTCACCTGCATCTCACTTGTCAACTTTATGTAATCAGATGGTTAACTATTTAGGAATCATGCAAAATGAATGGGCAGGAGCTCAGGCGTTTTCTTCATTTGACACTTATCTAGCCCCTTTTGTAAAAAAAGATAATTTATCATATAAAGAAACGAAGCAATGTATACAATCTTTTATATATGGCGTTAATACGCCTAGTAGGTGGGGAACACAAGCACCTTTTTCAAATATTACTTTAGATTGGACAGTCCCAAACGATTTGGCTAATATGCCTGCCATAGTTGCAGGAAAAGAGCAGGAATTTACTTATGGTGATTGTAAGGAAGAAATGGATATTGTCAACAAAGCCTTCATAGAAATTATGATCGAAGGTGATGCAGAAGGAAGAGGTTTCCAGTATCCGATTCCAACATATTCAATCACAAAAGATTTTGATTGGTCAGAAACTGAAAATAACAAGATGCTATTTGAAATGACAGCAAAGTATGGTACTCCATATTTTTCTAACTATATAAACAGCGACATGGATCCAAGTGATGTTCGTAGTATGTGCTGTAGACTTCGTCTTGATTTAAGAGAACTTAGAAAGAAATCAGGAGGTTTCTTTGGAAGTGGAGAAAGCACAGGGTCTGTAGGGGTTGTTACAATTAACATGCCAAGAATAGCTTATCTTTCTGACAATCCAGAAGAATTCTATAAGAGACTTGATCACTTAATGGATGTTGCTGCTAGATCTTTAGATACTAAAAGAAAAATCATATCTAAGTTAATGGATGAAGGCCTATATCCATACACCAAGAGATATTTAGGAAGCTTTGATAACCATTTCTCAACAATAGGATTAGTTGGTATGAATGAAGCTGCTTTAAATGCTAAGTGGGTGGGAATTAGTTTAGTAAATGAGAAAGCACAAAGCTTTGCAGTAGAAGTGCTTAAACACATGAGAGAAAGACTTAAGGATTACCAGGAAAAATACGGAGCATTATTTAATTTAGAAGCTTCACCTGCAGAATCGACTGCATTTAGACTGGCTAAGCACGATGTTAAAAAGTATCCTGATATAATAACGGCGGCAAAGGAAAATGGCACACCTTACTATACTAACAGTTCACATTTACCTGTTGGATCAACTGATGATGTGTTTGAAGCGTTGTCACTTCAAGACGAACTTCATACCTTATATACATCGGGAACGGTATTTCATGCATTCCTAGGTGAAAAACTTCCTGATTGGAAAGCGGCGTTAAATTTAGTAAGAAAAATTGCCGAAAACCACAAGTTACCATATTACACGCTTTCTCCGACATATTCGATATGTTCTGATCACGGATACATTGATGGTGAAGAGTTCAAATGCCCTGAATGTGGAAACAAAACAGAAGTATATAGCAGAATTACAGGATATTACAGACCTGTTCAAAATTGGAATGACGGTAAAACACAAGAATATCACGATCGTAAAGAATATGCAGCAGAAGAGTATTATTGTAAAGGTGCGTTTTTAAGCAAAGATAATATCGAAGAAATTACAGAAAAGAAAGAAGATCAAAAGGTTTCTTCAGATTCTAAACATCTTCTTTTTACAACTGCAACATGTCCAAACTGTAATGTGGCAAAGACAGATTTAACAAACTCAGGCGTTGATTACATAGAAATGAATGTAGAAGATTATCCTGAAATGGCAAGGCAGTATGGCATAATGCTAGCACCTACATTGCTCGTGATTGATGGTGACAAAATGAAAAAAATTGTAAATGCTTCAAATGTCAAACAGTACATTAAAGAATTGAATTAATACTAACATAGCTGGCTATATAGCCAGCTATGTTTATCTTGATTTTGTGATTAAGCATAAACAAAACGGGTATATTAGTCTTATGACAGGGAGGATAAAATATGAGTAATGAATACGATGTAGTAATAATAGGTGGTGGAACTGCAGGATTGACAGCGGGAATGTACGCTGCTAGAGCCAATAAAAAGACCTTGATTATTGAAAAGGAAATGATCGGAGGTCAAATTACATATACGCATCAAATATATAATTGGCCTGCAGGACAAGGATTGAGTGGAGTTGAATACTCAATGAAGTTGCAAGAACAAGCCCGAAGTTTTGGCGCTGTGGTTGAACTCGATGAAGTTCTTGGCGTAGATTATAAAGAAGGCGATATAGTTATTAAATGTACAAGTAAAGAATATCATGCCAAATCCCTTATTATAGCAACAGGAATGAAACATAGAAGAATGGGAGTAGAAAGAGAAGAAAGCCTTATAGGAAGCGGGATATCCTTTTGCGCAGTTTGCGATGGAGCATTCTTTAAGGATGCAGAAGTGGCAGTATATGGAGGAGGGAATACGGCATTAGAAGATGCTATATTTGTGTCTGATATATGTAAAAAGGTTACAATAATTCACAGGAGAGACCAATTTAGAGGTGAAGAACATCTTGAGAAGATACTTAGAGGCAAACCAAATGTAGAATTTGCGCTAAATAAAACAATAAGTGAGCTCCACGGAAAATTTGCGATTAGCGGAGTGACTCTTCACGATAAAGTAACAGGCGAAGATAGTGAGCTAAATGTTACGGGGTTGTTTGTAGCGATCGGACAAATTCCTAATAATAAGCCATTTGACGAGATAATAGAAACTGATAAAGCAGGATTCTTTGATATAGGAGAAAATTGTAAGACTTCGAAAGCAGGGGTTTTTGTAGCAGGTGACTGTAGAAGAAAAGATGTAAGGCAGCTTATAACTGCAGCAGCTGATGGTGCAGTAGCAGCAGTAGCAGCGAGCAGTTATGTGGATTCCTTATAAGAATATATGAAAATAAATAGAGGAAGACTTTATATGTCTTCCTCTATATTTATGTTTAAGATTATTTCTTCGCTTAGGGATACGACGCCCTCAATGGTGACATTAGTGGGGTTACCGTTATGGGTGGTAACCGTTGATTCTATGCTGCCTGCTGGCTGTTTGATGCTATAGTATAAGTCTCCATCTTTAGCGTCTTTAGAGAGGCTCACAGCTAATGCAACAGTGCCTGACCCACAGCTACCTTCGTGATAAACGGTATTTACATCTCTCACGTAAACGACAGGTGTCATGAATTTATCTTTGAAATCATAATACATTACACCAAAGGCAGCAGGGTCATTTTCTTCGTAAAAGAAATCCCTTATTGATTCAAAAGAATCGGGAGAATATTTACTTATGTCCACAATCAAATGAACTATGCCATCCATATCAACCAAAGTTCCTTGATATTTAGGATAGGCCCATATACTTTTCGGTAAAGGCATATCGACCTTGGCAAATCCTGTTATAGGGTCTGATGTGGTTTTAATAGGTTTGTTTGCACCGCTTATCGCAATTTTAAACTCATTTTTATCATTACAAGTAGCTAGCAGTAAACCGTAGCTTCTAGAAGCGTTTCCGCAAAATTCCATGCCTGACATGTCTATTGCACCATCCACATCGGAGGGATAATCTTTAAGAACAAATGCAACTTGCTCAGCTTGATAATTAGTTTGAGCAAATAGCGCATTAGCAATCTTTTGATAATCTGATTTATCGCATGGTGTCATAACAAAAATAGTTACATTGCCAGATGGATTCGCAACAATGATTTTAAGCTCTTTATTCATGACTATTCACCTAGTTTACTGTCTACTTTTTTTAGGAGTTCCATAATTGGAAGGTGTTGCGGGCAGGCTTCTTCACATAGACCACATTCTATACAATTAGAAGCTTTTTCTTCTTCAGAAATAAACCCATCGTATTGATCTTTATAATATTCTAAGTTGTTATATATATTAGCATCGTTATACACTTCAAAACATCCAGGAATATCTACGCCGTTAGGACAAGGCATGCAGTAATTACATTTAGTGCAATCTATCAATTTTCTTGATTTATATATTTCCTTTACTGCAGACATAGCTTCATGCTCTTCCTTGGTCAGGGAATTCACTTCTGAATCAGAAGCTTCGGCTACATTTTCATCTATTTGTTTTAAGCTATTCATTCCGCTCAGAACAGTAGATACCTCTTTATAATCCCAAAGGTAGTGAAATGCCCAAGCTGCAGCTGTTCTATTTTTGCCCAATGATTTCCATATCTTATCTATGTTTTCTGGAACATTGTTTGCGAGGGTTCCGCCTCGCAGGGGTTCCATTATAATAACATCGATATTATTTTTCCCAGCATATTTTAAACCTTCAAGTCCTGCTTGAAAATCTTCATCCATTAAGTTAAGCTGAATTTGACAAAAATCCCAACTATATTTATCGATTATTTCTTTGAATACGGAAATTTCATCGTGAAAAGAAAAACCGATTTGCTTTATCTTGCCGCTTTTTTTAGCACGGTCTATAAATTCAAACAAGCCATTATTCAAACAGTTATCCCATTTTTTACGGTCTAAAGTATGAATTAAATAGAAATCTATGTAATCTGTATCCAGTTTTTCGAGTTGCTCGTCTAGATACTTGTCCATATCGGAAGGTTCTTTAATTAGCCAAGTAGGTAACTTGTCGGCCAAGAAAACCTTTTCTCTATATCCGTCCTTTAAAGCTTTGCCTACGACAATCTCACTGTTTCCCATATGATATCCGTAAGCCGTATCTATATAATTGATTCCACTATCAATGCCATAGCGAAGTTGCTCAATAGCAGTAGATTCATCGATTTTGCTAGGATCCTTGTTTAAAACAGGGAATCTCATAGTGCCATAACCAATTACGGATATAAGATCGTTGTTGTTTCCTAGTTTTCTATACTTCATATTTACTCCTTTAGTATCCCATGTAGGATATATTCATATCAACAGCACCACTAATGCCATCCACCTTTCCAGACTCAGAATATTGCCATATATCGTAACGCCCACTGTACCCAGGAGCTTTAACTCCCCAATGAGCACACCACACAGAGTATTTGCTTAAAACGGACATATTCATTTTGTTGTTTA
>JAAYHV010000091.1 GCA_012744355.1 Clostridiales bacterium
AAATATGAGTACTAGCACTTGCACTATAAGAATTATAGGGTATCCATATTTAAAATACCAATACTTAGTCTTATGTTTAAATACATACATTCCCGCTACGCCGCCCATAGCTCCACCAACTATAACTGTTAAAAAAAGTGTTTTTTCTGGTACTCTCCATAATTTCTTTTTTGCTTTTCTTTTATCAATCCCCATAAGTATAAAGGAAGCTATATTAATAGCAATAAGATAAGCCGAGGCTATTTTGATAAGCATGGCCATACCCTCTATCCTATTGGCCTAATCATGTTCTCAAGTTTTACCCATCGATCATAATCTTCTTTATTAAAATATCCAAGTTCAACTCCGGCTTCCTTTAATGAAATATTTTCTTTAAATGCCTTCTTCGCTACATTGCCGGCCTTTTCATAGCCTATAAACGGATTAAGAGCCGTTACAATCATAAGAGACTTATCATTGTTTTCATTGATTTTTTTAATATTTGGTTTTATACCAGTTAAGCAGTTTTTATCTAATGAATTCATAGCACTCGCTAGCAGTTTTACTGATTCTAAAAAGTCATTTATTATCAAAGGCATGAATACATTTAGCTGAAAATTTCCTTGTGAAGCTGCTATTCCAATTGAAGTATCATTACCCATAACTTTTACCGACACCATGGTCATTGCTTCGCATTGAGTGGGATTTACTTTGCCTGGCATAATTGAACTCCCAGGTTCATTTTCAGGTATTTCTATCTCCCCGATTCCGCACCTAGGTCCACTTGCTAGCCACCTAACGTCATTGGCAATTTTCATCATGTCCGCAGCTAAAGCTTTTAGTGCCCCGTGAGTAAATACTAAAGCGTCTTTTGATGTCAGGCTATGAAATTTATTTTCTGCAGTGACAAATTCTTCTCCCGTTATCTCACTTATTTCATGGGCAACCATTTCACCAAAATTCTTATGGGAGTTTAGCCCCGTGCCAACTGCAGTTCCTCCAAGTGCCAATTCTCTTAAATGCCACAAGGTACTTTCTATCATTTTTTTATCATGAACGACCATCGATTTCCAGCCGCTTATCTCCTGACCTAGTGTAAGCGGAGTCGCATCTTGAAGATGTGTTCTTCCTGTTTTGATTATATCTTTATTTTCCTCTTCAAGCCTACTAAGAGTTTCTATCATCTCGTCGCAAACAGGAAACAATTTATCTTTAATTGTAACCAACGCAGAAATATGCATTGCAGTTGGAAAAGTGTCATTTGAACTTTGAGATTTATTTACGTGATCGTTTGGATGCAATAGCTTCTCTGATGCTATTTCGTTTCCTCTATTAGCAACCACTTCATTAACATTCATGTTGCTCTGGGTACCACTTCCCGTTTGATAAACAACAAGTGGAAAATGTTTTTTTAATTTTCCTGAAATTATTTCATCACAAACTTCAGCTATGAGTTCAGCGCGGTTTTCTTCAAGAATCCCCAAAGTAGCATTAGTCAGCGCTGCTGCTTTTTTCAAGACACCAAACGCCTTTATTACCTCACTTGGCATCCTCTTCCCTATTCTAAAGTTTTGAAAACTTCTTTGAGTTTGAGCTCCCCAGTAAACATCTTTTGGAACTTTAATTTCACCAATAGAGTCTTTTTCAATCCTGTATTCCATGACGAGCCTCCTACTTTCTAATAAGGTCCAGTTCAATTGCTTTATCGGCTACTGCCTTAGCTACAACTTCTACAACTTTATCATTGAAAACATCTGGTAAAATATATACATCGCTAAGCTCTTCGTCTGTTATTACGTTTGCCAATGCTTCGGCTGCAGCGACCTTCATAGAGTCAGTAACTCTTGTTGCCTTTACTGACAATAACCCCTTAAATATTCCTGGAAAGGCCAAAACATTGTTAACTTGATTGGGATAATCAGACCTTCCAGTTCCCACAATGCATGCTCCTGCTTTTTTCGCTAAATCTGGCATAATTTCAGGAACAGGATTTGCCATTGAAAATACAATAGGGTTTTTCGCCATAGACTTAATCATATCTTCGCTTACTAAATTAGGTCTGGAAACACCTACAAATACATCTGCGTTTTTAATCACTTCAGCTAGATTGCCTTTTGCATTTTCTTTATTTGTTATCTTTGCCACCTTTTCTTGCTCACTGTTATTAAACTTAGAACCTTCGTAGATAGCACCGTTAATATCGCATATTATTACGTCCCCAAATCCCATTTGCACAAATAGTTTCGCTATAGAAAGGCCTGCAGCTCCTCCACCGTTTATAACTAGTTTGAGATTTCCTTTTCTTCTTCTCGTATATCTAATTGCGTTTAAAACTCCAGCTGAAGTAATTATAGCTGTGCCATGTTGATCATCATGAAATACTGGGATGTCGCATTCTTCTATTAATCTTCTTTCGATTTCAAAGCATCTAGGTGCACTTATATCCTCAAGATTAATTCCTCCAAAGCTCTTTGAGATAAGCCTTATAGTATTTACAATCTCATCAGTATCCTTTGAGTCTATGCATATGGGAATAGCATCTATTCCTGCAAATCTTTTAAAAAGTGCACACTTACCTTCCATAACTGGCATACTTGCACTTGGTCCTATATCTCCTAAGCCAAGCACCGCAGTTCCATCTGTAATAACTGCTACCAAATTACCCTTGCCTGTATAATCATAGGCTAGCATTTCATCCATCTCAATTTCAAGGCAAGGCTCAGCAACACCTGGGGTGTACGCAATGGCTAGATCCTCCATGGTTTCAATTTCAGCTTTTGAAACAACCTCAAGTTTACCTTTCCATTCTAAGTGTTTATCTAAAGCTTTCGTTTTAATAGGCATTACTTACCTCTTTCTAAAATAGAACATATAGTGGCTGCTCACCTGACCTGGTCTTTGACCCCACACTCGCCTTTACCCGGATTTTCCGGAGGACTTACTTCTAAGCTACGCCATGATCACTGCCGCTTTGCGGCAGCTTACGTGGATCCTTTTGCCCGTAACTGGCTTGGACTTTCAACCACAGACATGAGCAGCCACTATATGCTCCATAATTACTATTTTATCAAATCTCCTCCAGCTACAAAGGATAAGAAGTAAACTTTCTTCACTCCTACATTTTTAAGTATTTGGCTTATTGCATCAGCTGTAGCTCCGGTGGTATAAATATCATCTATTACAAGTACATTTCGTCCTTCGATGTCGCCTTCATCATACTTGCTTGTTTTGAATGCTTCGACGAGATTTAATCTTCTTTCTTCCGGATTAAGCTTCTTAGATAAATCTGTTTGCTTTACTCTTACTAGGCATTTGTTATTAAAAGGTTTATTTTGAAGTTTAGCAAAATATTTTGCAATCAGCTCTGCTTGGTTAAATCCTCTTTTTTTGAGTCTTTTCCTGTGTATTGGTACGGGGATAACTATATCATATTTGATTTCTTCCAACAACATTCTATCATGCATGATCTCCGCTATGATTTTTGACAAGTAGGTTTTCTTTTTATATTTTAAATTGAAAATCACTCTTTTCTCATATATTCCATATTGAGCACAGGTGAACCCTCTGTCAAAATAATGTATGTTCTCCTGGCAGTTATGACATATATCTCTCATGTTATTTTCACTTAACAATTTGCCGCATTTTATACATGTTTTTTCATTTGCCCATCTAAAATGTTCCATGCAATCATTGCAAAGAGCGTAGGGCCTTGATTCGTCAATAATATTACCGCAACAAATACAATAAATGCTACTAGGGAAAATTGATTCAGTTAACTTTTCCCACATTCTCTTAGGTTCCATCACACACCTTTAAATATTTAAACCCATTAAATCAATTTTCTTTAGCCTAATTCCAAGTCCTGAGCACCTATTCTCTATTCTGTTGTTATCAATCATCGCTTTCATCCTTTTTTCGGAACCGACAATTGTAACTAAATTCTTACCCCTTGTAATACCTGTATAAAATAAGTTTCTTGTTGCTAGCATAGGGGGAAACCAAGTCATAGGCATTATTACAGCTGGAAACTCACTGCCTTGACTTTTATGAACGGTTATAGCATATGCTAATTCGAGCAAATCTAATTGAGATGATTCATAGCTCACATATTTTTCATCATCAAATATAACGGTTGTTATATCGTTTTCTTTGTCAATTTCTTTGATTATCCCCATATCTCCGTTAAATATTCCGTCGCCGGTTACTAGGCTGCCTTCTTTTCTCCATTTGATTTGATAATCATTTCTTATCTGCATTACTTTATCGCCAACCCTAAAGATTTTATCCCCGTATAATTTCTCGTTTCTTCCTGCCTTCTTAGGATTTAAAACTTCTTGGAGCCTTTTGTTTAAATTGAGTATTCCTAAGGTTCCTTTCCTACTAGGTGTCAAAACCTGTATGTCAGAAGGTGAGTTGACAAAATCATAGTAGTTTTCTATTCTACCCGAAACAAGTTCAATTATCTTGTCAAGCATATCTTTTTCATTGTCAATATTAATTAAAAAGAAGTCCTTATCCCTCTCGTTAAACGATGGGTATTCCCCCTTGTTTATAAGATGAGCATTAACTACAATTAAACTTTCTTTCGCCTGCCTAAATATTTCATTTAGTTTAATGGTAGGAATGAACTCACTGAATATTAAATCTCTTAGTACATTTCCCGCTCCCACAGATGGCAATTGATTGGAATCTCCTACCAATATTAATCTAGCTCCCGTGCTTATCGCTTCTAAAAGACTATTCATAAGCATTAGGTCTATCATAGATGCTTCATCTACTATTATTAAATCTTGGCCTAACATTGAATCCTTGTTTTTTAAGAATTTAGCTTCTCCCGAATCATTAGAGTAGTGATATTCTAAAAGCCTGTGAATAGTTGACGCTTCGTACCCTGATGTCTCTGTTATTCTTTTCGCAGCTCTTCCAGTAGGTGCTGCAATAGCTGGTGTAATATCACATATGGTTGCTATTTTAATAATTGTATTAATAATTGTTGTTTTACCAGTTCCTGGGCCACCTGTAATAACCGACACGTTGCTTCTGAGTGAACTTTTAACTGCTTTTTTCTGCTCTTCAGATAAGCTGATATTTGCTTCCATCTGAACCTTTGCTATTAAATTATCTAGATCATAATTTATAGGTTTGACAACGCCATCTTTTAGCCTTATTAAGTTGTTGCATACCCTTTTTTCGGCATAATAATAGCTGGAAATATATACAACATAAGCACCTTCTAAATCATCAACTTGAATAGTTCCATCAAAGGCAAGAGCTATGATATTTTCTTCTATTATCTCGCCTGACACATCTAATACTTCTACTGCTTTATCTAAAAGCACTTCCTTAATCACATATGTATTTCCTGAGCCGATATATTGGTTTAAGCAATACAGTATTCCGCTTTTTACTCTGTATTCACTTTCCCTGGAAACCCCTAATTTTTGGGCTATTTCATCAGCCTTATGAAAGCTAATTCCATAAATATCTTCGACTAGTCTATATGGGTTTTCTTTTATAATTTTTACAGCATTGCTTTCGTATTCTTTATATATTTTCAGCGCATACGTTGTTGTGATTCCCCACTTCTCAAGTTCAAAGGCAATGTCTGCAAATTCTTTTCTTATCACATATGAATTGTGTATCTTTTCCGCAGTTTTAGCACCGATTCCTCTGATTTTAAGTAAATCCATGTGGTTGTTTTCTAAAACATTCAATGTGTTTTCACCGTATTTCGCAACAAGCTGCTCTGCCATTTTGGGCCCTATGCCATTTATTGCTCCCGATGATAAAAACGCTTGGATACCGCTAATATCTTCTGGTAATATTTCTGCAAATGAATAAAAGGCAAATTGCTCACCATATTTTTGGTGAGTCTTATATTTGCCTTCTAGCTCGTATACTGCTCCGGGATTTACGTATGCTAAATTACCGGTAACTGTAATTACTTGTTTATCTGTTTCAAAGATTGCCACAGTAAAGCCATTACCCTCATTGTGATAAATAATCTCGGTTATTTCCCCAGTTAATATTTCCATTTATACTATTTAATCCAGTGAATTCTTCTAGTAGCTACAGCGAACTTGCTTTTACTTAATTTTTTAAGCTCTTTAAGCAAATCATCTCTATTGTTTTTATTAGGTTTAACATGTGTTTTCTCCACAACTAACCTTAGTAACTCATCAGCTCTTTCCTTTGTGTTCGCATATCCAGCTTCCATTACATCGTTAGCATCTACCACTAAATCTTCAGGAAACACTGGGTCTCCAGTTTTTTTGATTTCGGCTTCATAATATTGTCTTGATTCTATTTTAGTGGCCTGATAATCATACACTATTCTCTGTGCCTTAGAAACATTATTTAGATAGTTATATCTATCCCAACCTTTTTCGCATAAATAGTGTTTAAATTCTCCAAAAGTTCCTAGAAAATTAATTTTAATTTGACTTTGAATTGCGTCATGAAGTCTATCGTTAGTTTTTTCAGAGTAATCAAGTCTATCTATAGCTTCATGAGCTTTCTTCGGCGAAAAGCAATAATAGAACAGAGCCAATCTCCTGTCAGAAACCTTTTTGGTTTTATCTATTCCTTCGCATAAACCTATATAATCACTTCTATTAGAAGGTCTCATTCCTTTGTAGATCTCTTTACCTACAACAGTTCCTAAAAGCCCCGTGTCTGCCAATACGTTTAATCCCAGTCCTGCATGCTCTGAAACTATTATTCTTTCTAGAGATCTTCTTACATATCCTAATGAGTCATCATCTAGTAAATCGACGTTTTCTACTATCCCCTCGTAAACGTCATTATCAATATCAAAACCAAGTTCAGCTGCTAATTCCACTGCTTCAAACATCTTAACAGGTGTTTTCTTAAACACCTCCTTAGGTTCTCCTATAGTTTTGATTATCCTAGCTTTAATATCTCCTCTGGCGTCATATGTATCATAAAACTTTCTGTTAGGATTATCTGCCATTGAATTAAGTACAAAACTTTCTTCTTTTAGTTGACTTTCTATATCATCATAGAACTTTATATTCTTATCCTCTACAGCTGTTCCGTACGGCAGCACGTCTATAATAATCATATCCTCATCAGTATTTTCATTATATGTGAGTCTGATAATTTCTCTATCTTTATTTATTGTTTCCGCTTCTGGAAATAGCTCTTTTAGTTTATCGAGTCTAGCGTTAGTAGCCAAGTCCCAATCTAAGGGTTTTTCTCCTAAAAAGCTTTCCCTAACACATTTACCATACGCGTATGCTTCAAATCCATTTTTTTCCAGCTCATTTATAACAGCATTTACTTCTTTAGTTAATTTAATCAAAAGTCTACCTCCACTTAAAACTTAGCTTTATACAATCTTCTATAATCCAACGTCCAAACACCATCTGTAAATTCACCAGGTTCTACGCTCTGAAGCGCGTCTTCCATATCGTACATTCTAGCATCTAGAATGTCTAAATAGTGAAGTACTTCTGCTTCAGGAAATAACGGTTTTTTAGGACTTCCAAATTCCGGTTCATAATGATGTGATAATATCATATGCTCTAACATAACTATCTTTTCTCTACTCATTCCTATTTCAGATGCCTTTATCTCTATGCTTTTGATTCCCTGAACAATATGACCTAATAGTTGGCCTTCAAAGGAATAACCATTCGATACGCCTCTTTCATCGCTGTTAATCTCATTAAGTTTTTCCATATCATGGATAGCAACTCCACATAAAAGAAGATCTCTATTTAAGTTTTTATATACCGTACAGATATAGTCGCCTGTCATCATCATTCTCTTTGTGTGGTATAGGAGCCCACCGTACTCAGCATGATGGTTTTTCTTGGCCGCAGGGTAATACATCAGTTTGTCTCTATTCTCCGTGTATAGGTCCACACAAAGCTTTTTAAGCTCCAAGTCTTCAAAGTCTTCAAAGATTCCAATCAGGTATTCATACATGTCTTCTGATTTTTCAGGAGCTGCTTTAAAGAAATCCCTGATATCGAGCTCGTCTGTAGGTGAGGATTTTCTTATTTTTGAAACCCTCATCTGCTTCATGCCCTTCCACTCATTTATGGTGCACTTAACCTTTACGATGTCACCTTCGGCTATTTTATCTATAGAAGATTGCTCTTCATCTGAAATATCCCACTTCTTAGCGGTTATCTCACCTGAGCTATCACCTAATAACAAATCCAAATACTTTTTTCTATTGGATCCTAGTTTTACAGATATGCTTTTAACCAAGAAAAACTCTAATATTTCTTGGTCTGTTTTAAGTTGAGTAATATATATATCTTTCATTCAACATCTCCTTTACAATAATCCTCATTATTATATATCATAATTTAAGTTTCATCAACCGCAGGAGCAACTTTCTCTTCACTTTTACATAAATTAGTATATAATTGTATTATATACAGAAAGGGGAGTATTATGGAATTTGATGTTAAAAAAGCAACTGAAGCTACCGTCTCTTGGATTAGGGAATGGTTTTATGAAAACGGCTACGGTTGTAATGCCATAGTAGGAATTAGCGGAGGTAAAGACAGTTCAGTAGTTTCGGCCCTTTTAGTCGAAGCTCTAGGTAAAGACCGCGTAATTGGAATCCTCATGCCTAAAGGAAAGCAGGATGACATAGATATGGCCAAACTACTAATTAGCCACCTGGGTATCAAGTCATACACCGTAAATATTAACGACGCCTATGAAGAACTTGTTAAAGAACTTGAATCTGCAGTAGGTGAAATGAGCAAAGACAGCAAGCTCAATCTTCCTGCTAGACTCAGAATGTCAACGCTATACGCTGTAGCTCAAACAACTAATGGAAGAGTAGCAAATACTTGCAACTTATCTGAAGACTGGGTTGGTTATTCAACTAGATATGGTGATTCAGCAGGAGACTTTAGCCCTTGTGCTTTTTTCACCACAAAAGAAATCAGAACAATCGGCACATATTTAGGTATTCCTCACGTACTTGTCGAAAAAACACCAATTGATGGACTAAGCGGAATGACTGATGAAGAAAAATTAGGTTTTACTTACGAAGTCTTAGATGAATATATTAGAACAGGTAAGATAGAAGATGAGAAGACAAAAGCAAGGATAGACCACTTACACGAAATTAATAAATTTAAAACTAGATTCATGGATTCATTCAACTACGAGGGGGTAAAAGATGAGTAAAAACCTAAAAATTGCCATACTTGGATTTGGTAATGCAGCAAGAGCTTTTGCAAAAATATTAGATGCAGAAAGAGTTAACATTTTGGTTAATTATGATACAGCTATAGTAACCACCGGTATTGTTACGGGAACTCACGGTGCACTATACAATCCTTGCGGCCTGCACCTTGAAAGCATAACAGAAAACTATGACAAAACAGGTTCGTTCCAATCACCAATTAACATGACTTCAATGGAGCTTTGTGAAAAGGGCGAGTACGATGTACTAATTGAGGCTACGCCACTTAATATTAAGACGGGCCAACCTGCCTCAGACCATATAAAAACCGCCTTGCGCAGAGGTAAGCACGTAATAACAGCTAATAAAGGTCCTATTGCATGGTATTTTAAAGAGCTAAAAGAACTGGCTAAAGAAAACAATTGTGAATTTTTCTACGAAACAACTGTTATGGACGGCACTCCTGTCTTTAATCTAGTTAACGATACATTAAAAATGTGTACGGTCACTTCTGTAGACGGTATTTTAAATACAACTACAAACTACATATTAGAAGAACTAGAAAAGGGTAAAGACTATAACGACATTATGACGGAAGGTAAAAAACTCGGTTTCATAGAAGCAGATCCTGCCATGGATGTTGAAGGATATGATGCTGCAGCTAAGCTAACAGCTCTTCTAAATGTACTTATGGACGCAGGAATAACTCCAAACGATATTGATAGAACTGGAATAGAGAATATTACATACGACGATATAATGAAGGCTAAAGAAAATAACAAGATTATTAAGCTAATATGCCACGGTGACAAAGATAGCGCTTACGTAAGGCCTACTTTAGTTGATAAGTCAGACTTAACAGCCAATATCGATGGTACTTCTTCTATGGTCCAAATAACTACAGATTACATGGGGAAGTTAAGCATCATAGAACATAATCCAGATTTAGTACAAACGGGATATGGGATTTTCATTGATTTATTAAGAGTAGTTGAAAGAATATAGAATACAAGCCAAAAAAACTGTTACCATAAAGGTGGCAGTTTTTTTGTTATAATTGTTTTTTTAAATATAAATTAGCCTTAAAATAGTCTCCGTCGATATGTATGTCAAATTTGCCGCTGATAAGTAACGCTAAATCCTTCGCGATGGATAATCCAAGTCCACTTCCATCAGAGGTTCTAGATTCATCGCCCCTCATGAATCTTTCCATCAATTCTTCTTCAGTAACATTTAGTTGCGCTTTTGAAATGTTTTTAATTATAAGCTTCAAAAATCCATTATTGTCTTCGTGTATATCAATATAAATTCTGCTTCCTTCTATAGAATACTTGCTCGCATTAACTAAAAGATTCTCTAGAATTCTGTAAAGCAGCCTACCATCTGCGTACACCTTAGTGTTTTCAATATGAGAATTAAATACAATTTCTAAATCTTTAGGTTCAAAATAGTTATCCATTTCTCCTATGCTTTGATTCACTATTGCAGACAAATCTATTTCCACTAAATCGACTGGAAAGTCACCGCTACTTGCCTTAGCTGCATCGAATAGATCTTCCGTTAGTTTTTTAAGTCTGCGGGTTTTTTCGTCTATCACTCTCACGTATTCAGCAGCATTTTCACTATCAAGACCTTCAAATTTTAAAAGGTCAATATATGTAATCATAGAGGTTAGTGGAGTTTTTATGTCATGAGAAACATTAGAAATAAGCTGAGTTTTAGTTTTCTGATTCTTGGTTTCACTTTCTATAGCACCCCTCATGGAATCCGATATATCGTTAATATCTGATGAAAGTTTGTCTAGCTCGCTCTTTCCCTTTATTTCTATTTGGTAATCAAGATTTCCTTGTTGCAGCTGTCTAATCGCTTCTTTTATTCCATAGTATTTATCCATCGCTTTAGGAAGAATTATTAATATTATTACTATTACAAGAATCAAAGTTTCAAAAGAAATGAAGGACAATACTGCGCCTACTATTAAAATTGCTAAGAGTTTCCAGTAAACCGATGCCTTGTAACTTAAGCTTCGCTCTATAGTTTTTATCAACCTTCCAATCATTGTATAATTCGTAAAGCAACGGGCCTTCCCCTTTTTAACCAAGGATATGAATATCAGCAAACAAAACAGTGATGCTACTAGCATAACCCCTATTGCAATCCATATATCAAGAAATGATGTATAAAAAGATTCTGCCTCTTGCAAATAGTCAAAAATTGCATATTCCGTTTTAAGAATAATGTTTGGCCTCATATAAAAGTAATTATAAGCATAGTTTCCAGTAAGTAATATAGCAGTCACTGCTACAGCAATCATTGCTGTAATCTGAATCTCTCCAAATATTTTATCAAACCAATTTAAACGTATATCTCCATTTTCATCTCTGCTTCCAGCAAAAGCCAATGAAGCTACAAATGATACGCAGGTTAAAACTGCTGAAATTAGAGCAACCACTGATATCTTCTTAAAAACGGCATTTATATAGTTTGATAAAATTACAGGCTCATTCATGTCGATAAGCTTAACTTTGAGCGTATGGTCATCAAGCCACCCTTGAGCTTCAGTAAGAGTTATTAACCCGATTATTGCAATTGCAAGCACGGTAACGCTTATTACAAAAATTATTATGCATGCACCCATCCTCTGATTATAATATTCATTATTATAATTTCTCAATTTTGTAACCAATTCCCCAGACCACCTTTAAATATTTAGGATTTTTTGTATTTATTTCGATTTTTTCTCTTATTCTTCTGACGTGAACAGCTACTGTATTTTCTGGATTAATTGCTACTTCATTCCATACTGCCTCATATATCTGGCTCATCGAGAATACTTTACCTGCATTTTTAGTTAAAAGTTTTAGTATCCCGTACTCTATAGGAGTTACTATAACTTCATACCCTTCAACTGTAACTGATTTGTTGTCATCGTCTATTACGAGTCCACCTGTCTCAAAAACCTTGTTTTTAGAGGCAATATTTCCAAAATCAGTATACCTTCTAAGCTGGGATTTTACCCTCGCAATAAGTTCAAGGGGATTAAAGGGCTTAGTAATATAGTCATCAGCGCCTACGTTAAGACTCGTAATTTTATCGTATCCTTCTGATTTGGCAGATAGCATAATAATCGGTATGTTTTTTTCTTTTCTTATTCTCATGGTAGTTTGGATTCCATCAAGACCAGGCATCATTATATCCATAATGATTAGGTGCAAATCTTTCTTTTCAGCTATCTCAATTGCTTCAAGACCATCATGAGCTAATAACACATTGTAGCCTTCGTTTATTAAGTATATTTCTATTGCTTTAGCTATATCTTTGTCGTCATCGCAAACTAAAATATTCATCTTAATTACCTCTTATAGATATACTACCATAGTAGTATTACAAAACAATTTACAATTTATTAAAGTATTATTACTTTATTAATGATTCAAGGGTTTTTCTGGCCACCGGTCCCGCGCTGGAGCTACCACTTCCACCATTTTCAACGCAAACAACAAATGCGTAAGGATGATCTTGATTTTCAATGAAACCAACAAACCACGCGTTTGCTTCCTTCCCATTGCCACTTTCAGCTGTCCCTGATTTTGCATACATATCTAAGCCTGGATAATTATCTTCACCGTAAGTTTCAACTACGTTGTTTTTCATCATGCTTTTAATTCTATCAGCCGTTTCTTTTGATAGATAAGAACCCAAAGAGTCGGAACTAAATTTATTTTCTTTGATTAACTTTGGTTTTACTGCTTCACCACCATTTGCTATGGCACCGACGTAAACCATCATTGCACAAGGATTTACTAAGTCGTTGTGTTGACCGATGCCTGACCAAGCTAGGTGAACATTATTATCAGTAGGAAATTCAAAACTACTAGGTTCAGTTTTTATTCCATTTATGTTATATGATTGGGTCAGTCCCGCTTTATCTACGTAATCCTGCATTTTATCTGCTCCAAGCTCAATTGTAAGTTCTCCAAATGCTCCGTTACATGATTTAGATAAAGCCTCCTTAAAATCAACCGTGCCATGAGCGTATGTGCAATTTATAACATCACCTTCCACTTCGCTGCTACCGTCACAATCAAAAGAGAATTCCTCAAGCGTCTTAATGTTATCAATCGCTGCAGCTGCAGTTATCAATTTAAATATGGATCCAGGCACCATTTTACTTTGTACAAACTTGTTGTAAAATATCCCGTCCTCTGGATCGCTAGGCACGTTCATCGGATCAAATGTGGGTTTACTTACTAAGCATAGAATTTCTCCTGTCTCATAATTGAACACTCCCACCGTGCCGTTATTATACCCTAGGGCGTTATATGCTGCTTCACATGCCTTTGCATCTAATGTTAAATAAAGCTCGTTTCCGGAGCCGTCAGGGCTATATATACCATTAACAAAGTTGTATCCTATTAAGTCGCTCTTTTTTCGAGATAAAAGCCCATTTGCTATGTTTCCATATATATCACCTACAGTGTGTACAGTAGATTTTCGTACTTCTGCATTGTCTGAATATAATATACCTTCTTTGGTACATTTTATAAGGATTTCTCCATTTCTATCGTATATGCTTCCTCTATTTAATTGACCTTCTGTATAAATGTGCATGTTTCCTTTAAATGTAGTCCATTCCTCGCCATTTATTGCCATCTTATAAACGAAATAGCATAAGCCAAAAAAGAGCATAACGGCTAATAATAGGCAAGTTAAGGCTCTACGTTCCACTTTAAGCATCTATGTTCACCTCGTCTTTCTCAGGTATATCTCTATCAACGATTATATGCTTTACCCTGTTACTAATTGCTAAGCTGGCATTTTTTCTCATATCCGCTGCCTTTAAAAAGGCTAACATTCCCCATGATACCGCCATACTTGTTCCTCCATGAGAAACAAACGGAAAAGTCACACCTGTAAGAGGGAAAAAGTCTAATGCCCCGAATACATTTAGCATAGTTTGAAATATTAATATTGTAGTTGCTCCGCATGCAGCTATGGAATAGAATGTGGATCTTCCTGCTAAAATCGAATTGTTTGTAAAAAGTAAAAACGTTATTATGCACAGCACCATTAAAGCCGCTATAATGATTCCCCATTCTTCAACAACCATACCAAACACAAGGTCCGTATCCGCCGCTGCAACATGCCTTAGCATCCCATTTCCTGCACCAAGACCTGCCAATCCGCCACTGGCAGAAGCGGTCATTGTTCTTGTCTGCTGGTATCCTAAAGAATCTGCGAATTCCCAAACGTGGCCCCAAGCTGAAAATCTATCGGCTATATAAGGTTTAAACCTTAATATCATAATCCCAAAAAGCAAGGCTCCACTTAATGTAAGTGCTATTCTTGAAAAGTCTCCACTTCTTAAAAATGAAATCATTAGAAATGTAACAAAATATATGGATGCTGTACCGAAATCTCCCATTATTGCTAGAGATGCTAAGCAAAAGCCAGAAAAAACCATGAATATAGTTAAGTTTCTTTTTTGATATAGTTCATCTAAAGTTGCTGCGCCTATCCAGATAAAAGCAAGCTTTACTATTTCAGATGGTTGGAAGGATATTCCTCCAATTTCTAACCAGTTCACAGCTCCATATTTAAGTGTACCGAAAACCAAGTTAACTATGAGGATTCCAACTGAAAGTATTATCAATAAAGGTCTAATTAGCTTGGCCCTCTTTAAATTCCTAAGAAATATACACATGCTAACAAATATTATAATCCCTATGACTATAGTAACTAGCTGCTTAAAAACCATATCCGGTACTGATGAGGCAACAACTGCCAAGCTTATGGTTGATAAGAAAAATGCTATTATTTCCAATTCAAAACCACGACTTCCAAGAGCTCTAAACCCAAATACGTAAAACCACATCATTATCATAAGGACGAAAAAGCAGACCGCGACCATCGGAATATATCTATCTCCTAGACCGATAATCAATTGTATTACCGTTAAGACCTGAAAAATTGAAAGAGCTACAAGTATTTTCCATGGCGAAACGGGTTCTTTGTCCATTTCACGCATTTGTTTATTATTTCTCTGCTCTTCTAAGCTAATAGGAAACAATGTGAAGCTAACAGAGCCCATCGTTATTTCATCGCCTACTTCGCATATTATTTTTTCCCTTCCCTGAGCTTCTTCTCCATTTATTAAAGATCCGTTCATAGAATCTAAATCTTCATAAATCCATGTACCATCTTTATTTCTTATTAAAAGGCTATGATTTCTAGATATGCTTCTATTCTTAATTCTAAGATCGACTGAAGATGAGCGTCCAATTACATTTTCCCAATGCGTAATGGGAAGACTGTCTCCATTTTCAATGTGCAAATATGCCCAAACTTCTGGAGTTGCTCTAGTGGAAAGAAGAGACATAATAGCTTTAATTAAAATATAACCAGCTAGCAAGACTAAAATCCATCTTACTCCGGTTGTGTAAAGCATACTCATACTATTGCCTTGAATTATATTAACCATTACACACTCCTATCAGACATAGATTATATCCTATTTCTCATAATATGTCATCTTTTGGGCAATAAAAATGCCGAGTCTGACTCAGCATATAATATTATCATTTAATTGTGTTTATTCGGCGAGCATTAGCGAAAATGCTATGGAATTAAGCTTAGTTTCGGCAGTATCTCCCCTTGAATATATAGCAACTGGTTTAGTGACTCCTGCGAAGTTACTACCAACTTCCATCCCGGCCATATATACGGCACTCTTATATAGTATATTCGCTGAATGAAGATCTGGCAGAATCAAAATATCTGCATCTCCTTGTATAGGTCCTTTAAACCTCTTCCTCTCGCAAGCTTCTTTAAAGCATGCTAGGTCAAAAGATATAGGTCCGTCTACAATTACATCTCCTAGCTGTCCTCGATCTGCCATCTTAGCTATTGAAGCGCTTTCAACAGTAATTGGGATTGATTCAGCTATTGTTTCCATGGCTGTTATCAGCGCCACTTTAGGAGTTTTTATACCCATCTTTCTTGCAACTGCTGCTATGTTTTTAATCATTTCAATTTTTTCTTTATAAGTAGGTTCAACTACCATTCCCATGTCACTTGCTAATCTAATTTTACCAAGACTTGGATGACTAAGAGCTGTAATAAGGTGAACAAATCCCCCCGACTTAATGCCAGTCTGGCTATTTAATATAGCTTTCATAAAAGTTGGAGAATGAATCAGTCCCTTCATAAGCATATCTGCTTCTCCGGTTCTAACCTTTTCTACTGCCTTTTCAGCTATGGCCTTTTCTCCTGTTACATTTACTATACGGTTTAAGCTTAAATCAAGACCTATGGATTTTGCCTGCTTTATTATCTCGCTCTCATCGCCAATTAATATTCCTGTAGCAAGCCCTATTTCATTAGCCATTTTTATAGTTTGCAGTACTTCAGCATCACCAGCTGCTGCTACTGCAATCTTCTTGCCTTGATTCTTTGAGTTTTCTATCACGTGTTTTTTAATATCTTCAAAAGTATTTACCTGCATCATATCTACATCCTTTCATAAATATCTTGAAATTTATCCTTGTAAAAAAGCCCCGTTTCGTTGATGTTATTTCCTTGATTTGCCAGTATAAACAATCTGTATCTTTGAAGTTTTTTTAGCCTTGCAAGTGGTGATTGATCCGCCCTTAAGTATTGAATTTTATCATATTTAATCAGCTTTGTAGTTTTTTTGTACGTACCACTTGCTATTGCTATATAGTCATTTCCTACGTTAAGTCCCGCTGTTTTAAATTTAATAAGTGCAGAAATCAAGAGGAAAAGCATAAGTACAGTATAAACAATAACAGGAATATATACTGCTATATTAATTTGTTCTCTTAACAAAATTGATGCCATAAGTGCTACAGTTAATGGAATTACATATACCAATTGATGAATTATTACTATCATTCTTGCCTCTTTTGGCTGCCCTTCTAGATTTTCATCAGTACTGGTCACAAATTCAGGGAGAAGTGTTTCCATGAAGCTATCTATTTCTTTTTTGGATTTAGAAAGAAGTAAAAAAGCACCTTCTTCCTTCTCATCTCCTGCCCCAACGTTAACAAGCTCTATGCTCTGTTTGTTAAATATCCTGGAAATGGCCGGTTCAATTATTTTTATTGCATTTATTCTATCTATTGGTATTTCATAAGTTCTTTTTTTTAGTAATCCTTGAGAAATTATGAGTTTATTTTTAAATCTTTTCGCTCTGAAATTAAAAAATCTTAAAAAAGACAAAACTCCTCTAGCTGCACTTGTTGTAAGTGCAATGAATAACGCCAGCATTCCTCCAAAAGATTTTACCACTATATCCATTACATTATCATCTGTATCTACAGCCCCAAAGAATACTAACGCTATTCCTACAAGTATTAGCACTGAAAGTATACTTGACAGGGGAAGTTCATAAAAAGAATGCATTACTATATCCTTAACAGAATATGAAATATCATAATCTTTAGTAGACGCAAATTGCATCTCCGCCTCTTCATCATCTACGATATTCTTATTTATAGCTACAAGCCTCATGATCTCAGCTTTGAATTCTAACGCTTGATCTTTTCCTAGTACTATTTTGATGTCTGTTTCGTTAGAAGTAGACAAGGAATCAGTGTCTATCTTGATCTTATATGTTCTTAAGATTTGTTCCAATATATTTTGCTCTAAATTGACATTTGAAATATTTTTAATTCCATATGATTTATGTTTTCTGTTTATTGTGTTTCTTTCTATTTCAATAGTGCCATCAGTTATGCTAATTAGCGTTTTATACCAAACTCTATATTGCCAAAATATAATTCCACCCATTAAGGTAAGCACTATGACAAAAGTTATTATAACACCTTTAGACGGGATGCTTCCGATTTCAGAAAATACTGATAAAAACTCGTTAAAACTATTAATTGATATTAGTGCAAATGCTATAAACGCCGCACCTAAATTTTCGACTATTATACTAGGATGGCATCTGAACTTTTCTCTCGTCATCAGCATCCTCCACCTTTTCTTTTCTCGCTATAGTATTAATCCTGATTTTTAGGGAATCAGCGATACGTTCTGCTACATCTCTCTCTAAAAACCTTATAGTGACATCTCCACCTGCTGTGGTAACTTCGACTTTGGCAAGTTTATACAACCTATCGATTGGACCTTGCGCTATTTCAATTTTATGAAGTCTTTCTATGGGTACTATTTCTCTCTTAACCCAAATAAATCCTTCAATTACATCTATTTCATCCTCAGTGATTCTATACTTGTATCTTTTATATCTAATAATTGGTACTGCTATAACATATACTGCGTCAAGGGCAAGCAAAGCTCCTAGTAAAAGCATAAGCCAAATAACATCCCTTAGGAATATTACTAACACTATAGCGATAACGAGCAATATAACAGTGCCTATTAAGGCAGCCATTCTCATGCAGTTTATTGCTTTTTTATTCAAAGCTCTGTATTCTAACATGTTTTCTCCTATTTTTTCCAGGAACTTTTAAGACCTACTATGCTATTAAATACTTTTTCATCGCAATTTGAAAGCTTTTCATCTAATACATAATAACCTTTTCTGAAGAATTGGAATCTTTCCAATGGTTTTGCCTCACCAACCAAAGGCTCCGCATAGCCCCAAGTTTCATTAAGTGAATTAGGGTTTTCAATGTATTCATCATTTTCATTTTTAACCATCAGATAATCATACTCTCTGATTTTGATTTTAATAGCAGTGCTTGCTTCAACAAAGTGAATAGTTCCCTTGACCTTACGTTCAGAAAACCCACTACCACTTCTAGTTTTAGGATCATAAGTGCAATGTAACTCCTGAATATTGCCTGCTTCATCTTTAATCGTTTCGTTACAAGTAATAAAATATGCACCTTTGAGTCTCACTTCGTTTCCTGGAAATAATCTAAAATACTTTTTTACAGGAACTTCCATAAAATCATCGCCATCAATCCAAAGCTCTCTGCTAAATGGTATTTCTCTGTTTCCCATTTCTGGAACATTTCTATTGTTTTCCACTTCGCACATCTCTACTTGATTTTCTGGATAATTTGTTATTATGACTTTTATAGGATTCATAACTACGTTTCTTGCTTCGACTTTATCCTTTAGATCATCTCTTACGCATGCTTCTAGTTGTGCTACATCTACTGTTGAATTAGCTTTAGCAACTCCTATGTCATCACAAAACTGCCTTATTGACTTAGGCGTATATCCTCTTCTTCTAAGACCTGCTATAGTTGGCATCCTAGGATCATCCCAACTTTCTACGCTACCATTATCTACTAAACTCTTTAAAATTCTCTTGCTCATAACAGTATTTGTTATATTTAATCTAGCAAATTCAATTTGTTTTGGAGGGTTAGGCCAAAAGCCTACCTCATTTATTACCCATTCGTATAAAGGTCTGTGATCTTCAAATTCCAAAGTGCAAATAGAGTGTGTAATTCCCTCTATTGCATCTTCTATGGGGTGAGCAAAATCATACATAGGATAAATGCACCATTTATCACCTGTATTGTGGTGATGAGTGTGAGCAACTCTATATATAATTGGATCTCTCATATTAATATTGGGAGATGACATATCAATTTTAGCCCTGAGAACTACTTCTCCATCGCTAAATTTACCAGCTTTCATACTTTCAAAGTCTGACAAGTTATCCTCTATTGCTCTGTCTCTGTAAGGGCTGTTTTTGCCGGGTTCTTTGAGCGTTCCTCTGTGCCCTCTTATTTCATCAGCATTTAAAAAACAAACATATGCTTTGCCCTTTTTAATGAGTTCTACAGCAGCTTCGTACATTTTATCAAAGTAGTCAGATGCCCAAAATCTATCATCCCATTTAAAGCCAAGCCATGTGACATCTTCTTCAATCGAGTTTACATACTCTATATCTTCTTTAACTGGGTTAGTATCATCATATCTCAAATTACACTTACCCTTATATTTTTTAGCAGTGCCAAAATTTAAGCATATGGATTTAGCATGTCCAATGTGCAAATATCCATTTGGCTCCGGCGGAAACCTAGTAGTGACTTTGTCTCCGTAAACACCTTCTTCTAAATCTCTATCGATAATGTTGTGTATAAAGTTACTTTGAATTTCTTTTTCCATGTCTGCCTCCTATGTATAAATACTAAAATAGTATATCATAATGCTTAAAATTTAACAACACGCTTAAACCTGTAGTTTAAATGTGTTTAGCTTTTTTTTCAGAAGTTCTACCCACTATTATAACAGTTAACACAGTGATTATAAGGTACGCTGAAATCACCATTACATTTGCCATTGTAAGTGGCTCATTTCCAATTAGCCATGACGACAGATAATTAAACAAGTACCCTACAAATGCTATGGATATAGCTGTAATGCTAGCAAAAACAGCTATAAGCCTTGTCTTGATAGCCTTTCTTAGTAGTATCATCTCTGGTAGAGATAACGCTGTTGTTGCCATCATGAATGCAAGGGCCGTCCCAACTCCAACGCCTTTATTTATTAATGCTTCTGCAATTGGTATTGTGCCTAGTGCATTTGAATAAAGGGGAACGCCGCAAGCAACTGCAACTAATACTGCTAAGGGATTGTCTTCTCCCGCATATTTAGTAAGCACTTCTGAAGGTACCCATCCGTGAATCAGAGCCCCTATTCCAATACCAATTAGAAGGAATATCCATATCCTCTTTATTATATCCTTAACATTATCTATTGCGAATCTTATTCTTTCTTTTGTGTTTAGTTCTTCTACTTCAACATTACCCATCCTTATATCCATCACGTAACTTTCGATATATTTTTCCATGCCTAGCGCTCCAATAATTACGCCACCTAAAACGCCCAGAAATATCCCAGTTATTACGTATACAATCGCAATCTTCCATCCAAATATAGCAAGAAGTATGGCAAATGCCGCCTCATTTACAATAGGCGATGTTATCAAAAAAGAAAAAGTTACGCCTAAAGGAATTCCCGCTTCAATAAAACCAATAAAAAGTGGTACCGATGAACAGGAACAAAATGGCGTAACAACGCCTAAAAGCGATGCCATTACATTGCTTCTAACTCCTTTAAATTTTACTAGTATTTTTCTTGTTCTTTCTGGTGGAAAAAAGCTTCTTACATATGATATTAAAAAAATCATAGCCGCTAATAAAATAAGTATTTTTATCGTATCATAAAAGAAAAAATGAACTGATGAACCCAGCCTGGTTTCTATATTTAGTCCAAAGATTCCCTCTACCAGTAAAGTAACTAATTTATCCAGCCATTTAAACATTTCTATTTTCATCTATCAACTTCTTAATTTCTTTTGTGGATAAAACCTTACCCTTAGATACCACTTTATCACCTATCGCTAACGCTGGAGTAGACATAACGCCCATGCTCATTATTTTTACAGTATCCGTTACGTGGGTTATTTCAGCATCGATTTTAAGTTCATCTAAAGCCTTTTTTAAATTATCTGTTAGTGTATTACATTTAGCGCATCCACCGCCTAGTACATAATATTTCATTTTCTTCCTCCTATTTTTTGCAGTTACAACTTTTCTTTTCTCGAGTTAATTCTGAAAAATGGTTTTTAAATTCTTCAAGAAATTCGTTGTTTAATTTGTAATGTTTCCATTTACCTTCGGTTCTAACTATCAATATGTTAGCATCAATTAGAACTTTTAAATCATGTGACATTGTAGGTTGAGTTATATCAAACCGCTCTTGAATATTGCATGCACACTCTTCACCCCGCGACAATACGTCTACTATTTCTAGTCTTTTAGGATCAGCTAATGCTTTAAAAACCTTTGAACATTCTCTATAGTCCATATTCTATCCTTTCTGCTAAATCTTTCAGCTTAATCTCTATTTCATATATAACTTTATTAAACTCACAATCATTTTTACCAGTAGGGTCATCGAGCTTCCAATCCTCAGAATAATCACTTTTAAGTGATGGGCACTTTACATCACATCCCATGAAAATTACAATATCCGGCTTTTCTATCTCTGTTATTAGTTTGCTTCTTTGTGTTTCTTCCATGTCAATGCCATATCTTTTTTTTATAAGCCTTACAGCATCTTTATTAATGTGATCTTTTATTTCAGTTCCTGCTGAGCAGCTTCTAAAAATTTCAGCTTTATATTTTTTACTCAATGCTTCTGCGATTTGACTTCGGCAAGAATTATGAGTACAGACAAAAGCCACTAAAGGTTTTATTTTTACTTTCATTAGAACCTCCATATAGATTAAATTCTATGTGTTGATAATACACCACATATAGAATAATGTCAATGTGTCGGTGAAAAATAAATCCCAGTATAATTCTGGGATTTCACTTGGTTAGTTCATAACTTTTATTTATCATGTCCTTTATAACCTGTCCGGCACTGTGCCATCTAGCTTTATTGTATTCCAATGTTCTTTATTAAGATGATACCCCGGAATCACTGACTCATATACATCTCTTAAAAGGTAGTTCTCTTCAGGTATACCTTTTAGACTTATACTAGTATAATCCTCTTTATCTGAAATTATTGCAAATATTATTTTCTTAGCTTCGTGCCTTATAGATGCTGCTCCTAAATCAAAGGGGTAATCTTCGTA
Source organism: Clostridiales bacterium (assembly GCA_012744355.1). GTDB lineage: Bacteria > Bacillota > Clostridia > Peptostreptococcales > Anaerovoracaceae > JAAYHV01. Next base: position 22,755 of record JAAYHV010000091.1, read on the forward strand.
TACATTCATAAGTGACAGGCAGTCTTTAATTGCTTCTTCCTTGCTTTTCATTTCAAACTCCTTCCTGATGTGTAAATTATAGCACAAAACACAAATACTCCCAGCTATTAAGCCGGGAGTATTATTTAACTATTAAAGCTAATTATTTAACGATTTCAGTTACAACGCCAGAACCTACTGTTCTTCCGCCTTCTCTGATAGCAAATCTTAATCCTTCTTCGATAGCAATTGGTGTGATTAATTCAATCTCCATTGTTACGTTATC
>JAAYHV010000092.1 GCA_012744355.1 Clostridiales bacterium
TCCGCTAACGCTTCCTATTGCATAAATAGAAAAGCTATCAGCTCTAAAGGTTGCGCAACTTAAATTTTCACTTATGTTTGCAGTCACCTTTTCTAAGCTTCCATTGTCTTTTATGTGTACTACTGCTACATCCTCTTCTAGTTTTTTAACATTGAAAAAACTTACTCCGACACTACTGCCCGGCTCAAGTTCTTTACCATCTAGCCAAAGTTTGATATCGAATGCACAAAGAACATCCATTCCTTCAACACTAACACTTGCCTGTTCTACAGAAAGTGTCGTGCCAACTGGAAGTCTACCTGAAACGTTAACCGTAACGCCATTGACCGTTTTAGATAATGTTTGATCCGTAATTTCAGGTTCTTCTATCTCTTCGACCTTTTTATTTTCTTCAACAGCATCTTCTTTTAGTTCCTCTACAAGAGGTTCCGCTGTTTCCAAAGCATCTGGGGAAGTAAGTTCTTCAGGTTCCTCTGCTGTTGGTTCTGCTGTTTCTTCAGGTTCCTGAATAATGTTTTCATCTTCCGTTAACAAAACTTCTTGTTGTTCAGCATCTGGAATTAAAATAGCTTCTTCGGCAAATATGGACATAGGTGCCAACGTGGGTATCATTAGTATTGCTAAGCATATTGCCATAAGCCTATTTGCTATTTTGTTATTCATCTTATTATGCCTCCTTTCGTAAGCTTCCGATTTTTCGGAATATATGGGTTAAATTCTCATCGTTTATTTGCTCATATAGTGCATTTAGTCTATGTCTGTATTATATCATTTTTTGTCACAAATCAGTCACATACACAAACTTTTTCTGGCCATCAATACAAAATAAAATCACCCTTCGTGTATATCGTCTGCGATATACCTCTAAGGGTGTATACTTGGTGTGATTTCCTATTTTTACCTCTATATGTAGTGTGTATTAGTTAAATCTGTGCTATTTTTTTCACTTTTTTGTACTCCGAATTAATAAAATCATATTTCTTTAACGCATTTTCCATTTTTTTTAATCTAAAATCCTCAACTAGCTCAGAAGCTAAATTAAATATCGGAGTTAACCCTAAATTTCCAGATATTCCTTTAATTGTATGAGCCGCATTAAATGCTTCATTAAGGTCCCTATTATCTATAGCTATTTTAAGCTTTTCCAAATTATCGTCTTCAAAAAACAGCACTAAGCATTCTATATAAAAATCTTCGTCATCTACAAACCTTTTCATGACATCATCTATATCTGACACATATTCTATAAGCGCGTTAGTAAGTTTTCTCATAGTTGCTCCCTTCTTACTTGCATTCCTCTTTTCATTATACGCCCTTTTGTTTTGAAAAACCGTAATTATTAAAAAAAACGGGTTTTCAATTACTTTTCTTGCTGTTTTGTGTCTTTAAATCTACCCATGCATTTTTTCATTGTGAAAAACCATCTATTATGGTAAAATTGTTATATTATGATGTACTAATATTTAACATTATATTTGACAATCTCCCTGGGAATCAGGAATTGTAAATCAATGGCCATGTTTAACGGAGGCGCTGTATTGGAAAAAAACAAAGCAATTGTTAAGAAAAAAATATTGGTAGTAGACGATCAAAAGATCAACAGATCTATACTTCGCAAATTATTGTCAGATGACTACGTAGTATTAGAAGCCGAAAACGGCCAGGTAGCATTAGATATATTAGAGCATACTTATGGAAGTATATCATTGATTTTGCTCGATATTGTAATGCCTGTAATGGACGGATTCACCTTTTTACGTGAAACAAATAAAAATCCTCTCTTGTCACACATTCCAATCATAGTTGTAAGCCAACAAGATGGAAAAGAATCTGAGCTCTCGGCCTTAGATTTAGGTGCTACTGATTTTATAACGAAACCATATAAGCCTGATATCGTAAAGTTCCGAGTAAACAGTTTAATTCGTTTTTACGAAGCAGTAGCGTTTGCTACTGCTATAGAAAGAGATAAAACAACTACTCTTTATACAAGAGAAGCTTTCTTTTCATATGCAAAACAAAAGCTAGACGCATCACACGAAAAAGATTGGTCGATTATATGCTTTAGTTTTATGAACCTAAATCAAATAGCAGATCTTTTAGGTGATAACTCTGTCGAAAATTTGCTATACGATACAAGCTTGAAACTTCGAGATGCCACGGAACCATATGACGGCGTTTTAGGTAGAGTTTGGAACAATTCAATCTTAATTTTATTGCCAATAAAAAACTTAGAAAACTATACTAATGAAATAGAAGAAATTCTTAGCTTCATTAATAATTATCCATTACCCATCAAAATAAAGATTAAGGCTGGATTTTGTAGTATAGATGATCCATCCTTATCAGTAAGAACTTATTGTGATAGAGCCAAATTAGCCCTTGAATCAACTGCAATCTCCTATTATTCAACAATAACTAAATATGACAAAGTACTAGATGAAAAAATTAAATTTGATGCGAAGTTAACGATAGACGCTGAGAAAGCTTTAAAAACAGAACAATTTAAAGTATACTTCCAGCCAAAAGTAGACCTTTCTACTGGAGCTTTGTTGGGCTCTGAAGTGCTAGTACGATGGGATCATCCTGAAGAAGGTCTGCTCACACCCGATAAATTTATTCCTATTTTTGAGCGCAACGGTTTTATAACCGAAATCGATTTATACGTATTCGAGAAAGCTTGTAAACATATGAAAGAATGGATAGACCAAGGTTATCCTCCCCTTTCTACATCTGTTAACCTTTCAAGAACAGATTTACTAAAACAAAATTTACCAGAACTTCTAATTGACTGTGTTAATAGATTTGGCTTAGAAGTAAGCTTACTTCATATAGAAATAACAGAATCTAGTTTTGTTGACCAAATAGAACAAATTTTAGAGATGATGTACAAGTTAAGATCCTTAGGCTTCATAATTGAGATGGATGATTTTGGATCAGGATATTCTTCACTGGGGATGCTAAGCTCTGCACCACTTGATATTATTAAACTTGATATTCAATTTCTTAAAAACAGAAGAGAAAATAAGACTGACGATGCAATTTTTCCTCTTGTATCAAGACTTTCAAACGACTTAGATCTTCCTGTAATAGTCGAAGGAGTCGAAACCTCAGAGGATGTCGACTATTTAACCTCCCACGCCTTCAAATATGGACAAGGCTACTATTTTTCAAAACCTGTCCCTGCAGAAGAATATGAACAAATATTATCGAATGCTACCTTTGACGCCACTATTACATTTGAAAAATGTTTGCACCAAGTCTCACAGGGAGATTTATATAACTTTATTAACGGTCTACCTTTTGGTATTATGTTCTGTAGCCAAGATAACAGAATAGAATTTACTAATGATTCTTTTCTTTTTTTCTTAGGAGAAGATAACAAACACGCATCTTTAACCGATTTGCTAACGGTAGGCTCAAGGAACGCGTTACTCAATTTACAAAGTAAATATTTTAGTGGTGATGCTGTTACAAACACTCCTATTCCATTTGAACTTAAAGACTCGGCCAGAAACGCAAAGAATTTATTGGTTTATACAAACAAAGTATTAGTAAACGATGTTATTCACTGGCAAATATCATCACTTGGCAGAATGTCTGCTGAAAACGAAACGAAATCCATGGATGAGCTTAATGCAATCATTAACAATATGAAGGCTGAAGCAAATTTCGACCATCTAACTCATGTATATAACAGACATCACTTTGAAAATCTCGTCAACACTAAATTGGCAGAAACCGATAAACCATGCGCTTTTATTTATATCGATATTGATAATTTTAAAGAAATCAATGATTCTTCCGGTCATCAAAAAGGAGATTTTGTTTTAGATAAATTCGGGAAACTATTAACAACAGAGTTCAGAAACAAAGATATACTGGCTAGAATGGGTGGTGATGAATTTGCAATTTTTGTTACAGATTCACCTAGTCCAATGCTAATTAAAAAAAGACTTCAGAATATATGCAAAACTTTAAATTCCGAATTAGAAATAACGTGTTCAATTGGCATCGCACTTTATCCAAAACATGGTAAGAATTTTAAAGATTTATATAAAGCTGCAGACCAGGCTATGTATTCTGTAAAAACTAACGGTAAGAATAACATCTTAATCGCAAATTGATAAGTTGTTTGTATTTCGCCACATTTGTTATATAATGTAGTTAGAAGCTTAACACAAGGAAAATCGTAGTCAGGAGGTTACCATTATGAAGTCGTTTAAAACAAAAGTAGTCGGTATTACTCGCGAAGATGAACACGGACGAAACACGCAAGATTCGATCAGCTTATTTTTAAATAATAAGAAATCCTATATGGGTGAAAATCTATATAAAGGTTTAACCAATACGGAGATATTAGAAAAAAACATTCATGTTTCTGAATACGATGGCATGAAATTTAATGGACTCCTAGAACAAGGAACATTTAAAAATAAACCTGTACTAAATGTTTACTTGCTTGATGAAAACAAAAAGACCCTCTTAGGATATATTCCTAAGCGTACGGTTGATTCTCTTAATGATTTCATAGCAGATCAGAAGTACACTGTAACCTTAGAATTCGTTGGAGGTAATACAAAGACTGTTACGTGGGAAAACTTTGATGATGATAAAGTCGTTATAAAGAGTCCAATTTACAAATGCAATGTAACCATAGAATTGGAGGATGAATAATCACCAAGCACAAAACATTTAATCTTAATTTTGAAAAGCGCCCTGCTAGATAGATATAACATTTAAATTTTGATAGAAGGAATAGTGCCCCTTGCACTTTTCCTTCTTTTTTATACACTTTTGATTGCTCGTTTTTAATTCTAGTTTAGAACATATTTTTGAATTAATGTTTTCTAGTTTTAGGCGTTTAAAATGAAAGTAGCATATTTAAGCATTGATAAAATAACAAAAGATAGAAATGTAATTTCATATAGTTACTTAAATATAACAAAATCCCTTGAAACATTGAAGTTTCAAGGGATTTTGTATGGTATCCCCGGCGAGAATCGAACTCACAATTACGCTTTAGGAGAGCGTTGTTATATCCATTTAACTACGGAGACATATCCTGATATATGATATCACTATTTATCAATTTTTTCAATACTATGTACTAAAAAAAATCCTTGCATTCTCTATGGTTATACTATAGAATACAAATAACTTGTTAATTTATTAACGCAAAGAGGAGAAGCTGTGTATAAAATATCAGAGATAAAAAGAGAATATGAACGTAAATTAATTACGGCAGACCAAGCGGCTGGCTTGGTAAAAGTTGGGATGAGAATCCATTTCGGTGTAGGTCTTGGAGCAATAAATGACATTGACATCGCTATCGCCAAGAGAGCAGATGAACTTAAGAACATAGAGGTGCTAAGTAATATTTCTATTAGGGCAACACCTTTTGAAACTTACCTAGCTACTGATTCTATTGATCAAGTTAGATTTTCATCGACCCATTTTAATAGTCATGACAGAACAATGAGAAAAGAAGGAAGATGTTGGTACATACCGATGTTATTCAGCGAACTTCCGTCTTATTGGATTAACAACGATAACAACATAGACATCGCGTATTTCCAAGTATCCCCAATGGATGCTCATGGAAACTTTAATTTAGGACCGCAAGTAGCCGATATGTGGGGAGTTATCAAATCAGCCAATCAGGTGGTAGTTGAGGTAAACGAAAACATGCCTATTGCTCTAGGTAATCAGACGCAGCTCAATCTATATGCTATAGATCACGTTGTAGAGGGAACGAACAAACCACCTCACGAAATTCATTCCAAGGTTCCTACTGAAACCGAAGAGAAAATAGCCAGAAATGTAGTTGAAAGAATCAATAGTCATAGCACGCTTCAGCTAGGTATTGGCGGACTTCCAAACTGCGTAGGTTCAATGCTAGCAGATTCTGATGTTAAAAACATCAATGCACATACAGAAATGCTTGTAGATGCTTATGTAAACTTATTTGAAGCAGGAAAGCTAACAGGAAACAAACCAATAGACAAAGGCAGCGCTCTATATTCTTTCGCAGGAGGAACTAAGAAACTTTATGACTTTATAGATGACAATCCAATATGTTGCTGCGCACCTGTTGATTATGTAAATAAGATATCTACCATATCAACTATTGATAACTTCGTATCTATTAATAGTTGCATACAAGTTGACCTTTATGGACAGGTTTGCTCTGAAACAGTAGGTCATAAACATATAAGTGGTACAGGCGGACAGCTTGACTTCGTTTTAGGCGCTTATCAATCAAGAAACGGTCAAAGCTTCCTATGTACACCATCTACTAGAACTAAGCCAGATGGAAGCAGAGAGTCTTTGATAAATCCTATGCTGACAGTAGGCTCAATAGTAACGGCTCCAAGAACGGCTACTAATTACATAGTAACAGAATTCGGCGCAGCAAACCTAAAAGGCAAATCAACATGGCAACGTGCTGAGCTTTTAATTAATATATCTCACCCTGATTTTAGGGAAGAATTAATCAAAGGTGCAGAGCAAATGGGCATATGGAAAAACACCAGCAAAATACCTGATTAAAAACACTCCCTCCGAAGTGGAAATACTTCGGAGTTTTTTTAGCTTTCCCTTTATTTTAAAGAGAAACTATGGTAAAATGTCTGTGTTTTAGTAACGGCTTTACAGAAGGTTTGACATTTAACGAGGTCATAAAGCCTAACAATTAATGCGCGCATCGCGCTAATTTTTAGGAGGAAATTATGATTAAAGCCATCGTTGGAGCCAATTGGGGCGATGAAGGTAAAGGTAAAATAACAGATGTTCTCGCACAAGATGCAGATTATATCGTACGCTTTCAGGGCGGCAGCAATGCTGGTCATACGATAAAAAATGAGTATGGTAAATTTGCTCTACATTTACTTCCATCCGGTATTTTTAATGAAAATTCCATTAACGTTTTAGGTAATGGTGTGGCTCTAAACGTAGAAGAGCTGATGAAAGAAATTGAAGGATTGAAAAAGTCCAACATAAATATGGGAAAGCTACTGGTTTCAGATAGAGCGCAAGTGGTTATGCCTTATCACATATTATTTGACACTTATGAAGAAGAGCGCCTGGGAAAACAATCTTTTGGTTCTACTAAGTCTGGAATTGCACCATGCTATTCAGACAAATATGCAAAGATAGGCTTTCAGGTAAATCAGTTATATATGAGCGATTCTGAGTTGAAAGTAAAGATAGAAACAATCTGCACCATTAAAAATGTATTACTAGAAAATCTCTATCATAAACCCGTTCTTGATAAATGTCAGCTGTTTCTAACAATAAAAAGGTACGCTGAGTTGCTAAAACCTTACTTAGCTGATACTTCGCGCATTTTAAATCAAGCCATAATAGAAAACAAAACCATTTTGCTTGAAGGGCAACTAGGCGCTATGAAAGATACAGATCACGGTATTTATCCTATGGTTACATCTTCATCCACTTTAGCAGGCTATGCATCTATCGGTGCAGGTCTTCCGCCTCACGAAATAAAGGAAATAATAACTGTGGTAAAAGCATATTCTTCAGCTGTAGGCGCAGGTATCTTTACCTCGGAAATATTTGGAGAAGAAGCAGAAAAATTGAGGAAAAATGGTGGCGATGGTGGCGAATACGGAGCAACAACAGGAAGGTCTAGAAGAGTCGGTTGGTTTGATACAGTAGCCACTAGATATGGCTGCAAACTACAGGGAACTACGTGCGTAGCTCTGACTATAGTTGATGCCCTAAGCTATCTTAAAGAGATTCCTATTTGCGTAGGGTACGAAATAGACGGCCTAGTTACTAAGGATTTTCCAAACCCAACCGTTTTACGAAAGGCAAAGCCCATTTTAGAATTTCTGCCAGGCTGGCAAGAAGACATTAGGGGCATAACAAACTTTGAAAAACTACCGACAGCTTGTAAAGAATATATAAAAAGAATAGAATCTGAAATTGGTTATCCCGTTAATATCATTTCTAACGGACCATCGAGAACGGATTTAATATATAAAAGAAACACTAACTAAGAAAGAAGGATAATTTATGTTCAAGGAAGCAATCAGGCCAGCATGGGCAGAAATCAATTTAACGAATTTTGACCATAATATAAAAAACATCATCAAAAAAGTCGGACCCGATAAAAAAATTATCGGCGTAATAAAGGCTGATGCCTACGGACACGGCAGCATCGCGTGTGCTCAGGTACTTCGTGAAAATGGCGTTAAAACCTTTGCAATCGCAACACTTTCTGAAGCAATTAAGCTAAGAGAATCAGGTACAACTGAAGATATTATTGTGCTTGGCTTAACCCCTGATATGTATGCCGATATAATAGTAGAATATAACCTTATTCCAACTCTATGCTCCTATGATAATGCTAAGAGCTTTTCAGACGAGGCAGAGAAATCAGGAAAAACAGTTAACGCACTAATCGCAGTTGATACAGGAATGGGTAGAATTGGTTACTTGCCTAAAGAAATTGATTTTGCTATAGAAGACATAAAAAAAATCGAAACGCTAACTAATCTAAGCATAGCAGGTCTAATGTCTCATATGTCTACAGCTGATGCTCGTGACAAAGAATATTCACATTATCAAGAAGACGCATATAACACTTTCTATGAAGCGTTGGTAGAAGTTGGTATTGAAATTCCATTCAGAACACTTGCAAATAGTGCTTCTATCATGGAGCTTCCTACCGTTCATTTTGACGGCGTAAGACCAGGAATAATTCTATATGGCTGCTACCCTTCTGATGAAGTTGATGTTAGCGAGTTAGATATAAAACCAGTAATGTCTATCAAGGCTAATATAATTCATCTTAAGGACGTCCCTAGGGATTTCAGTGTAGGTTATGGACGCAAATATATATCTAAAACCTCCTCTAAAATTGCAACCATATCGCTTGGGTATGCTGATGGTTATCCACGACCATATTCTCAGTACGCCAAGGTAATAGTAAACGGAGTATTTGCTCCCGTTGCTGGCAACATATGTATGGATCAGTTTATGGTAGATGTTTCAGATGTTCCAGATGTCAAATTAGGAGACGAAGTGATCATAATGGGAACTGATGGTAAAAACACTATTTTAGCAGATGATATTGCAAAAGCTACAGGTACTATAAACTATGAAATTACATGTGCTTTTGGTCAACGCTTGCCCAAGGTTTATGTGAAATAAAACAAAAATATCAGAAGGCATTGTTTGACTTTAGTGTCAAATAACAGCCTTCTTTTTTTATTTTCAGGCAATTTAGCGCGTTAAACCGTTGAAATCAGTACATTTAAAGGCCTTTGTATATGTGTTTTTATTTTGCACTTTACAACATATAGTTCACCATTGTAGTATTATGTAATTAATAAAGGAAGTAGAGGTGACCAAAATGGCTTCAGCCAAGGAATTATGCATTGAACCAGCCTATTGTAAAGGTTGTGGATATTGCATAGAATTCTGTCCCGCAGATGTTCTAGAATTAGTAAATGATAAAGTGCATATCAAAAACATTGATAATTGCACTAAATGTGGGCTTTGCGAAATGCGTTGTCCAGATTATGCAATTTACTTAGAAGAAGTGGAGGGATAGACAATGGCAACAAATCGATGTAGATTCAAATTATTGCAAGGCAACGAAGCCTGCGTAGAAGGCGCTCTTGCAGTTGGTATGAGATTCTATGCAGGGTACCCTATTACTCCATCTACAGAAATTGCTGAACGTAGTTCGGTAAGACTACCACAATTAGGTGGCAAGTTTATACAGATGGAAGATGAAATAAGCAGTATTGCTGCTGCACTCGGTGCTTCTGTGGCTGGTGTAAAATCAATGACTGCAACTAGCGGTCCTGGATTTTCCTTAAAACAGGAAAATATTGGCTACGCTGCGATAGCTGAAATACCTATAGTCATAGTTGATGTTCAACGCTCTGGTCCTTCAACTGGTTTACCAACATCACCTTCACAAGGAGATGTTATGCAAGCCAAATGGGGAACTCACGGTGATCATCCTACGATAGCAATATCTCCGACTTCAGTGCAAAGCACTTATAACGAAATTATAAGAGCTTTTAATTTATCAGAGAGGTTCAGAACACCTGTAATTTTCTTGATGGATGAAGTAGTTGGACACATGAGAGAAGGAATCGAATTGATTCCAACTGAAGAATTGGAAATCATTGATAGAAACGAAAAAATGATTAACGGATTACCTTACGCAGTAGGCGAAAGAGAATACATTCCACATATGCCTTCATTTGGTACTGGAAGCCTATATAACATAACTGGATTGTTCCATGATGACGAAGGATTCCCTACTAACGATAATAAGATGGCTCATGACGAAGGACTTCGCCTAATGAAAAAAATCGAAGTTTACAAAGATGATATTATAAAATATGAAACTATTGATACGGATGACTGTGATACATTGATTGTATGTTATGGCGGAACAATGAGAGCAGTTTTAGGTGCTAAAGAGCGAGCGAAAGAAACAGGACTTAAATTTGGTATATTTAATCCAATTACGATTTGGCCTTTTCCTGAAGAAAAACTCGCTGAGCTTTCAAAAAAAATTAAAAACATACTGGTTGTAGAACATAATTATGGACAAATTCTTTTAACTGTTCAGCGTATAGTCAAGGATAACTCTAATGTTCACTTCCTTGGAAAAATTGATGGAACCACAATTTCGCCCGATGAGATTATAAAAAAGCTTCAGGAGGTGAATTCCAATGCCCAGTAAATTAATAGAAAAGCATCTAAGAACAGACCGTCTACCTCATATATGGTGCCCTGGTTGCGGCCACGGTATCTTGATGAGAGATGTCTGCCAAGCAATAGACAACTTGAACCTCGACAAAGATATGGTAACCATAGTTTCTGGAATCGGTTGCTCCTCAAGAGCTGCGGGATATATGAACTATAACACCCTTCATACTACTCACGGAAGAGCGATTGCTTTTGCCACCGGAATTAAGATGGCAAAACCCGAAATGACTGTAATTGTTATAACAGGCGATGGAGATGCTGCTGCCATAGGTGGAAACCATTTGATTCACGGTTGTAGACGAAACATTGATTTAACGATTGTAGTTTTTAATAACAACACATATGGAATGACAGGAGGTCAATACTCTCCTACTACACCGACTGGAGAAAAGGGAACAACGGCTCCTTACGGAAACATCGATGGTGCTTTTGATCTTCCTAGGCTTGCAAAGGCTGCAGGTGCTACATATACAGCAAGAGGAGATTGTTACCACGTTCCACTAACAATAAAATTGATTGAAAACGGCATCAAAAACCACGGTTTTTCATTTATAGATGCCACGAGCATTTGTCCTACCTATTATGGCAGAAAGAACAAAAAAGGCGGCCCTATTGATATGATGCACTGGCAAGAAAAAAATTGTATTTCAAAGACAAAAGCTGATAAACTCAGCAAAGAAGAGCTTGAAGATAAATTAGTTATAGGAGAATTTTATAACGAACCAAAAGAAGAATATACGGACTTATATCAAACTATTATTGACAAAGTTGGAGGAAAAAGAAATGTGTAAATCAGAACTACGGTTCACTGGTTCAGGTGGGCAAGGAGTTATTCTAGGAACAATTATTATGGCTGAGGCAGCTTTTCTAGATGGGAAAAGCGTAGTACAATCTCAATCTTATGGCCCAGAAGCTAGGGGAGGTCTTTGCAAAGCGGAAGTTCTAGTGGATGATAAAGCTGTTAATTATACTAAAGTTACTAAACCAACTTGCTTAATGTCATTAACGCAACAATCTTTTGACAAGTACAAAGACACTTTGGCAGATAATGCTGTATTAGTAGTTGACGATTCGATCAACGTTCCAAAAAACATCGGAGAAGCTCATAAGGTTTATAAACTTCCAATTTTAAGTTCTGCAAGAAAAGTAATAAAAAATCCTATGTCAGCTAATATAATTTCTGTAGGTGCTGTAAATGCGGCTTTGGATCTTGCATCTAAAGAATCCTTAGAAGATGCAGTCGTTGCTCATATACCCAAGGGCACAGAAAAATTAAATGTTAGCGCTATGAACCTAGGCGCTCAAATGATAAAAGAATACGTTCATTAATCTATAAAAATAGCCTCCAAGCTCAGCTTGGAGGCTATTTTAGTATAAGCACTTCCTACTTAGTAAATGTTCTTTTGACTACACCTATAATATCTTCAATCACATCTTTATTCTTCAGTAAATCACCCTTTGCATCAGCAGTATAGCTCCGGTTAAATGCTATGTCCCAATCAAATCCATCTGCAAAATATTGCAGTTGTTTTTTTATGAAGTGGTACTGATCATCATCTTGGTCTGCCGATCCGATTGTTAGATATCCAATAATCTTGGTAATCTCATTAAATTCATCTTCTTTAGAATAGAATTTGTCTATCAACGTCTTTAGCTGCCCCGTTACGTTCCACCAGTATACAGGTGATGATATTATAACCATATCTGCCATGTATATTTTGTTAATAATATCGCAAGTATCATCATCTTTAGTGCAATTACCACCATTGGTTTTACAGTCGTCGCATTGAGAACACCCCAAAAGCACCTTGTCTCCAAGACTTAATTTTGTTATTATTGCTTCTTTCTCATGTTTTAAAACTTCTTTTTCAATGATATCAAGTGCATCATTGCAATTTCCGTCGCTTCTTGGACTACCGTTTATTAATAGTATTTTCATTTTGACCTCCCATAAAACAGAAAAACACCTCATCGAGGCGTTCTTCTGAAAAGTGTGTGTGTATTCAATAAAAGAAGGAAAGTCTGCATAAATTAATACTACAAACCTCATTGAATACAAACATTATACGTCACGCCATATGCCTGTATGTGATTGTTTAGTGATTAAAAGGTGATAAGCATTTGTTCTAAAGCGGCGAGGTTGATAACATCTGATACAATTCATCATCCGCTTCACGAGCTTCATCATACACTATTTCACCATTTATAACTGTCATTGCTGCACTCTCTTTATAGAATTTAGCCGGTGCCATTTCCAGTGGATTTCTATCAAATATTGAAAAATCAGCAATAAAACCTTCTTCAATTATCCCTAATAATTCATCAAGACCCAAGTAGCTGGCTGCAATTTCTGTAAGCTGTTTAATAACTTCTCCTGTATCTTTACTTTTTTCAAATAACTCTCTTCTGCTTTTGCATCTCTTTCCAATGTATCTAATATATTCTGAATTCGCATATTCTTTTTGATGTTCAGAAATATCAGTTTCTTCTTCAGTAAATATAAATATAAATTCACTATTTCCTCTCATCGAAACCTTTTCGGCAACTTTGTAGACCATTGCAACCTCTTCATCACAGTGACAGCTTATATGTATTTTAATATTTAACTCAACTGCGCACTCGATGATCTCTGCCAAATCATTTTCTCCAATACTTTCGTTTAATTCAATATAAAGTATTTCATGCATCATATATTCTGAAACTTCGGTACATTTTGCTCTTAGCTGTGAAAGCAAATGCCCTAGGAGCTTACTGTTAATCTTACTACTTATCATTAAGGTTCCTTGGTGCTTTACCTTAAGCACCCCTTCATTTAGAATGCTCAAAACAGCATTTTCAAATACTTCATCAAAGAAATTCGGCGACCCCCAGTTATATACTGTAGTAATGCCTCTTTCGGGATATTCATCGTTAACTTTTTCCACCTCATCTAAAACAGTTTCGTAATCAAATGGTAGAAGAAGGTTTAGAATATATGGTAACGTTATAACCCGAACAGCTTCTTCTTCAGCTGCTTCCTTTATGATCTTATCCGCCAACGAATTATATGCACATGTCAAGCAGTTATCATGAACAATCAGCAAGGGTTTTGAAGTTTCTACTTCGTCCATCTTAGAAGTAATTTCATTTCTATTAAATCCTTCAAAAGTCTTATCTCCATATCCATACCCAAAGACTACTTCATTATCATCATATTCATACAGTACATTCTCTATACCATCTTTAACATCTTCTGCATTCATATCTTTATCCAAGTGAATATATTCTTTAAACAATGTGTCCATAACCGGTCTTTCTATTGTTTCTATAAACCCTGGGAATACATATTTCCCCTTTAAATCATACAGAAACGTATTTGTATCCACTAGTTCTTCCATCATGTTAAAATCACCTACAGCTATAACTTTACCTTCTTTAACCGCGACAGCATCAACCACATGAGAAAATGTGTAACCTGCATGAATCTTTCCATTGTAGTAGACTGTGTCAGCAGTTTTTTTACTTTTGAATATATTAAATGCCATGATGACTCCTCTTATCTTTTTTATCATTTTATCATATTTTTTAATAAAATAGTTGTTTAAATTTATTCTTATTGAATTTTAAATTGCCAGTGATATAATTATGTATATAAATGAAACAAAAGGAGAGTTATGAAAAAGTACACTTTTATATTATCACTCAAAGAATTAACAGATAATTACTTTGACATTGAAAGAATACACAGCTACTGTAAAGATTGCCCTAACTACGGAAACTTGTGGAGTTGCCCTCCATTTCCTTTTGATGTCACAGTTGCCTTTAAAGGGCGCACAGAAATGAAAGTAAATGCTTGGGTTCTTGATTTAAAGGACTTAACAGATGATCAGGCGGCTGCGAAGGATTTAGACGCTATATATGAAATGAATTATTTGGTTTTGGAAGAAGAGCAAAACACCCCAGGCAGCTTTGCTTTTTACGCTGATTCGTGCGTGATTTGCGGCGTTGATTCTTGCACAAGACCTTTAGGCAAACCCTGTCGCCACATAGACCAAATGAGATACACCTTAGAAGCTTTTGGCATAGATATAGCTAAGATGATAAATGAAAAATTAAATATAGAACTAAAATGGAGCGAAGGTAACAGAAAGTATCCCGACCAAATTGTTCGTGTTAACGCTATTATAAAGTAAAAAAACCGTCTCAAAGTTGTGTAAACTTTAAAATGGATTTAGATATTAAATAATAACTTAGGGACTAAGTCGTATATAAATCGCTCTAGTCCCTTAAACATAGTATACAAAATAGCCTGCCCATAAATGATTCAATTAAAAATGCCCGAAAACTGTATTTCAAATTATGAATTAATAATAACATTAAATGAAGAGTAATAGCTTGACCCCGTTCATCTCTCTAATTTAAGGAGTTTTGCATTGATTGCTACTATAATTGTACTAAGAGACATAAGCACTGCTCCAACTGCTGGAGATATAACTATTCCTATACCTGATAATACCCCAGCTGCAAGCGGTATCGCAACCACATTGTATCCTGTTGCCCATATAAGGTTTTGTATCATTTTCTTATAAGTAGCTCTACCAAAGTCAATAAGAGATACTACATCTTCTGGATTAGAGTTTACGAGTATAATATCTGCAGTTTCAGCTGCTACATCTGTACCAGAACCTATTGCTATTCCTACATCAGCTTGCGCTAGAGCAGGGGCATCATTTACTCCATCTCCAGTCATTGCTACAAATCTACCTTCTGATTGTAATTCTTTAATCTTTTCTTGTTTCTGCTCAGGTAATACCTCTGCAAAATATCCATCTAATCCCAATTCTTCTGATACCTGTTTTGCTGTTTTCTCATTATCTCCTGTAAGCATCCATGTTTTAATTCCCTCTTTTTTAAGACGCTTTATTGCATTATATGATTCTTCTCTTATTCTATCCGAAAGTCCTATTGCTGCAATCAAATCA
>JAAYHV010000093.1 GCA_012744355.1 Clostridiales bacterium
GGAGTAATTATAAATAAATGTGATCCAGATGAGATTGATGATAATATGATAAAAACATATTGTGAAGAAAAAGGTTTAAAAATATTAGACACAATTGCATATGATGATGAGCTGGCTAAAAGTAATGCTCGTGGCATAGCTGCCCTTGAAGCTTCTGATAAGTTAGCTAAAAGATTTTCTGATATTTTAGAAAATATTGAAAAGGAGGTGGCAAAATGATGAAGTCACTTCTAATATTAAGCGGTAAAGGTGGTACAGGAAAGACGACAGTTGCAGCAGCTTTTATAGGATTTTCCAAAGCGAAAGCTTTTGCTGATTGCGATGTAGATGCTCCTAATCTTCATTCACTAGAAAAATTTGAAAAAGAACCAGCAATAAAAGAATATTATGGTTCTGACAAATCAAAAATTGATTTGTCTAAATGCATAGGTTGCGGAAAGTGTAAAACAAACTGTAGGTTTAATGCAATATATCCTGTGGAAACTGGATATCAGGTAAACCCCCTTCTTTGCGAAGGTTGCGGTGTTTGCGAAATCGTATGTCCTGTAGGAGCAGCTAAGCTTTATGACGATGTTTCAGGACACCTTATGATGTACAAGGAAAAGGGTAGAGTTTTTTCTTCAGCTGAATTAAAGATGGGCAGAGGAAACTCAGGGAAGCTAGTTTCTCAAGTAAAACAGGATTTAATTGATAATGTACATAAGGATACGGAAATAGCTATAATTGACGGGTCACCTGGAATAGGATGCCCGGTAATAGCATCAATTAGTGGAGTTGACCTAGTATTAATTGTAACGGAACCAACTGTATCTGGAATGAGTGATATGAAAAGAATAGTAGAAACTGCTCGAATATTTAACGCTAAGGTTGCAATATGCGTTAATAAGTATTCAATAAGCGAAGAGATTACAGATGATATTGAAAACTATTGTGAGCAAGAAAATATTGATTTTGTGGGTAAGGTTCCTTTTGATAAAGCAGTATCAAAGTCAATAAATGATGGGATTCCGATATCTGAGGTAGATAGTGAAGCTAGGACAGAATTAAAAAAAGTCTATGAAAATACAATGAAAATGTTGTTGGGAAATTAATGAAAGGCAAGGTATATTAAATGGCAGAAAAAAACTTAGAAAACTGTGATCATGAATGTTCAAACTGCAGTTCAAGCTGTACAGACAGAGATCCAAAGTCTCTAATCGAAAAATTGCACGAAGGTTCAAACGTCAAGAGAGTAATCGGTGTAGTAAGTGGTAAGGGAGGAGTAGGAAAATCCTTAGTAACTTCTTTATCTGCAGTACTTGCTCAAAGAAGTGGGTACAAGACAGCTATAATGGATGCAGACATAACAGGACCATCTATTCCAAAGATGTTTGGGATTAAAGAAAATGCGGTAGGAGATGAAAAAGGTATTTATCCATGTACGACTCATACTGGGCTTAAGGTAATGTCACTAAACCTACTTACAGAAAATGAAACAGATCCTGTGGTATGGAGAGGACCTATTTTAGCGGGAACTGTTAAACAGTTTTGGACAGATGTAATTTGGGGAGACATAGATTTTATGTTTGTAGACATGCCACCTGGAACGGGCGATGTGCCTCTAACTGTATTCCAGTCACTTCCAGTAGATGGTATTATAATAGTAGCATCTCCACAGGAACTTGTAGGCATGATAGTAGAGAAGGCTTTAAATATGGCTACAATGATGGATATTCCAATACTTGGACTAGTTGAAAACATGAGCTATATTAAATGCCCTAACTGTGATACTGAAATCAAACTATTTGGCGAAAGTCATATTGATAAGGTGGCAGAAGAAAAAGGATTAGAGGTATTAGGAGTAATTCCTATTGAACCAACATTAGCACTATTATGCGACACTGGAAGCATTGAAGCATTTAGTGGAGATTGGCTTAATAAGGTAAAAGATTTATTAAAAGAGATGGAAAAAACGGAGGGAAAATTATGATAATAGCAGTAGCATGTGACGGAAAAAACGTAACAGAACATTTTGGACATTGCCAAAGTTTTGCGTTATACACTGAAGAAAACGGAAAAATAGTTAGTACAAAGGTAGTGGCAAATCCTGGACACAAACCAGGCTTTTTACCAAATTTTTTAGCTGATAACGGCGTGAAGGTAATAATTTCTGGCGGAATGGGCGGAGGAGCTGTTGATATCTTCAACTCAAGAGACATCGAAGTTGTAATAGGTGCTAAGGGAGATGCCTTGGAAAACGTAGAAGCATATCTAGCAGGTAAACTTGTGTCTACAGGTTCTATTTGTCATCAGCATGAACATGCAGACGAGTGCCAATAAAGATGAACTGCGAAAAAAGTTTTTCCATGGTGTTTTTTAAGATTTACGATAAGTACATTACCCATGGAGATGATAGTTTTAGTGAACTCAAGATACCTAAAATAGCGTTTACCAATATATGCATTAATAGTGACTATGTATTTGATGATGATATAATAATCAGAATCTGCGAAAAGCTTTCACTTCAAGGTCAAGAGCTTGAAGATATGATGGGTTTTCTAAAAAACGATTAGGAGTAAAGATGAGTGCCTTAAATATTAAAAGGATAAAAATAGTACCAGATAAACCATACGTTTCTACTTGCGATGTTAAAATCTATGATGAAGTTAACGGCAAAGATAGAAAACGGTGTACTATTAAGCTGGAATACAGCAAATACGATATCGAAGAATTGAAAAAAGAGGGTTTAGGATATGAAGAAATAATAAACCATTACAAGGACTGGATTTATCTGACGATAAAAAGACACCTTGGTTATGAATGGGAAAGTGACTCAGGTTATGAGGAACTGATCCAAATAGTAGAGAATGCTGTAAAAAAACAATTTAAATAAGCGTGAAAATTATACTTGGCTTTGACAAAAGGCCAAGTATAATTTATTTACTGATGAAATATTATTTGTTTATCAGACTATTAATGTATTCTAACAATAAGTAGTGGCCAAACTCTAGGTGTGTTAGAATAATTATATTTTCAAAAAGGAGACCATATCATGGCAAATGCTTGAAAAAAGTGGACGATGATTACCGCTGCTCTATCGGCTTTTGTGTATATTGACGTTTTATATTTGTTTAGTATTTTTTTTATAACAATACCAGCTGCAGTTTTATCGGCAGTAATCGCTATCATTATTTCTTATAAGGAAAAGCAAAAGCTATTTATATTCTTAAACGCATTATTTGCATTTATTGCCATCATATCTTTTGTATTAATTCCTTGGTAGCTATTATTTTGACAAACACTGTTTTCAAAACAGATAGATGTATTTCCTGACCATTCAATAAACTAATCAAACAACTTTCTGCTCCAAGAAGTAAGATCAAATAGTATTATGTCATATTGGCTATTAACCAGAAATTTAAATAAACATGAAAATTATACTTGACTTTTATATGAGTTCGAGTATAATTTATTTACTGATGTTTACTAATACTAAACTTAATACTTAGTATAGCTCTGAAAGAGGTAGTTATGAGAATAGGTAGTAGGATAAAAGAAATAAGGATAGAGAGAGGTTTAACTCAGGAAGAACTGGCCGATAGAGCAGAACTTTCTAAGGGCTTTATTTCACAAGTTGAAAGAGACTTAACATCGCCTTCAATAGCTACACTTGAAGATATACTAATGTGCCTAGGCACAGAAATAAAAGAGTTCTTTTCATATAATACAGAGATTAAGGTGGCTTTCAAATATGATGACTATTTTGAAAAGCGAGACGATGAACATAAGAATATAATAGAATGGATAATCCCTAATGCCCAAAAAAATATGATGGAGCCAATAAGGCTAACACTAAAGCCTGGAGGAAGCACAATATTTGATAATCCTCATGAAGGCGAGGAATTTGGTTATTTAATAAAAGGTGATTTAACCGTTCATATTGGCAATAAGAAACATAAAGTGTTTGAAGGAGAGTCCTTCTACCACAAATCGGACAGGGTGCATTACCTTAGTTCTGATATGGGAGCTGAATTAATTTGGGTTAGCTCTCCACCTAGCTTTTAATCCAGGGGGAATATAATTGAAAGAACTCATTAAACTTGAAAATATAACAAAGAATTTTGGAAATCTAAGGGTGCTTGATGATTTCAGTTTAACTGTGCACGAAAATGAATTTATTACCTTGCTTGGTCCATCTGGATGTGGTAAGACAACCATACTAAGAATTCTTGGAGGTTTCGAAACAGCTGACGTGGGCAGAGTCTTTTTTGAAGGTAAAGACATAACTGATTTACCTGCTAATAAACGGAATTTAAATACTGTCTTTCAAAAATATGCACTTTTTCCACATATGGACGTCAAAGCGAATATAGCTTTTGGGCTTAAAATAAATGGTAAAAGTCAAAAATATATAGACGATAAAGTTGATTATGCATTAAAGCTAGTAAATCTTAATGGTTTTGAAAAAAGAAGCATAGATAAACTAAGTGGAGGCCAGCAACAGCGCATTGCTATGGCAAGAGCCATAGTAAATGAACCAAAGGTACTGCTTTTAGATGAGCCTTTAGGCGCACTTGATTTAAAACTGAGACAAGAAATGCAGTACGAACTTATAAGGCTAAAAAAAGAATTAGGAATAACTTTTATATACGTTACCCATGATCAGGAAGAAGCCCTTACAATGTCGGACAAGGTAATTGTAATAAACGATGGATATATTCAACAGATGGGGACTCCAGAGGAGATATATAATGAACCAGAAAATGCATTTGTTGCAGATTTTATTGGGGATAGCAATATAATTGATGGACTCATGATAAAAGATAGACTAGTAAGAATAAACGGCGCAGAATTTCCATGTATAGACGAAGGGTTTGGCAATAACAAGCCGGTTGATGTAGTAATTAGACCAGAAGATGTGCTCGTTAAAGATAGAGGATACGGACGGATTAATGGAACGGTACTCACAAGAGTTTTCATTGGAGTTCACTATGAAATGTTAATAAAAAGTGGAGAGAATGATTTTGAATGGCTAGTTCAGTGTTATGAAAAATACGATATAGGAGATGAAGTTTCCCTCGATGTTATTCCTTCGAATATACAGATAATGCATAAACCTACATCATCAGATGAGGAGGCGATTGACATTGACATATAAAAAATCCTTGGCAGTACCGTTTATAATATGGATATTGGCAGGAACCATAATACCTATAGGCGCCATCGCATATTACGGATTAACTGATAGAAATGAAAACTTCACTTTGGAAAATGTTCTAGCCATTGGGGATTCTGTACATCTTCAGGCCTTATGGCTTAGTGTTTTATTGGCACTAATAAGTACTGTTATCTGTTTTCTAATAGCTTATCCACTAGCTATTATTATGAGAAACAGCAATTTGGGTAAACGCGGTTTTATGATATTTTTGTTTATACTTCCAATGTGGATGAACTTTCTACTTAGAACAATGGCTTGGCAAGTATTACTTGAAAAAAACGGAGTAATAAATGGAGTATTAGAAACAATAGGCCTTCCCGCATTGGAGATTATAAATACGCCTGCCGCAGTAGTTCTGGGAATGGTTTATGATTTTCTGCCATTTATGATACTTCCTATATATAACGTGATGTCTAAAATTGATGACAGCGTCATTGAAGCTGCTTATGATTTAGGTGCTAGCACAAGCAAAGTCATAACCAAGATTTATTTACCACTAAGCATACCTGGAATCGTGAGCGGAATTAATATGGTATTTATACCTTCACTTACAACTTTTGTAATATCAAATATGCTAGGTGGCGGAAAGATAAACTTGATAGGTAATATTATTGAACAAGAATTTACTGTTAGTTCAAACTGGAACTTAGGATCAGGACTATCGCTTGTTATGATGCTGTTTATAATAGTAAGCATGATATTTCTAGAAAGGTTTGATAAGACTGGGGAGGACAGCTTCATATGAAAAAATATTTGAAATTCATATATATCGGTATAGTTGTTCTCTTTTTATATCTCCCTATAATTGCCTTAGTAGTACTTTCTTTTAATGAAAGTAAATCGATGTCTGTTTTTAGTGGATTTAGTTTAAAATGGTATGAAGAGATGTTTTCAAATAGAATGATTATGCAAGCGGTTATAAATACATTCACCATAGCTATAACTGCCAGTGTTACCGCAACTATAATAGGAACTTTTGCGGCGGTAGGTATAGATGGAATGAAAACAAAGCAACAAAATTTGATATTAGGGTTTAATAACATACCACTGCTTAATGCCGACATAGTGACAGGGATAGCTTTACTTTTAACATTTTTAATGTTTGGAATATCATTAAATTGGGGAACAGTTTATCTGGCCCACGTAACTTTTTGCATACCTTATGTTATTTTGTCGGTAAGGCCTAGAGTGAATAAGTCGGTAAACACTTTATATGAAGCTGCTTTAGATTTAGGCGCATCTAGATTTTATGCTTTCGTAAAAATCGTATTGCCTGAACTTAGACCTGGAATTTTAGCAGGACTTTTGTTATCTTTTACAATGTCTGTGGATGACTTTGTAATAACACATTTCACAAGAGGAGCAGGGATCAATACAATATCAACACTTATATACAGCCAAGTAAAGGTGGGTATAAGACCCTCATTATTTGCACTATCGACTATAATATTTGCATTGGTACTTGTAATGTTATTGCTAGTTAACTTTCTTTCTAAAGGCAGAAAAGAAAGCGTTATATATTAGAGAGGTTAATAGAATGAAAAAGATTATATTTGCTTTATCGCTAACTATTATTATGGTAGTATTAGCAGGTTGCGGCAGCGGGAGCGGTGAAAAGGTTTATGTATACTCGTACGGAGACTATTTTGACCCAGAATTAATAGAGATGTTCAAAGAGGAAACGGGAATCGAAGTTATCCTAGATACTTACGATACTTGTGAAGAAATGTACCCAGTGATTAAAAACAATTCGGCAAGCTATGATGTGCTGTGTCCTTCAGATTACATGATAGAAAGACTGATAGAAGAGGAATTACTTTCGGAGATAAACTTTGATAATGTTCCTAATATTAAAAACATAGGTGATAAATATTTAGAAATGTCAAGAGAATTTGATCCAGAAAATAAATACTCTGTTCCTCATACTTTTGGGACTGCAGGAATACTATATAATACGGAAATGGTTGGAGATAAAGTTATAGATTCATGGGAAGATTTATGGGACGAAGATTTCGCAGGCGAAATAGTTATGCAAGACAGCATCAGAGACACATTTATGGTAGCGGAAAAAATTCTGGGATACTCTTTAAATACTGTAGATGAAGAAGAATTAAAAGAGGCATCTGAACTGCTTAAGAAGCAAAAATCGTTAGTATATAAATATGCCAATGATTCAGCAAGAGATATCTTAGCCAGTGAATCAGCAGCACTTGGAGTAATTTGGAATGGTGAGTATTTATACGCTCTAGAGCTTAATGATAAACTTGACTTTGTTGTACCTAAGGAAGGCTCGCAGCTGTTTGTAGATTCATGGGTTATAACTAAAACATCAGAAAACAAAGAAAACGCAGAAGCATGGATAAATTTTATGTGTAGAGAAGATGTAGCAAAGAAAAACTTTGAGTATTTGACTTATAGTTGCCCTAATGTAGCAGCTCAAGCGCTTCTTGATGAAGATATACTTAACAATGAAAAGGTATTTCTTACAGAAGAGATGATTGATAACTCAGAAGTACTTAAGGATCTTGGCCCAAAGGGTAACGAGCTGTACAGTAAATATTGGAAACAATTTAAAGCCGAATAATGGAATCGGAGAAGGGGTATATCTCCTTCTTTTTTTTAATATTTTTATCACAGAAAAAACACATAATTAATTGATAGAATATGTTGACATAGCATTCAATTAATGTTAAATTATTAATATGCTTAGCACTCATGCAAGAGGAGTGCTAACAAAAGGAAGGAGGGGCTATGGAACTTAGCGAAAGAAAACTGAAAATACTTCAAGCTATAATAACAGACTATGTTACTTGCGCTGAGCCCGTTGGTTCTAGATCACTAGCAAAAAAATATGATTTAGGAATAAGTCCTGCCACGATAAGAAATGAAATGTCTGACTTAGAAGAGTTGGGATATTTAACTCATCCGCATACATCAGCAGGAAGAGTACCATCAGATAAAGCATATAGGCTTTATGTAAACACCCTTATGATGAAGACAAATCTTACCAAGATTGAAAAGAATATAATTTCAAATAGGCTCAAATCAGATGTATCAGAATTTGAACAGATGGTTAAAGATGCAGCAGCAATTTTATCTGAGATTACTAATCTTACTTCATTTGCACTAACGCCAACTCAAAATGATGAAGTGTTAAAGTTTATTAAGCTGTTACCAGTAGATGAGCAATCAGTTATCCTGATGATAGTATCAAACAAGGGAAAAATTACAAATACAGCACTTAA
>JAAYHV010000094.1 GCA_012744355.1 Clostridiales bacterium
ACTTTCAGAGTCCTCCATTATTTTTACAAGTCCCATTGCAGTAGGTCCTTTTAAAGTTGCAATATCAATACTTGTAGATTCCTCACTTGCACAGCCTGTGAGGAACAATGCTACGCTTATTAATGCGGCTAATACTATTTTTTTCATCTCAACCTCTTCTTTGTTAAATATTTGACTACCTATAATTTACCATACTTTGTATGGATTAACAACGATTTTAAAGATTAACCTTGTTCTTTTATTGAAACAAAACAGTCACATTGGTGGCTGTTTTGAGGTAATTAGTTTCTATATTAAAAGATCAAATAAAGTTAAATTGTCTTTTCCTATACTTTTTTTATGTTTCTTTATAGCACCTACCAAAACCAAAGGATCTGAAAAACGTTTTTCTATGAATTCCTCGCTTTTTATTTTTATATTCTTATATTCTGCTTTGCAATACAAGCTAGGTTTAGAATAATTACTAGAGCAATATCTGTCATAATTATCGTCTGCAATTACGGTCAATATCTCTATCTCTGGTGAAGTGATAGTGTTAATAATGCTATCTACTTTGTTCACATATAGTTTGCTTAGTTTAAATTTCTCATTTTTAGAATCTATTACCCTGATTATCACAATTTGACATCTAAAATCATCACTTAAATACTTTTTTTCAATGATATTTACTCTTTCCCTTCGAACCGGTTTCCCTTTTATTAGCATTTTTCTATCAAAGATTAACAAACTGTTATCTAGCAAAATATTTAATATAGCTTTCTCAGCATTTCCTTCATACATACATAGAATTTTCTTTCCGCACAAATCAATTCTATTCTTCTCCACTTGACTCACCTTCTGACATAGATTTGCACATAAATTCTCTTAATTTTTCTACATTTTCATATTTGGGTGAAGTACCGTTAATATAATTAGATAACAAGATGTCACTTTTTTTCACATCATTTCTAGATACCTTGTCAGCATACCTTACAGCACGAGAAACATAATCATCATCACGAAGCATCAAATAAATGTTGTCTTTTCTGTCAATAGTTTCTAAAATTTCTACATAATGTGTTGAAAACAGCAGTGTCGCGCCCTTTTTATTTATATCTTTATCTTCAAATAAATCTATGATGATTTCTATTAATCTTTTGTTCATGTGATTTTCAAGCTCATCTATCACCAGTATTCCACCTGCGTTTAAAACTAACTTAACATAATAAAGCAAATTCCCTCCGCGTATAGTGCCAGAAGATAATAAGTCTTCACCAAAATCATCACTTATATACTTGGAATTATTTTTAAAAGTAACATTAATGCTATATTCTTTTTTGGTTAGTTCTTTAATACTATCATCGAATAAGTTTATTATTTCCATTTTTGCTTTGCCTGGAATCATATACATATTATGATTTGTTTCACTTAAAAAGTTTATTAAAAGCGGTCTATAAAAATCTTTAGTGATTATACTTATTATACTGTCGTATTTTTTTAGTAAAGACAATTTGTTTTGTTCAAAATCCGTCCTATGATAAATTGGATCTTTTTTACTGTAATCAAAAAGTTCTTTTCTGTTTTTTATTTCTGATTTTGATTTATTGTAGATTTTTTCATCGTTAAAATAATATTCCAACCTATTGTTAAGATTTTCTATCTTAATTTCTGAAGTTAGCCTGTAAAAATTTTCATTTACGTAAAAGTCAATCGTTAATATCGTTCCATCTTTTATAATGCCCGGGGCAAAATTTAATTCGTTTAAACCTTTGTTTTCTAAAATCACTTGCATAGCTGCATTCATCAATCTTAAAGCTACTGATTTACCTGAAGCATTAATCCCAACTAAGCAAATTACATTATTGGTATGGATAGTATTATATATCTTTGTAACAGGAGAATATTCAAATACTCGATCTTTAGTTGTAAAATCAACTATTAGACCCTCTTTAAAAACATTTATATTTTGGTATTCTATTCTTAATATTTCCATAATCGTCCTCCTCTTTTATTACTACTATAATGATAGTATACTACTATCAATTCCATTTGTAAACACCAATTCTGTTTATAATTGTTATTATCCGCATCTTATTCTTAATTATGATGCGCTTGATATCTTTTATTTACAATTAAGCATGTTTTATCTCAACTATTGAGTCACAAATTCAGATGTCTTTCCTACCAGGTAACATTTTTATTAGATAATTCAGATTCTGCCAAAGGATAGATATCCTTACCTTAGGATATGAGTTTAGCGGACTTGCACTTATAAGTTAGTGAAGAAAAGAAGGAACAACGCACATGCATCATTCCTTCTTTGTAAATTTATTTATTTTGTCTATCTTTTGACAGGATACAGTTTATTTTACTGCTTGCCCCAACATTTAATATACTTAAGAAGTTTAAGCTTCTAAAGTTTTTAATGCCATCTCTGTTTCCATTCTTCTTTTTTCCATAACTGATTCATATTCTTCGTCTGACATTTTTTCCATTGTGATTCCAGTAAATCCATATATTACTGATACTATAGGATTTATCCAATTCAGTACTGCATAAGGCGCATATTGAATAGCTGAAACTCCTAAGAAACCACCCATAGTAGCTCCACACACATTCCAAGGAATTAGTGGTGATGTTAATGTTGCGGAATCCTCTAAGGCTCTAGAAAGGTTCTTATTCTTTAACTTTCTGTCTTCAAAAGCTTCTTTATACATTCTACCAGGTAAAATAATTGCTAAGTATTGGTCTGCACAGATTAAGTTAATGAATATGCAAGAACTTACGGTAACTAATATTAATGTACCATCCTTCTTAGCAAACTTCAAAATTCCTTCTGCTACAGATGACAACATACCAGTTGCCTCCAAAACTCCACTGAAAGACATTGAACATAATACAATACTTACTGTCCATAGCATATAGTCGAATCCACCGCCACCTACTATATCAGCAACTGTATAATCAGCTGTTAATACTGCAGTACTGCTTGCTTCATAACCATAATGCATAATACTGAACCAATCTACAACACCAATGCCTTGAACAGCCCCCATACAAATTAGTCCGGAAAATACTCCTACAAACATTGCAGGCAATACTGGAACTTTAAAGAATACAGCTGCTACTAGTATTAATACAGGCAATAATAGTAGTGGACTAATAACAAATTCGTTTAGAATTTCTTCTTGCAAAGTATCAGATAATCCAAGAGATAAGCTAGCATCAGCCGCACCTCTACCAATTATTAAATATACTCCAAGAGAAATTATATATGAAGGTCCTGTCGTATAAATCATGTGTCTGATATGTTCAAATACATTAGAACCTGCAACCGCTGGAGCAAGGTTTGTAGTATCTGATAAAGGAGACATTTTATCTCCAAAATATGAACCTGCAACAACAGCTCCTGCAGTCATAGCTGGATTTACTCCTATGCCGATAGAGATTCCTATCATAGCTACGCCAATTGTACCTGCAGTTGTATAAGAGCTTCCTATACATAATGATATGAAACTACATAACAAGCATACAGTTACCAAGAAGTATGCTGGGTTAATAATGTTTAAACCATAATAAATCATTGAAGGTATTATTCCGCCAGCTTTCCAAGTA
The DNA here is from genome assembly GCA_012744355.1 of Clostridiales bacterium. Taxonomy (GTDB): domain Bacteria; phylum Bacillota; class Clostridia; order Peptostreptococcales; family Anaerovoracaceae; genus JAAYHV01. Next base: position 3,595 of record JAAYHV010000094.1, read on the forward strand.
GATATTAATATACCTACAAGTAGAAGTATTAAGCAAGCTTGCATGGATCTACTTATTCCCGCTATCATACCTGCTTCCATGAAGCTCCACTTCCATTTGTTTAAAGCACCTACTATTGCTGCTATAACTGCTGCTAATATCATAGGCATATGGAGTTCTCCATAACTAAAGAATATCGAATAAATTATAACTGTTAAAGCCAAAACGATAACTAATAAAATTTGCCACATTGGTATTTTTTTACCCATTTCTTTTTCTGTAACACCTGACAGGGCCAGCATTACATGCTCCTCTCTCTATATAATATATAATTTCAACGTCATCCCTATATGACTAACTAACCATTATGATCTATTGTAAGTATCAATCAATTCTAAGCCTTTTTCTTTACCCAAACCAGCTTCTATACATACTTCAACAAATGCTTTATCAAGTGCTTTTATTTTTTCATCACTTAAATCTTTATTTTTCATTGCTTTTATTTTCTCAACATAATCTCTTGATTTATCAAAGATAGTCTTGCCGCCTTCTTTTTCCCATGTTGCTCTATCTTGATAATTCATTGTTACGTTTCCATAATACTGTTCTGCTTTGTAATTTTTAAGTGTATGCTTATTGGCCATAAAGTTTCCGCCAGAACCAACTTTAAATATTACATCTTTTGCCAAAGTTGAATCATCGAATCTTATTCCTTTTTCTAAATGTTTTACTGTGCCAATGAAATCAGCATCCATGACTAGCTTTTCAATACTCATTTCTGAAATTACATTTAACCCACCTGGTCCAGATACATTATCTATCCCAAGCATAAATGCCATCATTCCACTTCTAGCAGTTTCACTTCCAGCCTGATAGTCAATGATCTTTGAATCTGACATTGCTGCATATGTGTGAACTGGAAGACCATAATATTTTCCCATAAGCGCATATCCTGCTGTAACCATGTTAGATTCCATAGCTTCCATAGGTGTATACATTGTTTTCATATTGAATATGCATGGTGCGCCGCCATAAACAACAGGATGTCCTGGTTTTACAAGCTGTGCCAAAACCAATCCTGATAACATTTCTACAGTATGCTCTAATACTGCTCCTGCTAGAGTTACAGGACCCGTTGCACCTGTAATTTGCGCAGATATCAATTCTAAAGGTATATCTCTCAAAACAGCATCAACTATGTTCTTTGCACCGATAGTTGACCATTTCAAAGGTGAAGTTACACATATATCAAAAATTGTATATGGTTTATTCCTAACATTTTCTTCAGAGCCAAGTACAGCTTTTAATAACTCGAAAGTTCTTAATACTCCGTCTAAGTCTGTAGATCCTCCTATAATAGGTTTAGTGGAATTTCTCATTTCCGCATAATATAAGTACTGAGAACCAAGCTCACCTGGAGCTTCTTCACATACTATTGAAGATGATATGAAATCAATTTCATCTAAGCTATCCGCTACTTTTGTAAGTAACTTTAAATCTCCAACATTTGAAAGTCTAACAGTACAACCATCGCTATCCAAAACATTTACTGCACTACTTCCAGGATTGAACCTTATTTTACCATCTCCGAAATTACAGTATTCATTACCGTCTCTATCGTAAAGTTTAAATTGTGAAGGCGCTGTATTTATGCATTTTTCTACTACTTCCCTTGGAAATTTGACTTTTTGTGTGTCCCAGTCAACCTCACAACCGCCATCTTCAAGAATTTTTAACGCTTCATCATACGCAAATACGATTCCCAAGTTTTCTAACAAGTCAATTGCATTTTCATGCATCTCTTCAATTTGATCATCATTCAATATCCTAAATTGGGGCATATTGTTAAATTTAAATTTATTCATGCTTTCCTCCTACATGCTATTCTATTCAGCTTACTATATTTTAATAATAATATCTTAAAGCTTTATTCCATAGACAATAATATGGATAATATTGTATTATTTTTGGTTAATTTTTATAATATTGCAAACTTAGTACTATTTCCTATATTTTCACTTTTAAATCT
>JAAYHV010000095.1 GCA_012744355.1 Clostridiales bacterium
AAGACTTTAGATTTGATTGTTATTATTCTTATAATTGTATCTACTATTCTTTTTATAGTACTTGGCAATAAGAATTTTAATTATAAGGCTCAAAATTCCAGTGAGGAAAATTTTGTTAAAGGAACTGTTATAGCTATATCAGATGAAAAATCGGAAGATACCTATGACGTTACAAATACTACGGTAACTTTTAAATGTATGCTAGACTCGGGAGACGAAAAAGGTGAAATAGTGACCGCTGAGCAATATTTAACAGGGGCAGTCTTAGGCGCTTCATCCAAAGTAGAAAAAAATGACAAAGTATTATTAACCTACACTGAATCTTTGGAAGATGGCGATAAAGTATGGCAATATGTAACACCAAACAGAACTAAAGGTATTATCATTTTAGTAGGCACTTTTATCCTACTCATATTATTAATTGGTAAGTTAAAAGGTTTAGCAACTGTAATTACTTTAATACTTACTTTCGGAATACTGTTTGGAGTATATATACCATCTATACTAAGCGGAGCTAACATTTATCGTATGACCATAATATCTGCAGTTATAATAATTTTAACCAGTTTAATTATATTAAATGGACTGAGCAAAAAAACCTTATGCGCTGTTGTAGGTAACCTAGGTGGTATAATGATAGCTGCTGTGCTTGCGCACATCGCTAATTCTATGCTAAGCATATCAGGCATGGTGGATGAAGATTCGATACTTCTTACAATGCTAGAATCCAATGTTTCTATCGATTTAAGAGCAATAGTATGGGCTGGCGTAGTAATAGGTGCATTAGGTGCGGTTATGGACGTCGCTGTTTCACTGGCTTCTTCTATGCAGGAACTTTCAAATGAAATGAAAGATAAATCTTTTGGCAGAATGGTGCAATCAGGTTTAAATATAGGTAGAGATGCAATTAGTACGATGACTAATACATTATTATTAGCTTATGTCGGAGGTTCTTTTTCAATAATATTATTGTTCTTTGCTTATAACAAGGATTTATTTTATCTGCTGAATCTAGAATTAATAGTTGCTGAAATAATTCAAGGCATAGTAGGTAGTATCGGTATACTTATGGCTGTGCCTTTTACAGTATTATTTTCTGCTTGGATTTTTAACAATAAAAAAAGCACTTAATACCTTATTAGTGTATTAGCGCTCTATTATTACTTTAATAATTTCTTTAGCATCAGCTAAAACGACTTCATGCGCCACTTTGTTAAGTGGTGCATTTTCATCTGTATTAACAGAAACTATTCTTTTAGTTCCTTCTATAGTTTTAAGAAACTCTTCATCCCCTGATATACCAATTGCTATCAAGCACTCTGGATTCAGTTTAACGCTATGATCAATCAATTTGTCGCTAGGCGCTATGCCTTGATCGACTAAAGATTCTGTGCAAACAAGTCCGTATTCGTTAATATCGCAAAATTCAATTACGCTAGCTACTAAATCTTTATCAGCTACACCATTACCGAGTGCAATAATTCCTTGGTACTCATCAATTGATTTTGTTTTTTCCATTACTTTACTATAATTTTGGGTGATCACCTTAGTTTGCCTTAGTTTATCTTTATTAATTACTGAATAACCCACATGAAATTCTTCGGTATTTATTAAGACTACTGCAGGTTTACTAATATCTGTCACGATTTTTTTCATTTCTCTTTCACAGTTCATAATTCCCAATTTTAGCAGGTCATCATCCAAGAATTCTATGCTACTACAATCAACTGTTAGCGCTACATCATTTATGGCAGATGTCATAGATGCTACGGGCTTGTTGCAAGTTGTATTAGCAAACATAACTATTTCTGGGTTAAGTTTGCCTGCCACTTTTTTAAGAATTTGTCCATATTTAGAAGGTATATAAGGTAATTTACCATACGCAAAATATAGCGTATCTATTGGCAGATCCTTTAATTCCCTCGTCAATTTATCGACTACAGATTTATCTAATTCTTCCGTGTCAATTATAAAAGCAGCATTTAGCAATAATTCTTCCTTTGTCGCAATACCAGAAGCTATAGAGGCTAATTGCAAAGAGCTTTTTTCGATACCGCTATTATTTATTTCCAAATATATAAGTATTCCTTTGTTAAAATTCGGCATATCATTCCCCTCACCAAAATATATTTAATCCTATTATTAATACTACCTTTATATGCGTTTTATGTCAACTAATATATAACAGTAATTGCGTTCATTGAAAAGCAATGCACTCTATGTTAAAATAATTCTATCAGTTAATACCCTAGTCAAGGAGAAAAAATGAAAGATAATAATACTTGGACAGACTATTCGGCTTTAGAGTTAGAAGAGCTAGAAAGATTAAATAGTGATTACATAGATTTTTTAAGTAACGGCAAGACCGAAAGAGAATGTGTAGCACTTCTAACTGAAATGGCAAAAGCCAAAGGCTACATAAGTCTTAAATATGCTAAAGAAAATGATATTAAACTAAAATGCGGTAGCAAGATATACGCTAATTGCATGGATAAAGCTCTCATGATGATTAACATTGGAAAAGACGATATAACTAAAGGCATGAATATCTTAGGTGCTCATACTGACTCACCAAGGTTAGATGTAAAACAAAATCCTCTATATGAAAATTCCGAATTGGCATACTTAGACACTCACTACTACGGTGGAATTAAGAAATATCAGTGGGTAACTCTTCCTATGGCAATACACGGAATTGTAGTTAAAAAAGACGGCGCTAAAGTCAGCATTGTTTTAGGTGAAAAACCTGATGATCCAGTATTTTTCATAAGCGATCTTTTAATTCACCTATCAGCCGAGCAGCTTGAGAAAAAAAGTTCTAAGGTAATAGAAGGTGAACAGCTAGATGTAATCGTAGGTTCCATACCTCTTGATAAAGACAGTAAAGACGCAGTAAAGCTAAACTTACTTAAAATATTAAAAAGTAACTACGATATAGAAGAAGATGATTTCTGGTCTGCTGAACTTGAAGTGGTACCAGCTGGCAGAGCAAGAGAAGTTGGTTTTGACAGAAGCATGATTATGGCCTACGGTCATGATGATAAAGTATGCGCATACACTTCAGCTGTAGCAATGCTTGAAGTGGACAGTCCAGATAAAACATCCTGCTCATTATTTGTAGATAAAGAAGAAATTGGAAGCGTCGGAGCTACCGGCATGCAATCAAACTTCTTTGAAAACACCATGGCTGAAATATTAGATTTATTAGGAAACTACTCTGAGCTCAATTTAAGAAGAACTCTTGCTAGCAGCAAAATGTTATCATCAGATGTAAGTGCAGCTTATGATCCTACTTTTGACAGCGTATTTGACAAGAAAAACTCTGCTATGTTCGGTAAAGGAATAGTTTTTAATAAATATACAGGTTCACGAGGAAAAAGCGGTTCAAACGATGCTAATCCTGAATATCTGGCTTATTTAAGAAATATATTCCATAAAAACAATGTGACTTTTCAATCTAGTGAACTTGGAAAAGTAGACGCAGGAGGTGGCGGCACTATAGCATATATAATGGCGCTATACGGCATGGAAGTCGTTGATAGTGGTGTTGCAGTATTAAACATGCATGCCCCTTGGGAAGTTGTCAGTAAGGCTGATGTACATGAAGCTAAAAAAGGCTACGTTGCCTTTCTAAAAGACGCTTAAATATCAAAGGCTCTGGGTTAACCCCGGAGCCTTAATTTATTTAATGGATTCTGTAAACTCATCACAAAGATTTATTATATATTCTTTTCTTGCAAGCTTATTGGTCCATTTTTCAGGGATGCTTTCAGCTCCATAAAATATACCTGCTAGTCCTCCAGTTACAGCTCCTACTGTATCAGCATCATCTCCAAGGTTAACAGCTTTTAAAATTGCTTCTTCATAACTGCCTGTGTTAAGTAAGCACCAAATAGCCGCTTCTAAAGTTGATACTACGTAGCCACTACTGTCTATATTTTCTCGTTTAGTATTTTTGAAGTCCGGGGAAACGAGTCTATCATATTTGGTCAACTCTTTTTCCTCTTTGTATACTACAAGGGCCTCTTTAACCCCCGTATCTATCGCATCACCGAGTTTTAATCCTCTTATTAGACAAACGGCTATGAACACATATATAACGCAAGCTATGTGACTTCTAATATGATTATGAGTTAACGATGCTACCTTTGTAACTTCCCTGGCAATTTCAATTGGTGTGTTATCAACAAGGTAAAATGCCATAGGAAGGATCCGCATAAGCGCACCATTACCATTATCATTTTCTTTAATTCCGCCGCAGTCCAAAGGATGACTTCCGTTTATATACCTAATTATTGCTCTTTGAGTGCCGTTTCCCACGTCGAATGTTTCATTGTATGGTGTATATGCTCCGTTATTAAACCAATCTGAAAATTTGTCCATAATATCTCTATAATCAACGCCTTTCTTAAGACTGTCTAGTAGGCAAAGCGTCATCGTTGTGTCATCAGACCAAGTGCCTTCAGGCTGATTATATGTACCAAATCCTATCATATCCAAAACTGGATTTTTATTAAGCTCATCTCTTGATTTAAACTCTACAGGAACCCCTATAGAATCTGCTATTGCATGGCCTAAAATGCCAGCTCTCACTTTATTTTTCATAATATTATCCCTCATTTTCCAGCATTACGTTAGCTATTGTTTCTAGTAGCTTTGTTTTGTTTATCGGTTTGGCTATATGAGCATTCATACCTGCCTTTATGGATTCCTTCATATCTTCTAAATACGCATTAGCTGATAATGCTATTATCGGCACGCTGCTACCCTTTTCTCTGATTTTCTTAGCGGCTTCTATCCCGTTCATAATAGGCATTCTAATATCCATTAAAATACAGTCATAATTCTTTTCTTCAGCCATATCTACAGCTATCTTACCATTTACGGCTACTTCTACTTTGGCACCTTTACATTCAACTATCTTAGATGCTATTTTAGTATTAATATTATTATCTTCACAAATAAGTACTGTTTTATCCTTAAAATCAATGCCTAATTCCTTTATGCCTATTTCTTTTAGTTTCTCTATCTCATTTTTAGCAGCTTTCTTAAGAGGAAATTCTAATGTAAAAGTAGTGCCCACATTAATCACCGAGTCACAAGTAATGCTGCCTCCCATTAATTGCATTAAATTCTTGGTAATAGCTAAGCCTAAGCCGCTACCACCTTCACTTATGGACAGTACGTTCTTTTCCTGAGAAAAAGCTTCAAATATACTAGGCAAATATTTTTCGCTAATTCCAACTCCATTATCACTTATCTTATTAACCATCGTTAGCTCATCTTTTTTATCGTTTAGCTCTATCTCCCATTTTATGGAGCCGCTTTTTTTAGTATACTTAATTGCATTACTTAATACGTTAAGCAGAACTTGCTGCAATCTATGTTTGTCTATTTCATAATAATTTTCATCTATAAAGTATTGGCCTTCTATAGTTAATTTTTGATTTTTATCTTCTGCGTTTGGTCTAAGGATGTTAAGTACTTCTTCAGTTACTTCAGATAGCAATATTACATCTTTATTTAATTTTAAGCTTCCATTTTCCAGCTTATTTATATCTAGCAAATCGTTGAGTAGATTAATCAAAAAATCAGAACTGTATATTATTTGACTAAAATATTCTTTTATTTTAGGCTCATTGCTTTCTTCATATCCAAAATTAGATAGCCCTATTATTGCATTCATGGGGGTTCTCATATCATGACTCATGTTAGCTAGAAAATTTGATTTTATTTTGTTTGCTTTTTTAGCGGTATTTAATGCAGTCTCAAGTTTTATATTTTTATCCATTTCAGCTATCATGCTCTGAGTAAAATCCTGCTGCATAACACATAATATGCTTTTAGAATTATCAATATATCTAATAGTAATTCTCTTGTATTTTACTTCACTGTTTTCATCAGTTACTGTAAAGTTTTTCGTATACTCTGTGTTTTTAGCCAAATGCTTTATGAGCTCTTCTTTTTTGAAATCATCACCAATTATTTCAAAATCATATAAAGAAACACTATCGTCACGAAACCTATTAAAATAATCACATCCATCTATTCTGGGTGAAAATTTATCTTTAAATCTATTTGACATAAAAGTAGTGTAATTATCAGTAATTAAGTTTACTCGTTGAACAAAATCATAGTTATATGTAGACATGTATTTTAAGAATCTTTCTGTTTCTTTTTCTTCATCTATATCATATAAATATACATAAGCTAAAATATGATCATTCATCAGATTGATAGAAAAATGAATATCATTTCTTATCCAAAGAGTTTTTACGTTATCATGTAAGGATTTTCTTCTATATTCTAAAGAAATGGACGTCCCTCCTAATGCGCATTCGTTTAAGTACTCTGGAGTTAGTGTTTCACCGAAAACAATTCTTTCATTAATGTCTACTATATTTTCTTTTTCTTTTCTAATTATATCAGTGTACTTATCTCCTTTCTTAATTTTCTCGGAAAAGTCTCCGCCTATTACCCTATCAAGAGTAAAATCAATTTGAACAAAGGCTATTAAACTAGTATCACCTCTTGCATTGTTTCTCATGGCATCGTATTTTTTATTTAATAATGGAATATATTCTTTTGATAATTTATACTTCTCTCTTTTCATAAAATTCTCCTAATTTAACCACACACACGAATTCTAATTACTCGAAACTTATATTTATTATATCAACTATATTTCATTTATCAATAAATAATGGAAATCAAATCAAGTTAGGACAAATTGCCAATAAAAAAAAGTGCACCAACTAAATGATGCACCTTCGTAATTATTAAATCTTTCTATTCTTAATTGTAGCTTGTGCTGCTGAAAGTCTTGCTACTGGTACCCTGAACGGTGAGCAAGATACGTAATTTAGACCTACTTCACTGAAGAATTGTATGGATTTAGGATCTCCTCCATGTTCTCCACAAACGCCCAATTTAATATTAGGTTTTTTCTTCCTACCTAGTTCAGAGGCCATATGAACTAGTTTTCCTATTCCATCTCGATCGATTGATTGGAATGGATCAGCATCTAAAACTCCATCCTCTATGTATTCCTTAATCAATCCTGCTGTATCATCTCTTGAGAATCCAAATGTCATTTGTGTTAAATCATTGGTCCCAAATGAGAAGAAATCTGCATCTTCTGCTATTTTATCTGCAAGAAGCGCTGCTCTTGGAATCTCTATCATTGTTCCAATTATATAGTCAACCTTATTGCCCTTATCTTCAAAGCACTTTTCTATAGCTTTTATAACTGTAGCCTTTACAAATTTCAACTCGTTTTGAATACCTACAAGTGGTATCATTATTTCTGGAACGACATTTAAACCTGTTTCTTCTTTAACCTCAATCGCAGCTGCTATAATCGCTTCTGCCTGCATCTCAGCTATTTCAGGATATGAAATTGCCAGTCTGCAACCTCTATGACCTAGCATAGGATTTTGCTCATGAAGCTCTTCAGATTTATTCATTAGTTTTTCAAAAGGAATGTTCAATTCCTTTGAAAGCTGTGTTGTGTCGGCTACTGTTTTCGGTAAGAATTCATGTAGTGGTGGATCTAACAACCTAATTGTAACTGGTCTATCGCCCATCACCTTGAAAATATCGTAGAAATCTTTCTTTTGATACGGTAGTAAAGCATCTAAAGCCTGTTTTCTTTCCTCCAATGAATCTGCCAAAATCATTCTTCTTATAGCTGGTATTCTTTCAGCTTCAAAAAACATGTGTTCCGTTCTGCACAGTCCTATTCCTTCAGCTCCAAAGTCTAAAGCTTGTTTAGCGTCTCTAGGATTATCTGCATTTGTTCTGACTTTCATTGTTCTAATTTCATCAGACCACTTCATTATTGTTCCAAAATCTCCAGATAATTTAGGGAATACGGTTTTTATCATTCCTTCATAAATGTTTCCATTCGTGCCATTTAATGAAATTTGATCGCCATCATGGAATGTTTCTCCACTTAATTTAAGGGTCTTGTGCGTTTCATCGATTATAGCTGCTGAGCAGCCTGATACGCAGCATTTGCCCATTCCTCTAGCTACTACGGCTGCATGAGAAGTCATTCCTCCACGAGCTGTGAGTATACCTTCCGCAACTATCATTCCTGCTAAATCTTCAGGTGAGGTTTCCTGTCTAACTAATATAGTTTTTTCTCCTCTAGCCACTGCTTCTGTAGCATCTTCTGCGTTAAAATATATATTTCCAGTAGCAGCTCCTGGTGATGCTGCTAAACCTGTACCTAAAAGTTTCGCTAGTTTTTCTTCATC
>JAAYHV010000096.1 GCA_012744355.1 Clostridiales bacterium
ATAGCCGATGATGCCAGCTATTTTACAACACTTTTAATCAAATAGGAGGACACGATGATAAATATAGTTGGTGCCGGAAGTGGTGCAGTAGATTTAATAACAGTAAGAGGCGCAAAACTTCTTGAAAGAGCAGACGTGATAATATATGCAGGAAGCTTAGTAAACAAGGAACTTCTTAACTATGCGAAAAATGATTGTAAGCTCTATAACAGTGCTAAAATGACATTAGAGGAAGTAATAAAGGTTATGGTAGATAACAAGGAGAAAGAGATAGTTAGGCTGCATACAGGAGATCCTTGCCTTTATGGAGCCATAAGAGAGCAGATGGACATCTTAGATGAAAAAGGTATGGCATATGAATATGTACCTGGAGTATCTAGCTTTTGTGGAGCAGCTGCAGCCCTTAAGACTGAGTATACACTTCCTGATGTAACTCAGACAGTAATAATAACAAGAATGGAAGGTAGGACTCCCGTACCAGAAGCTGAAAGTATGAGACTTCTTGCAAGCCATGGCAGCACAATGGTAATTTTTTTGAGTACCGGGCTTATCCCTAAGCTTGTAGAGGAACTTATAGCTGGCGGTAAATATACAAAGGATACAAAAGCAGCGCTTGTATACAAGGCAACTTGGGATGATGAATTGGTATTTAGATGTACAGTAGGAACGCTAGAGAAGACAGCTAAAGACAACAATATTACAAAAACAGCACTAATTACGGTGGGAGATTTCCTAGGAAGTGAATATGAAAGGTCAAAGCTATATGATCCTACTTTTACTACTGAATATAGAGAGGCAAGTAAATAATGAAAGCGAGCGTAATTGCCTTTACAGAAAAAGGATGTAAACTAGGCAGACGTATAAGTGAAGAGCTAGAAGGGAAATTTAGCCCTGGTACAGGTGCAGATAAAGTAAGTTTAAGTGGGTGGATTGAAGATTCATGGAAAAACTCAGATTTACTTGTTTTTGTCTCGTCTACAGGCATAGCTGTTAGAACTATTGCGCCGTACATCGTTCATAAGGCCAAAGACCCAGGGGTAATAGTAATTGATGACAATGCAAAACATTGCATATCTCTTTTATCGGGTCACATAGGAAGAGCCAATGAATACACTGATATTATTTCAAGGCTTACAGGAGCTGATGCTGTGATTACTACTGCGACAGATGTAAACGGCGTGTTTTCAATAGATAGTTGGGCAACTGAAAATGAAATGATAATAATCAATACTGAGCGGATTAAAGATATTTCAAAAAGATCGTTAAACGGAGAATGCATTGATATAGAAAAAGAAGCTTTAATAAGTATATATAAAGAAAAAACGGATAAGCTTATACTTGTTCCTAGAGTTCTTTCTGTGGGAATAGGGTGCAGGAGAAATACTGAACCTGAAGCACTTAGTAGCTTCTATTTTGAGACTTTTGAAAATTTAAATATTTACCCTGAAGCTGTCAAATCGATATCTACAATTGATCTAAAAAAGAATGAAGAGGCAATACTAAAGCTTGTGGAAGCGAACAAGCTTAGACTAAATATATACACAGCCGATGAACTCAATGAATTAGAAGGAGAGTTTTCAGGATCTGAATTTGTAAGGAAAACTGTTGGAACTGATAGCGTGTGTGAGAGAAGCGCGGTTTTGGGGAATTCAGGAAAACTTCTTTTAAAGAAGACATCAAAGGATGGAATGACCATAGCAATAGCGATAAAGGAGTAAATTAGATGAAGAAAATATATGTAATAGGTATTGGACCTGGCAAAAAAGAAGGACTAACTATAGAAGCAAAGGATGCACTTATTGAATCAGATGTGCTATGCGGTTATACGGTATACGTAGATTTGGTAAAGGATTATTGCCCAAAGAAAACAATAATTTCCACAGGAATGACAAAGGAAATTGAAAGATGTCATGCAGCGCTTAAAGAAGCGGTAGAAGGAAATACTGTAGCTATGGTATGCAGCGGCGACGCAGGAGTATTTGGAATGGCAGGATTAATTTATCAGTTAAGTGAAGATTATGAACCAGTTGAAATAGTTCCTGTGGCAGGAGTTACAGCGGCGCTGAGCGGAGGAGCAGTTCTTGGGGCACCTCTAACTCATGATTTTGCAGTAATATCATTAAGCGACTTGCTTACGCCCTGGGATTTAATTGAGACTAGATTAAGAGGGGCTGGCATGGGCGACTTTTGTACAGTAATATATAACCCTGCAAGTAAAAAAAGAGCGGACTATCTTTTAAAAGCATGTGATATACTTATGGAAAAGAAATCGCCTGACACAATATGCGGCTATGTCAGAAATATCGGAAGAGAAGGCCAGGAACATAAAATCTTGACGCTTAAAGAACTCAGAGAAGAAAAGCTTGATATGTTTTGTACTGTATTTATAGGTAACAAAGACACTAAGATAATTAAGGAAAAAATGGTCACGCCAAGAGGATATGAAAAGAGGATGTAGTGAAGAAAATTCTGATTTTTGGAGGAACTGAAGACGGAAGAGAACTTGCCGAAAGGTTGTCAGAGAATAAGGAATTAATAATTACACTGTCCGTTGCAACCGAACTTGGCAAAGAGCTTGTTGGTTCTGATAAAATTAATGTTCTTATGGGTAGATTAGATCAGAACCAAATAAAGGATATAATTGGCGAAAATGATATCATAATAGACGCAACTCATCCCTATGCCGTTGAGGTAAGTAAAAATATAGCTTTGGTGGTAAGAGATAAGAAACTGCTAAGGCTCTTAAGAGAAGAAAGCAAGCTAATCGGAGCTGTAATGGCTGAGAATATTAAAGATGCCTGCAGTAAGTGTGGTAGCGGAAATGTTTTAGCAGCTACTGGAAGCAAACAAATAGCTGAGTATACATGCTTAGATAGAGTCTATGCTCGGGTGCTTCCGACAAAAGAATCAGTAAAACTTTGCTATGATGCAGGATTAGATGATGAGCACATTATAAAGCACTTTGGCAGAAATACTGTGGAAGAGAATATCGAAGTTATAAACAAATATGAAATTAAAAATCTAATAACAAAAGACGGTGGAAACAGAGGAGGCTTTAAGGAGAAAAAAAGAGCCGCTGAAATAACAGGTGCTAAGTTTATTGTTATAAAAAGACCAAACGAAGAAGGATACTCGTTAGAAGAACTTCTTAGAATCTTAGGAGATTTACGATGAAGATAACGATTGTAGGAATAGGAATGGGTAACGCAGGTACGCTTACTTTAGGTGGAAAAGAGGCAATAGAAAATGCCAATCTTTTAGTTGGAGCAAAGAGATTAATTGAAATATTCCCAGAAAAGATGAGCGAACCAGAAATATATAGCGATAAAATATTTGAAATTATAAAGAAAAATAACGAGTTAGATAATATTGTAGTTATAATGAGCGGAGATACTGGATTTTATAGTGGTGCAACAAAACTTTTAGGGCTTTTAAAAGATTACGATGTTAAAGTTATTCCAGGAATTTCATCAATGCAATATATGGCATCTAAAATAGGAAGGCCGTGGCAAGATGCAAAGCTTGTTTCAGCTCACGGAGTGGAATGTAACATACTAGCAGAAATAATGAAAACAAAGGAAACGTTTTTCTTAACAGGAGGAAGTGTTACTCCTACTGATATAATAGATGAGTTAAATGAATTTGGACTTAAAGATGCATATGTATATGTAGGTGAAAGATTGTCTTACGAAGATGAGAAAATATTTAAGGGCACACCCCAAGAACTTAAGGTTATGACTTTTGCTTCGCTAAGCGTTGTTTGGGTCATTCGAAAAGACTTTAGTAAGGAGCATAAATATAGAGGTGGCATTTCTGATGAAGCCTTTATAAGAGGCAAGGTTCCTATGACTAAGCAGGAAATAAGAAGCTCAATTATAGCTGCGTTAAAAGTAAATGACGATGATGTAATATATGACATAGGAGCAGGAACTGGTTCAGTTGGAATTGAGATAGCAACAATGAACACGAGCACAAAGGTATATGCTATAGAAACAAATCCAGAAGGCATTGAGCTAATAGATAAAAATAGAGAAAAATTCTCTGCATATAATTTGAAGATAGTTGGCGGTAAAGCTCCTTTGGCTATGGAAAACTTACCTGCTCCAGATAGGGCGTTTATTGGAGGAAGTAAAGGGAATTTAAAAGAGATAGTAGAACTTTTAAGAACTAAAAACCCCGACGTAAAAATCGTGTTAAGCGCAATCGCATTGGAGACATTAAACGAAGCTATGGAAGTATTAGAAGATATTGACATCACCTCGATTTCAATTGCTAAAGCCAAGGAAATCGGTAAATACCATATGATGACAGGGCAAAATCCAATATATATAATATCAACTAGAGGTTAACTATGAATACTAAGAGAATACCAAGAGTGCTAATAGCGGCGCCTAGAAGCGGTGGAGGAAAGACTACTGTAACATGTGGGCTTTTACAGGCATTAGTAAATAGAGATTTAAATACATGTTCATTTAAAGTGGGGCCAGATTACATAGACCCTCTATTTCACAGAGAAATAATTGGGACTAAAGGAAGCAATTTAGATTTGTTTTTCATAGATGAAAAGAAATTAAAGGGTTTGATGGCAGAAGTTTCAGAGGAAAGTGAAATTTCGGTTATTGAAGGGGTCATGGGATATTATGATGGCCTTGGCGGAAAAAGCACAGAGTCATCTGCATACGACGTTGCAAGGGCTACAAAGACACCTGTAATTCTTGTTATTGATGTAAATGGAGCATCTTTGTCGCTGTGCGCTGAAATAAATGGGTTTAAGGATTTTAAGAAAGATAGTAACATAAAAGGCGTGATATTAAACAAGTGCAGTAAAATGATGAATATGCTTATAAAGGATACTATCGAAGAGCTCTGCGAAGTTAAGGTTTTAGGTTATGTGCCTAAAGATGAAAGATATGCTCTTGAAAGCAGGCATCTTGGTCTTGTAAATTCCTTTGAAGTCGAAAATTTAAAAAATAAATTAAATATATTATCTGATCAAATTGAAGAAACCGTAGACGTAAAAGCCGTAATTGAATTAGCGAATTCAGCTCCCGAACTAGAATATGAAGATATTCTAATCGAGAAAGTTACAGAAGAAAAGCCAGTAATTGCTGTGGCTAAAGATAAAGCCTTTTGCTTTTACTATAAAGAGAATTTAGATTTACTCGAAAAGCTTGGAGCTAAAATAAAATACTTTTCTCCTTTGGAAGATGAGACCGTACCTGAAGATGCATCAGCAATTTATTTAGGTGGAGGATATCCAGAGCTTCATTTGGGAAAGCTTGAAGGAAATTCTTCCATGAGAAATAGTATAAAGGATAAAATACGAAGCGGCATGCCTGTATTTTCTGAGTGCGGAGGCTTCATGTATCTTCTGGATAAATTAGAAGGAAAAAAGATGGTAGGTTTACTTCAAGGTGAAGGTGAGAATACGAAAAAATTAAGTAGATTCGGATACATAACTATTACGGCAAAGAAAAACAATATAATGTGCAAAAAAGGTGAAAGCATTAAAGGCCATGAATTCCACTATTTTGACACGACAAATAACGGAAGTGACTTTGAGGCCGTTAAAGCTTTTGGAAGAAGAGGTTGGGAATGTGTTCATGCTTATGATAACGTTTTCATAGGATTCCCACATCTTTATTTTTATTCAAATGTTGAATTTCCAAAGAACTTTGTTTTAGCAGCAGAAAATTACATGAAGAGGTAAGTATAAGTGAGATTAACTATAGCAATAGTTATAGCATATATAATGGATTTAATAATAGGTGACCCTAGGTGGATGCCTCATCCTGTAGTATATATAGGAAAGCTAATTGCAGCGTTGGAAAAACAAATAAGAAAAACGGTCAAATCAGACAAGTCAGGTGGACTCCTTTTAGTCGTCCTTGTACTTTTAATTACGGGAGCGGTTACTTATAGCATAATCTTTTTAGCGTATAAGGCTTCTCTATATTTAGGTCTTTTAGTAGAAACACTGCTTATGTACCAGATCTTTGCAACTAAATCATTAAAAACAGAAAGTATGAAAGTGCATGATGCTTTAGAGGATAGTTTGGGTGAGGGAAGAATGGCAGTTTCATATATAGTAGGAAGAGATACGAGTGAACTAAATGAAAAAGAAGTAATTAAGGCCACAGTCGAAACCGTAGCTGAGAATACAACGGATGGTGTTATAGCACCAATTATGTTCTGCGCCATAGGAGGAGCAGGGCTTGGCATGATATATAAGGCGATAAATACCATGGACAGCATGGTGGGATATAAAAATGAAAAGTACATTAATTTTGGAACTGTAGCAGCAAAGCTTGATGACGTAGCAAATTATTTACCTGCCAGGATATCAGCAGTTATAATGATGTTGGCAGCGGGAATGGGAAATATGGACTGGAAAAATGCTATAAAAATTTTTAAGAGAGATAGATATAATCACAAAAGCCCAAACTCAGCTCAAACGGAGGCTGTATGCGCGGGAGCCCTTGGTATTCAGCTTGCGGGCGATGCTTATTACTTTGGCAAGCTAAATGAAAAAGCTACAATAGGCGATAAAACCAGAGAAATTGAAAAAAATGATATTAAAAAATCTATTAAGCTTATGTACATATCGTCAGGCATAGCTTTGGCAATTTGCGTAGCTATAAGATTAACTATATTTATATAGGAGGATGAGATTATGAAACACGGTGGAGATTACGTAGGATATTTTAATAAGTATGGCAAAATGCCAATAGACTATTCTGAGAATACTAGCCCCTTTGGTATACCAAGTGCGGTCAAATCGGCAATTTGTGATTCCTTGGATATGGCAAATAGATATCCTGATCCTTTTTGCAGGGAGCTTAGAAGTAAGCTGGCAAAATATCACAATGTACCAGCGGATAGCATAATATGCGGAAACGGTGCAGCTGATATAATCTTCAGGTTAGCATTTGCTTTGAAGCCAAGTAAAGCTCTTGTTACAGCTCCGACTTTCTCTGAGTACAAATCCTCCCTTGATTTAGTTGATTGTGAGGTGATTCAACACG
>JAAYHV010000097.1 GCA_012744355.1 Clostridiales bacterium
CGTCCTTTTGATAAGAAATCCTCACTGTTTATTAGATATTCTTCATTAAGATTACTACTGCTAATCCTGATTCCTTTATATCAAACCTCTTTCTAGGATTAGCTGCCATGCATTTTATTAGCGTTTCAAAACTTATCTCTTCCTTTAAGACTAAGTTTGAATAAAGAGTTGAAAATGCAGTTTCAAGTCCCACTATTCCGTTCAAGCTACCTTCAAATCCTCTTGCTTTCTCAGCCTTGCTGTGAGGCGCATGATCGGTTGCAATAATACCTATAGTTCCATCATTAATTCCTTCTATTAGGGCCTTCCTGTCTAATTCAGTTTTTATTGGAGGATTCATCTTGTAGCTTCCACTAGTGTAGTCAACCTTTTCATCATTTAGCATTAAATAATGAGGAGCAGTTTCACAAGTTACATCTATATTGCTCTTTCTAGCTTCTCTAATAATCTCCACACTTTCCTTAGTTGATACGTGGCACACATGATATGGGCATCCCGTCTCCTCTGAAAGCATTACATCTCTTTCTATTTGTTTCCATTCGCTTTTTCTTACATCGCCTCTTGCTAATATTTCTTCATCCTCGCAGTGAGCTACTATTATCTTTCCTAAACTTTTAGCTTCGTGCATTGCGACCTTCATTAAATCCTTAGTTTGCACTCCTAAGCCATCATCAGTATATGCTACAACATAATCAGCCATCTCTCTCATCCTTGAAAGCTCTCCGCGTCCTGATTGATTAGCAGTTATTGCGCCGTAAGGAATAACATTAATTACGGCATCTTTTTTAATTGCCTCTAGCTGCACATCTAGTGTTTTCTTATCAACCGGTGCAGGAATTAGGTTTGGCATTGTACAAACAGTAGTGTAACCACCCCTTGCAGAGGCTTGGCTTCCAGTTTTTATAGTTTCTTTATACTCGTATCCAGGCTCTCTAAAATGAACGTGTACATCGCAGAAAGATGGTAAAATAAAAGAGTTATCTAAATCGATAACTCTTGCACTAATATTATTAAATGAATCTATTTTTTTTTCGATTATTTCACCATGATTAAATTCTAAAACACATACTTCATTTCCAGAACCGATAGAGTAAATGCAATCATTAGTAACGAATAAATCACGTTTTTTGAACGTACCTGCTACATATACATTTGCGCCTTTCAGTTTTAAGTTCATATGTCCTCCTCATTAATTAACCTTAAATCTTCAATATTATACAAAGGAATCCCCTTGCTGTCAATAGGAAAACTACATTTATTTATGATTCTTTAATCATTTTATATTATCTGCAATCATTTATCAAGCTATTCCATACTATTAAGCTCGCTTATCTTTTAAACGTTTGGAGTAATGCAATACTTGCTTAATTGCTAACTAATTGAGATAGCTTTTCGCCCACTCTTATTCTGAATTTCATTATCATTTTTCATGGTATGTTTTAAGATAACAGGAGCTACTATGGTCGTAACTACAACCATAAGAACTACAGGTGAAAATAGCTTAGGATCAAGCAGCCCTATAGCATATCCCTTTTGCGCAATAATTAGCGCAACCTCACCTCTAGATATCATTCCTACACCAATGTTTAAAGATTCTAGCTTGTTATATCCACAAAGTTTTGCTCCAATTCCGCATCCTATAACTTTAGTTAATATGGCAACTAACAGTATCAGTACAGAAAAAATCAAAAGACTTACTGTCATTCCGCTAAGTTCGGTTTTTATACCTATGCTGGCAAAAAATATCGGTGAAAAAAATAGATATGATGGTATAGCCATCTTCTTTGCTATGGATTTCTTTATCTTCATTTTAGATAAGAATAATCCCAATAGATATGCACCAGTTATATCAGCTACACCAAACACTTCTTCTGATACAAAGGCTATAATCATTACAAAAGCAAACGCGTAAACTGAATTTCTTCTTTCGCTTTCTAATTTAGTATATAACTTTTCCATACCAGTTAGTGCTACATATAAAATAGCCATTAGCAAAGCATACATAGCAATTTTAGCAAATACCATGTATATGCTAACAGATGTATCTTTTAAACTTGTTATTATTGTTAATACTAAAATTCCCATAATGTCATCGATTACAGCTGCGCCTAATATGGCGCTACCTACTTTACCTTTTAACTTGCCCATTTCACGAAGTGCTTCAACAGTAATACTAACTGAAGTTGCTGTTAATATTACTCCTATAAATATAGCCTTTAACATCTCGTCAAAGTCGCCTGGGTTTACATTAAAGTAAAAAAAATAAGTTAGGCCTCCTCCTATTAAAGGTATGATTACTCCTGCAGTTGCAATGACCATATATGAAACGCTATTTTTCTTTATTTCATTTACATCTGTGTCAAGTCCAGCTACAAACATTAAAAGAATTACACCTATTTCTGAGGTCTTACTTATAAAATCCGTTTCTGATACTAGACCAAATATAGA
>JAAYHV010000098.1 GCA_012744355.1 Clostridiales bacterium
CAGCTAAGATATTAGCTATCTTTTGTGTAGTTTCCGTAGTTATATTTGAAATTATGCTTATTAAACTTAATATACTACCTGCAAAATATATGCTTATAGCATTACTTGTTTTTACTCCGCTTGGAGTTTTAACATTCTTAGGCTTGTTTTTTAACAAGATTAAGACAAAACCTAAAATTGCAGCAGCAGCAGTGGGCGTCATTCTGATAATAGTGTCTTTTACAGGAATTCTTTATATAACCGGAACAATGAACTTTTTAGATAAAATAAGTTCATTAGGAGAGACGTTTTCGTATGAAGAATTTTATGTAATAGCAAAGGCAGATAGTAAAGCAGAACAAATTGAAGATTTAGATGATACAGAAATTGGAATTTTATCAATCGCAAATGAAAACTATTCAAAAGCCAGAAATGAATTAAAAGATGTAATTGAATGTGAATATAAATCTGTTGATACTTTAGATAAACTTGGTAGCGAACTATTGGAAGGTACAAAAGAGAGTATTTTCCTAAGTGAAACCAACTACAGTGTATTAGATGAAGGCACAGAAGGATATAAGGAAGATACTAAAATAATATACACCATAAAGATAAAAACTGTGCAGGAAGATTCTGCAAGAAGAGTTAATGTTACAGAAGAACCGTTTAATATTTATGTAAGTGGTATAGATACTTATGGTAAAATCGGGAATGTTTCTAGAAGTGATGTAAATATGATAGTTACTGTTAATCCTAAGACTAATCAAATTCTATTAACTTCGATACCAAGAGACTGCGTTGTTACGCTGCCTTCTTTTGGAGAGAAAGATAAACTCACGCATGCAGGCGTTTATGGAACCAATGAATCTATAGGTGCGATTGAGAACCTTTTGGATATTAAGATTAATTATTATTTGAAAGTGAATTTTAGTTCAGTTGAAAACTTAGTAGATGCGATTAATGGTATAGAGGTTGATTCTGATTATACTTTCACTGCTGGACCAGGCGGGTACAGGTTTGTTAAAGGAATGAACAGTTTGACTGGTAAACAAGCCTTATCATTTTCGAGAGAAAGACATTCTTTCACATCTGGAGATTTTCAAAGAGTAAAGAATCAACAAAAAGTAATTGAAGCTATAATTACTAAAATAACAAGTAGTTCAACTTTATTATTGAACTATAACAGCATATTAAACTCAGTGAAAGATAGTATGGACACTAACTTTTCGCCTGCAGAAATCAAATCACTTGTTAAAATGCAAGTAGATGATATGCCATCATGGGCATTTGATAAAAATTCAATAGATCAGGGAAGCGATGCAAGTCTTACTGGATATAGCTACCCATATCAAGAACTATATATGCTTATTCCTGACAATGATGCGGTTGTTGAAGCAGCAGATAAAATAAACGCAGTAATGAGCGAAGAATAATATGATAGACTTAAATTGTAATAGCAAGTTGAACCAGTCTTCGTTAAAATGTTTCCTTGACTATATGTTGAATATATAAGATCAAGTTGTTTCTCGAAAAGTTCTTCCGGGGTTCTATATCCAAGTGTTTTTCGAGGTAGTCCTGTGTGTTAGACTAGTTGTAAAGGATGAAAATATATATGTTTTGAAGAACAAGTGATAATTAAAAAGGAAGCCAAACTTTTAAATCGAGTCGGCTTCCTTTTGATTTAGTATACAGTGCTAAAGGATGGCCAGTAAACTATCATTATCCAAGAGGTTAATGCCATTAGTGGGACTATAATAGCCGTAATACCTAAACCTCTTTTGAACATAAAGCTCGGTTCTAGACCATAACCAACTGGTATAGTACTGGCAGTACATAGGACAGATTAACACCTATTGAGGCAGCATATATGTACGGTATAGGGTTTAAGCCTAAACTTGTAATTAATGATATAACAATAGGTGTTGTGCAATATTTTAGCTAAATCTATTATATAATATGGCTCAATTGTAAAATGAAATTCCATATTAATGTCAATAATTAAGTTCAAAAAGGCTTAATTTTAGCATTATTTTTGCTCAATTGTAAAATGAAATTCCATAGCAATGTCAATAATTAAGTTCAAAAGGCTTAATTTTGGCATTATTTTTAATAGGGAATTTAGTCTTACAAATTAATTACTAAAACAATTCATTACAAAATAGTGTATATTTGTTACATTTCGTTATTTACCAATGCTATTTATGATAAGATGAAGTGATGTTATTTTTTAAGGATGTAAAATATGATAGAGAAATTACTAAAGAACGAAAAAAATGTAATCTATAGAAAAATGGGTCTCGCAATATTTGACATTGCGGCTATTTATTTGGCTGCTTTTTTTACATTGTTTATCAGATTTGAGTTTACGATTAATGATAATTTCACCCACTATTTTGATATATTTTTAAACAATTCAGCCTTAGTAATAGTAATTACATTATCTGTTTTCTATATATTTAAGCTGTATTCAAGCCTGTGGATATATGCTAGTTTCGTTGAATTAAAAAATATTGGAAAAGCCTGCGTGTTTAGCGTACTTATACAAATAGCGATTAGCAGTTTTACAAACAATAAAATATTAGGTATGCCAAATAGCTATTTCATCATATATCCACTTATACTCTTTGCTATAATATTTATCAGCAGATTTATCTATAGAGAGATTAGAGATATAAGAAACAGGAAAGTAAAATGCGTTGATCGAACTAGGATAATGATAATAGGTGCCGGGGACGCGGGAGCAGCTCTTATCAAAGAGATAAAGTCTAGCAGTAAAGGCGATAAAAAAATAATAGGTCTAATTGATGATAATCCGAATAAAATTGGGAATTATTTAGACGGCATAAAAGTTTTTGGAATGATTGAGGATATTCCAGAGATGGTAGAGAAACATAGAATCGACCAATTACTAATAGCGATTCCCTCTGCTACTAAACAAGAAATAAAAAGGATAGTTGATATTTGCAAGGATACAGGCAAAGAAATAATGAAACTACCCGGGATGTATCAGTTGATAAACGGAGAAGTCAGCATTTCGCAGCTAAAGAAAATAGATTTAGATGACCTGCTTGGAAGGGACAAAATAGAGACAGATTTAGATGCGATAATGAGCTATGTATCAGGTAAAGTTGTAATGGTAACAGGAGGAGGAGGCTCTATAGGAAGCGAGCTATGTAGACAGATAGCAAACTATAAACCTAAGCAGCTCGTCATCTTTGACAACTATGAAAACACCACATATTCTATTCAACATGAATTAAAGTATAATTATCCGGAGCTTAATCTTGTCGTCTTAATTGGAAGCGTCAGGAATGTGAAGAGGATTAACAGCGTTTTGGAGCAATATCAGCCAGATATTATATATCATGCGGCTGCGCATAAACACGTACCGCTTATGGAAGACAGCCCAAATGAAGCGATACAAAATAATGTAGTGGGAACCTTGAAAATAGCTGAGGCAGCAGACAGATGGAATGTAGAAAAATTTGTAATGATATCTACAGATAAGGCGGTAAACCCTACAAATGTAATGGGAGCCTCAAAGAGAATTTGTGAAATGATAGTTCAAACATTTAACAATAAATCAGAAACTGAATTTGTAGCGGTAAGATTTGGAAACGTTCTAGGAAGTAACGGTAGCGTAATTCCTCTGTTTGAGAAGCAAATAAGAGATGGTGGGCCTGTAACAGTAACACATGCAGATGTTACTAGATACTTCATGACAATACCAGAAGCTGTAGCTTTGGTACTTCAGGCAGGAAGCCTTGCAAAAGGTGGAGAGATCTTTGTGTTAGACATGGGAGACCCTGTTAAAATAGACGATTTAGCTAAAAACCTCATATTACTTTCCGGCTTAAAACCAGGCGTAGATATAGGAATTGAATACATTGGTTTGAGGCGGGGAGAAAAGCTTTATGAAGAGCTTTTGATGGATGAAGAAGGGTTAGAGAAGACTGAGAATGACCTCATATTTATAGGAAAACCCATGGCCATAGAAGAAAGTGAACTTTTGAAAAAGCTTAGTATTTTGGATGTAAATTCAGAAATGGAGCCCGAAAACATTAGAAAGTTTATTAAAGACATAGTTCCCACGTATATATCAAAACCCAATTAGCGAAATCCCTGTCAACTGATAGGGGTTTTTTATTGCAATGAACTAATCCATGATGTAAAATAGTTACATAGGAGAATACATGGAAAAAAGAAGAGAAAATATAATAATTAAAATCAGCAGGAGAGAGATGCTGGCAAATCTAATAATAGGAGTGTTAGAGCTTATTGTGGGAACAGTTTCGAATTCAGTCGCAGTAACATCTGACGGAGTAAACAGTTTTGCGTCTTCTGCAATAGCCCTTATTAACGTGAGGGGAATTAAGCAAGCAAAAAAACCGCCAGACAGACGCCATCCATATGGTTATGGTAGAAGCGAGTACTTTACAATCATATTAATAGCAGGCCTTTTAATAATCCTTGCC
>JAAYHV010000099.1 GCA_012744355.1 Clostridiales bacterium
TATCAATAGTGCACGATCTTAGTTTAGCTAAGAAATATGGTAACAAGGCTATGCTTCTAAATGAAGGTAAAATAGTTAGGATGGGTAATACTTCATCTGTTTTTTCTAGAGAAGCTTTAAAAGATGTGTACGATATGGATGTTTACGGATGGATGAATGACCTTGCTGAAGTTTGGCAGGATTAATAGCTTTATGTAAATATGTATTAAAAGAGTGTTTAGTGTTATAATTGATAGTAAGAAATATATCAAAGAAAAGGAGAAAAGATATGGAAAAATTAAACAACTTAAAACCGGAAAAAGTTTTCAGATACTTTAAGGAGATAGCTGCTATCCCACATTGCTCAAAAAATGAAAAACAGATTAGCGATCACATAGTCTCATTTGCAAAAGAAAGAGGGATTAAATATATTCAGGATGATGCTTTTAATGTAATTTTATTCAAAGATGCCACAGCAGGTTATGAAAAAGCAGAACCTATTATACTACAAGGCCACATGGATATGGTTTGCGAGAAGGTTTCAGGATCTAATCATGACTTTTGTAAAGATGGCTTAGATCTGTTTGTTGACGGAGACTTTTTAAAGGCTAAAGAGACTACCCTTGGCGGAGACAACGGAGTTGCAGTAGCCATGATACTGGCGCTGTTTGACAGTGATGATGTAGAGCATCCTAAAATTGAAGCTATCATTACTACCGATGAAGAAACTGGATTATTCGGTGCTGAATCCATAGATGTTTCAATGCTAGAAGGAAAAAAATTGATAAATCTTGATTCAGAAGAGGAAGGAATATTTACCGTTAGCTGCGCAGGAGGAGTAACAGCTTTTAGCAATTTGCCCGTTTCTAGAAAAGAAGTGCAAGGCATTAAAGCCATTTTAAAAGTTGAAGGTTTAGTAGGTGGACACTCTGGGGCGGAAATAGACAAAGAAAGAGCTAGCGCGTCAAAGTTAATTGCTAGGGTTCTTAATTCTCTAAGTAGTGACTTTAAGTTTGTCGTGAATACTTTAGAAGGTGGCTTTGCCGATAATGTAATAACCAAGGAAGCTGTTTCGGAATTAGTATTACTTGAGGATAATTACGATGACTTTTCTGCAGCGGTATCACAGTTAAAAGATGAAATTGGTCATGAATATAAAGTGACAGATAAAAATATTAATATAACAGTCACAAATAAAGGGCAGGCGACGGTTAATGCGCTAAGCAAAGTAGATTCCTATAGAGCTATTTCTTACGTCAATCTTTATCCTCAAGGCATCCAAAATATGAGCAAGGAAATCGAAGGATTGGTAGAAACCTCTCTAAACTTAGGCGTAGTTAAGCTAGAAGAAGAAGAACTTAAAACAGTTTCTGCAATAAGAAGTGCTGTTCAATCAAGGTCTGATTATGTCGCAGAAAATCTTGTAAATTTAACAACAGTTATGGGTGGAAAAATAAAATTTGACGGAGCTTATCCATGTTGGGAATATATGGCAGAATCTAAACTGAGAGATACAATGGTATCTGTATATAAGAAAAAGTATTCAAAAGAACCTGAAATAATGGCCATTCACGCTGGATTAGAGTGCGGATTTTTTGCACAAAAGATAGAAGATGTGGATTGTATATCGATAGGCCCTTGGCTATATGACGTTCATACTCCCGATGAGAGATTAAGCATTTCATCTACAAAAAATACTTGGGAATTTTTGCTTGAAGCATTAAAGGCTTTCAAGTAATCCAGATAGAACCAAAGGAAGTATCATGAGTAACTATTGGAAAAAAATAAGTAAGGATAGAAGAATTTAAGCATTTTAAAGGCGCTGAATCATTGATTCAGCGCCTTAGTTAATTTCGTATTGTTATTTTAGTGCTTCTAGAAGCGCATTTATATCATCATCAGTAGTTCCCCACCCAGTAACGAACCTAACTGCAAATTTACTTGGATCATCCACTGAAGACCAATCTTCAAAGAGGAACTCTTCACGTAGTTTCGCAATTTTTTCTTTAGGAAGAATTGGGAATATTTGATTAGTGCAAGATTCACTTAGGAATTCGTATCCTAAATCCGAAATGCCGTTTCTAAGTTTTTCAGCCAAGTTATTTTCGTGAGCTGCAATCTTAAATAATAGGCTGTTTTCTCCGCCCTTTAAAAGTGCCTCGAACTGTACACCGAGCAGTCTTCCTTTAGCAAGCATTCCTAAATTCTGCTTTATGTAGAATCTGAAATGATCATTAATTTCATCGTTTAATACAATTAAAGCTTCTCCAAAGAGGGTACCGTTTTTTGTTCCCCCTATGTAAAATGCATCTACTAAATTTGCGATATCTTTTATACTTATGTCATTTTCAGGGCTAGTAAGAGCAGAACCTAATCTTGCTCCATCCAAATATAGATAAAGACCTTTCTCTTTACAGAATTTTGAAAGTGCTTCTAATTCAGATTTCTTGTATATAGTTCCTAGCTCAGTGGTATTTGAAATATAAACAAGCTTAGGTAGTGTCATGTGCTCATCTTCAAATTCATCTAATACACATTGAATCATATCTGGCCTTAGTTTACCATCTTCAGTGTCAAGTGCATAGATCTTATGACCAGTAGCTTCTACAGCACCTGTTTCATGCATATATATATGACTTGTGTGAGGCGCGATAACACACTCATATGGTTTTAAAGTTGCCGCAATGGTTATTACGTTGGCAGGAGTCCCTCCTACCAGAAAATGTATGTTGGCATCAGGTTTTCCAATTAAACTTTTAATAATACTAGCAGCATTGTCGCAATATACATCAAGACCGTATCCATCAGTATGTTCAAAATTTGTTTCCACAAGAGCCTTTAACACATCCGGATGTGCTCCTTGGCTGTAATCACTAATAAAATATCTCATAACGTTACCTCTCCTTTAATCTTTGTACACATGATTATATTTTTTCAATATTTTTTCTAATCGTTCGTTAGTGTTTTTTTCTTTTTCATATAGGTCTGCTTCATAAGGTGTTAAATTATCAATATCTTTTATGTGCTTGGCTACGGGTTTAGGTAATGCTATGATATAAACTAGCGGTGATAAGACTAAAGAATCGAAGGCTGTCCATGCTACAAACAATATAAGCCAAGGCAAAGCTCCGTTTAAGCTTTCGTAAAACATCACCATGAAAGTTAGTAGGCCTATTAGCCATATAAAAAAAGTCACGCAGTATTTTTCTAGTTTTTTAATCTTTCTTTTAATAAATTCATCATACCAAAACGTTTTAAGGCTTTTGAAAATTTTATCCGCATATCTAAATTGCGTGTTAGAGATATACAAACAAGCTAAATAGTCTTCAAATGATACAGGTTCTGGTGGGATTATTGTTGGGCCGTAAGCGTCAGTATTATAACTGTAAAAGGCTGACACCTTAATTAAAATAGCGTCTCCTAAAAAAGACAAATCAAATTCTTCTCCAGAAGCCTTTTCAACTATGAGTTGGTCTCCAACTTTAAGCATAATGGTTTGATCGTTGAAATTAGCAACAGCATAACCTTCAGCACAGTAGTAGGAGTTCATGACATAATCGTATTCTTTTTCAGCAGCACTTTCTTCTTCAGAAGAAACTACAACTTTGTTTCCTTCAGCAGCAGAGACCTTTAAAGTGCTTATAAATCCTTTATTGCCTTTGCGTATAATTAAATTATAGTCGCTGATGTTACCTTTGCTCTTTGTGGATTGTTCGCCACCAAAGGAATTAACATCATATTTTTCTAAATGGACAGGTGGATTTCCATCATAAGATAGATCCACTTCGCCATCAAGCACCACTAGTACTCTATCAAAATCAGGCAAATTAGTAAATGTGGCGTCTTCAGTATCAATAGTAGAAGAACTAAGTCTCCATATAAAACTACGCAAAGCATAATTACTATTTTGTGGGAAAATAGCATATTCTTGCGTTTGTCCACCCGACCAATGAGTTTTATTTCCGCTATCTTTTTTTATGTAACTGTATTCCATAATTGCCTCGCATCAAATTTAATATTTAATAAATTATACCATAACTTATCACTTAATACTAATCATATATTACACGATTGGATATTCGTTTTCGTTGTAAAAACAACATATCCCAATAATGAATGCGTATATAATAGATTTATAAATGAAAAAAAGGAGAAAAATATGGAATCTAAAATGTTTTGTTATCAGTGTCAAGAAACGGCAAAATGTACTGGTTGTACAGTTTCGGGAGTGTGTGGTAAGGACTCAGAGCTTGCCAATTTACAGGATTTACTAATATATGTCACAAAAGGATTAAGCGAAGTAACAACAAGGCTTAGACGCGAAGGTAGAGAGGTAGATGAAAAGATAAACTACTATATTAACGTTAATCTATTTACTACTATTACTAACGCAAACTTTGATGACGATATTTTTTATGCAAGAATTAAAGAAACAATGCAGTTTAAAAACGAACTTCTCATGGAAGTTTCAAATATATCAGGTTTAAGCGGTGCTGCTATGTACAGAGCTAAAACAAATGATGAACTTGATTTAAAATCAAAGTCTGAAGAGGTAGGAGTCTTGGCTACATTAGATGAAGATATCAGATCTTTAAGAGAGCTTATCACGTATGGCTTAAAGGGGTTATGTGCATATTTAAAACATGCTAATGTACTTGGCTTAAAAGACGAAAGCATAGATTCTTTCGTTCAAGAAACACTTGCAAAGCTTACAGATGATGCTTTGGGAGTTACTGAGCTGGTAGAATTAACTTTAAAAACAGGTGAATTTGGTGTTTCCGGAATGGCGCTTTTGGATAAAGCAAATACATCAGCATATGGTAATCCCGAGATTACAGCAGTAAACATCGGTGTAGGAAAAAAGCCTGGAATACTAGTATCGGGACATGACTTAAAGGATATTGAACAGCTTTTAAAGCAGACTCAGGGTACTGGAGTTGATGTTTATACTCATTCTGAAATGCTGCCAGCACACTATTATCCGGAGCTTAAAAAATATGATAATTTAGTAGGTAATTATGGCAATGCTTGGTGGAAGCAAAAGGAGGAGTTTGAATCATTTAACGGCCCAATCCTAATGACCACAAACTGCATAGTTCCAATAAAAGGTTCATACATCAATAGAATGTTTACTACAGGAGCTGCAGGTTACGAAGATGTTAAACATATAAATCCAGACAAAGATGGCCTGAAAGACTTTTCTGAAATCATAGAGCTAGCTAAAAACTGTGATGCTCCAACCGAAATTGAATCTGGAGAGATTGTAGGAGGATTTGCCCACGAACAAGTTTTCGCTTTAGCAGATTCAGTGGTAGAAGCAGTAAAATCAGGTGATATTAAGAAGTTTATAGTTATGGCGGGCTGCGATGGTAGATCTAAATCTAGAAATTACTATACTGATTTTGCTAATGCATTACCAAAAGATGCAGTTATACTTACGGCAGGATGCGCAAAGTATAGATATAATAAGCTGAATTTAGGAGATATAAACGGTATACCTAGAGTACTAGATGCAGGGCAGTGTAATGACTCATATTCCTTGGCTTTAATCGCACTTAAGTTAAAAGAAATTTTTGAATTAGATGATGTTAATGAATTACCTATAGCATACAACATCGCATGGTACGAGCAGAAAGCTGTAATAGTGCTGCTTGCATTGCTTTCGCTAGGTGTTAAAAATATCCACCTAGGACCGACAATACCTGCATTTTTGTCGCCAAATGTTGTAAGTGTATTGGTTGAAAATTTTGGTATATCAGGAATAGGTACAGTAGAAGAAGATATGAAAATATTCTTTCAAGAATAGGAGAGAAAAAATGACCGAAATCACTAAAGATATGTTAATCGGAGATGTAGTGAGAAAAAGAAGAGATCTTGCAGAGGTTTTTATGGACAATGGTATGCATTGCGTCGGATGTCCTAGCGCACAGGCTGAATCAATAGAAGAAGCTTGCATGGTTCATGACTTGAATCTTGATAAATTGCTAGACTCTCTAAATAGTAACTATTAGATTTATCGAGTGGCAAGACATGTTCTTGCCACTTTATTTATTTATTTAAATTAACTATAGATATTAGCTTGAAAATGAGGTAGAATGTAGTCGGTTAAGTTTGATTTTTTAGGAGATGATTTTAATAAAAATTGATTGTAAATATCAGTTTTACCTAGTGAGAAAATGACACCGAAAGGTTTGTAATAAAAGGACTAATAAAATTAAAATTATAGGGCTTAGCTTATAAGCTAGTTACCATGATGCTAATGTTGAGATAGAATCGAAACTCAAAGTAGTAGAAGCAACAACAATTAAGTATAGTTAATGGAGGGTGAATGGATATTTTTTCGATTATAACTTTGCTTGGAGGCCTAGCGTTTTTTCTATATGGAATGAGCGTAATGTCGCAAGGGTTAGAGAGACTTGCGGGTAGTAAACTTGAGTCCATATTAAGAACTATGACTTCTAGTAAACTGCGAAGCCTTGGTTTAGGTGTAGGCATTACAGCACTTATTCAGAGCTCGTCGGCAGTAACTGTAATGCTAGTTGGACTAGTAAACTCAGGTATAATGACACTAGACGGGTCTGTCGGCGTAATAATGGGATCAAATATAGGGACAACAGTTACAGCTTGGTTGCTTAGCTTAATAGGAATTGAGAGTAGCAATGTTTTCGTTCAGCTTTTAAAGCCAAAGAATTTTTCGCCGATAATAGCTATAATTGGCGTGATAATGATGATGAGCAAAACCACAAGAAAAAAAGACATAGGAACCATCTTTGTAGGGTTTGCCCTCTTAATGTATGGAATGGAATTCATGAGCGAAGCTATGAAACCTCTTGCAGAAATACCTGAATTTACATCAATTTTAACTGCATTTAACAATCCAATGCTTGGTATACTAACAGGATTAGTACTGACTGCAATTATCCAGAGTTCTTCTGCATCTATTGGAATACTGCAAGCACTATCACTTACTAATGGATTAACTTACGGAATTGCAATTCCAATAATTATGGGTCAAAATATAGGAACATGCGTAACTGCTTTACTTTCTAGTATTGGTGTAAATAAGAGTGCGAAGAGAGTTGCGGTATTACATGTAACATTTAATATAGTAGGTACTTTAATTTGCTTGGTGATTTTCTACACTGCAAATATGATATTTAAATTTTCATTTGTTGATGATGGAATCGGTCCCGTTGGCATAGCGATAGTGCATAGTGTATTTAACTTAACAACCACAACGCTTTTATTACCATTTTCTAAAAAACTAGTTAAGATTGCCGAAAGAATAATTCGTGTAGATGAAGAATATGAAGAAAGCATACAGTTCTTAGATGATAGATTATTAAATACCCCATCAGTAGCCCTAAAGGAGGCATCTAATAAGACAAAGGAAATGGCAGAAATTTCCTTTAAAAACATTGACGATGCCATTGGACTAGTTAAAAACTATTCTGAAGTTAAGTATCATAAGATTTTAGAAGAAGAAAACAGAGTGGATAGATATGAAGATAGATTAAATGCAATATTAATTAAACTTTCTGCCGCTGATTTAACTGATAAGGATTCAGCTGAAATTACTAAATTGTTACACTGCATAGGTGACATAGAAAGAATAAGCGATTTATCAATTAATGTGGCAGATATTGCGAAAAATTTAAAGGCAAAGAATATAAAATTCTCAGATAAAGCTGGAGAAGAACTAGAAGTTTTAACAGCTGCGATGCAAAAAGTTTTAGAAAACACACTGTTTGCATATCGTAATGATGATATAGATGTAGCTATTAAAGTGGAGCCTGTTGAAGAGGTAATAGATGACCTAGTAGCAACACTTAAAGCTAACCATATTATAAGGCTTAAGAAGGGTCAGTGCACGATTGATCAGGGGCTTTTGTTTGTAGATTTAGTAACTAATTACGAAAGAATATCTGACCATTGCTCAAATATAGCAGTCACTTTAATAGAAATAGACAGAGATAGCTTTGGTGCGCACGAATATATGACGAAGATAAAATCACAAGAAGATAAAGACTTTGCTAGATTGTATGCAAAATACTCAAAGCAATATCATGTTTAGTATTAAGTGGAGGGCACATTGAATATTTTTTCTTTTTTTACATTATTAGGTGGGCTTGCATTATTCCTGTACGGAATGAGCGTAATGTCTCAAGGTTTAGAGAAAATAGCAGGCGGCAAGTTCGAAGCTATTCTTAAATCTATGACAGAGAATAAGATGCGAAGCTTAGGACTAGGTATAGGCACTACAGCGATTATACAGAGTTCATCAGCCATAACAGTAATGCTTGTTGGTCTTGTTAACTCAGGAATCATGACATTTGAGCAAAGCGTTGGTGTAGTAATGGGAGCAGATATAGGTACTACCATAACAGCATGGGTGCTAAGTATGATTGGTATAGAAAGTTCTAATTTCTTCGTTCAGATGCTAAAGCCAACATCCTTTTCACCAATCGTAGCTATTGTTGGTGTCGGCATGATAATGGTCTGTAAATCTGATATAAAACGTGATATAGGCACCGTGTTTATAGGGTTTGCACTTTTAATGTTTGGTATGGAGATGATGAGCGATGCAATGAGACCGCTAGCTGACATGCCTCAGTTTGCAAGCGTAATGACAGCATTTACAAATCCATTTCTTGGCTTATTAACAGGCCTTGTACTTACAGCTATTATACAAAGTTCGTCAGCATCAATAGGTATACTACAGGCATTATCACTTACAAATGGGATTACTTATCAAATAGCAATACCAGTTATAATGGGTCAGAACATAGGAACCTGCATAACCGCAATAGTTTCAAGCTTTGGAGTAAACAAGAGTGCTAAAAGAGTAGCTGCGTTTCACGTTACTGTGAAGATACTAGGTGTAATGATATTCTTATTAGTTTTTTATATATTGGGTATGTTTGTTGAATATAATTTTATAGAAAGAAACATAAGCCCTGTTGGAATCGCTATGATACATAGTGTGTTTAACCTGTTTATAGTAACAGTACTATTGCCATTTACAGACAAGTTAGTGGCATTAGTTATGAAAATAATTCCTGATGACGAGGTTAAAGAAGAAATTGAGTTTCTTGACCAAAGATTATTAAATACTCCTTCAATAGCACTTTCTGAGTGCGGAAAGAAAACCAATGAAATGGCCAAGATGGCATTTAATAATGTATGCGTTGCAATAACTATGTTTGAGGACTATAACGAAATAAGATATGAGAATATCGAACGAGTTGAAAAAAAGGTAGATAAATACGAGGATAAAATTGCTGAATATCTAATTCAAATATCATCTGGTAATTTAACGGATAAAGATTCAAGTGAATTATCCAAACAGCTAAGAGCACTTTCTAACTTTGAAAGACTAAGCGACCATGCTATGAATGTGGCTGATATAGCTAAAGATTTGCATTATAAAGACAAAGAATTTAACGAAATTGTGATGGGAGAACTAGAAGTTCTTACCGATGCACTAAAGGAAATAATGGCAATAACATATAAAGCATATATAACGATGAACGATGAATTGGCTAAAAAAGTAGAACCAATAGAAGAAGTAATAGATGATTTAGTAGAAAAAATCAAAGAAAACAATGTTACAAGACTTAAAAAGAAAGATAATACGATAGAAATCGGACTTAAACTGATAGACTTAATCACTAACTACGAGAGAGTATCAGATCATTGCTCAAATATGGCTGTAGTTGTAATTGAGGTATCGAAGAATGGAATGAGCGCTCATGAATATATGAGCAATATCAAGGCACGCGGAGATAGGGACTTCAAGAGGATGTATTTAGAATATTCGGAGAAGTATAAGATAATATGAGAATAGAATTAATAGCAACGACTACCTTTGGGCTTGAAGCAGTAGTCAAAAGAGAAATTGAAAATTTAGGATATAAGATTCTCGCATCTGAAAATGGAAAGATTACTTTTTTAGGTGATGAGTTTGCAATAGCAAGAGCGAACCTATGGTTAAGATGTGCTGACAGGGTGTTAGTTAAAATGGCTGAGTTTACTGCGGAAACCTTTGAGGATTTGTTTCAATTTACAAAAGGCTTGCCATGGGAAGAGTGGATACCGATAGATGGAGAATTTCCTGTCGCAGGAACATCTCTTAAATCGACGCTTCACAGTGTGCCTGCGTGCCAAAGCATAGTGAAAAAAGCGATAGTTGAAAGACTGAAGGAATTCTATAGCTTAGACACATTTGAAGAGACTGGGGCTAAATATCAGGTAAAGGTAACTTTACTTAAGAATCGCGTCACTCTTACTATGGATACAAGTGGAGAAGCTCTTCATAAAAGAGGTTATAGAGTAAGGGATGTATCTGCACCTATGAAAGAAACTTTAGCTGCTTCTCTTGTTCTATTATCATTTTGGAATAAGGATAAAATTTTAGTTGACCCTTGTTGTGGATCAGGCACTATAGCTATAGAAGCTGCGCTGATAGGGAGAAATGTTGCACCAGGACTTAATAGAAGCTTTGTTTCTGAAGAATGGGAAGCTGTGCGTAAAGAAGTATGGAAAACTGAGAGAAAAAAAGCGTTTGATGCGATCGACTATAATAATAAACTAAACATTACGGCTATGGACATAGATAGAACAGCTATTGATGCGGCTAGAGAAAACGCCATAGAAGCTGGTGTGGATGAAGACATAATATTCTTAAAAAAAGACATGACAACGCTATTTGCAAAAGAGCCTTACGGAGTTATAATTACCAATCCGCCTTATGGTGAGAGAGTAGGCGATGAAAAGATTAAAAATGTTATATACAACAAATTAAGGGAGTTTTATCAAGAAAATCCGACTTGGTCGCTTTTTATGATAACTACGGATAAAACGGTAGAGAATAAAATATTCGGTAAGGAAGCCGATAGGAGGAGAAAACTTTATAACGGTAGATTAGAAGCTTGCTACTATCAATTTCATGGAAAGAAGCCTAAACGTGAGAATTAGTATTGACAAAGAATCAAGAAAACCAGTTTATTGGCAAATAGAAAATCAGATTAAATCTAAAATTCTAAAAAGAGAACTGATTGGCGGAATGAAATTACCGTCAGAACGCTTTCTTTCTGGAATGCTTAGTATTCACAGAAATACTGTTACCCATGCTTATAATGAATTAAAAGCACAGGGGCTAATAGAATCAAAGCATGGGGTTGGATATATTGTTGCTAAGGGCGACGAGACAAAGACGAGTAAAAAAAGGGGTAACGATAAAGTAAATTGGCATCATGCTATTAAAAATGAATACTTAGATTATGAAAGCACCTTTGATGATATTTTTATTAGCAATCAAGAAAAAGGTGTTATTTCTTTTGGAGGAGGTATGGCATCTACTGAGATATTTTCCGAGGGCGAAACAGCTAAAATATTTAAGGATATATTAAGCAGCAAAGAAGGCAAAAGTCAATATTTCACGCCGTATAAAGGTGACAGAACACTAAGAAGAGAACTAGTATCTTTTTTATCTACCAAAGGAATCCATGCAAGTGAAAGTAATATTCAGGTTATGTCTGAAATGAACCAAGCTCTTGATTTTATAGCTACGGTTTTGATAGAAAAAGGTGACTGCGTACTTTTGCAAGAACCTGTTTCACCCGATGTTTATAGAACGTTTGAATTTGCGGGAGCAGACGTATTTACAGTGCCTACTGATGAAGGCGGTATCATAACTGAAGATTTAGAAGAAATCATTCAACTTAAAAAACCCAAATTAATTTTTGTAACTTCAGGGTTTAATGACCCTACTGGGGCAGTAATCAAGCTAGAGAGAAGAAAAGATATACTCCGAGTTTCAAATAAATACAGGATACCTATAATTGAAGAGGATGAGTCTTCGGATTTATTCTACGAAGAAAGTAAGATACCTACACTTAAATCTATGGATGTTAATAATAATGTAATATATATATACACATTCCAGTTTACATTTATACCAGGGTTGACCATGGCTTTTATTGTTGGTGATGTAAAACTAATCGACTGCTTAAGCAACGTGGTTTCCGCTAGGCTTTTATCAATTAATTGGATTACGCAAAAGCTTATGGCTAGATACTTGTTGGACGGAAAGATAGTTGAATCCATGGAAGAAATAAGGAAGCTATACAAAGGAAAGCGCGATTTAATGGATAAGTATTTAAAGGAGTTATTACCATACGGCTTTATCTATAGCGTGCCTAAGGGAGGCGTTTATTATTGGTGTAAATTACCTAAAGGAATTACATCCAAACAAATCTATAATGATGCCAAAAGAGAAGATATAAGTCTTATACCGGGAGAAATATTTTATCCTAACAAAAACAATGGATATGATATGATTAGGTTAAACTTTTCTTATGAAAGCGCCGACAGAATAGATGAAGGAATGAAAAAATTTGTAAAAATCGTTAAGAAATCAGTACTGGAACATCAAAAATGTATCTAACTGGCACTTTAGTTTTATGGTGTTTAGTTGTATGATATAAGAATAAGATTTATTTAAAAAGGAGAAACGATATGGCTGTTAATTTAAAAGGTAGAAGTTTTTTAACACTAATGGATTTCACACCGGAAGAAATCAGATACATGCTAGATTTAGCACATGACTTAAAAGCAAAGAAAAGAGCTGGTGTTGTAAATCATGTATTAAAGGGTAAGAATATTTGCTTGTTGTTTGAAAAGACATCAACTAGAACTAGATGTGCTTTCGAAACTGCAGCAATGGATGAAGGTGCAGGAGTAACATTCTTAGATTCATCAAGCTCTCAAATGGGCAAGAAAGAATCTATAGAGGATACTGCAAAGGTACTTGGAAGATTCTATGACGGAATTGAATACAGAGGTTATGAGCAAAAAGTAGTTGAGGATTTAGCAAAATATTCTGGAGTACCTATTTGGAACGGATTAACTGACATTGATCATCCAACTCAGATTTTAGCAGACCTTCTTACTATAGAAGAGCACGTAGCAAAACCATTAAATAAAGTTAAAGTAGTATTCTGTGGTGATATTAGAAACAACATGTCATACGCATGGATGTATGGATGCGCTAAGATGGGAATGCATTTCGTAGCATATGGTCCTGAAGAGTTAGCTGCGCAAGTTGATAAAGATGTAGTAGCTAGAGCTGAAGAAGTTGCTAAGGCGACAGGAGCAGTTATTGAAGTAAGAACAGACG
Organism: Clostridiales bacterium; assembly: GCA_012744355.1. Taxonomy (GTDB): domain Bacteria; phylum Bacillota; class Clostridia; order Peptostreptococcales; family Anaerovoracaceae; genus JAAYHV01. The sequence continues at coordinate 13,160 of JAAYHV010000099.1, forward strand.
CAGCTTGCCTAAAAGGAGCAGACGTACTATACACTGATGTATGGGCATCAATGGGAGAAGAGGCTGAAATTCCAGAAAGAGTTAGAATGCTAACTCCGTACAAGGTAACTATGGAAATGATAGAAGCAACAGAAAATCCAGATGTAATATTTGAGCATTGTCTACCTGCATTTCATGACTTCACCACTAAGATGGCAAGTAGTCAGAAAGAATTAGGGTACGACATTCGCGAAGTAACTGATAAAGTATTTAGATCAAGACATTCTGTAGTTTTCGACGAAGCAGAAAACAGGATGCATACAATTAAAGCTGTAATAGTTGCGACAATAGCGTAATATATACAGTAGAAGGAGTTTAATATGCAAAAGAGAGTACATAACTATTCTGAAATAGGAAAATTAAACAAAGTATTACTTCATAGATTAGGACCTGAAGTAGAAGGTCTAACTCCAGACAACTTTGAAAGATTGTTATTTGATGATATTCCGTTCCTTGAAGTTGCTCAGGCAGAACATGATAGATTTGCTGATGTACTTAGAGAGCATGGAGTAGAAGTTGTATATTACGTAGAGGAAACAGCAAAAGCCTTAGCTGATGTATCGGTTAAAGAAGAGTTTTTACTGAAATTCTTAGATGAAAGTGAAATTTATTCACAAGGTGTAAGAGAAGCTTTACTTAAATATTTACTCAAAATGCCTGTAAAAGAAATGGTTGCAAAAATTATTTCAGGAGTTAAAAAAGACGAAATTGGTGAGATTCATGCTAAGAGTTTAGCAGACTTTATTTCTTCATCATATCCGTTTTACTTAGACCCAATGCCTAACCTATATTTTACTAGAGATCCAGGCGCATGCATTGGAGATGGGCTAAGTGTTCATCATATGTACACAGCTGCAAGAAGAAGAGAATGTTTGCTTCTAAAATATATGTACTTACATAACAAAGATTTTGCTCCAGAAGGAACTCAGCTTTGGTATGATTACGACCATGAAGCCGCTATTGAGGGCGGTGACATATTAGTTTTAACTGACGAAATAGTAGCAATCGGAATGAGCGCGAGAACTACACCAAGAGCAATTGAAAGATTTGCTGAGAATATGCTTAACAAATCAACCTTTAAAAAAGTACTGGTATTCAATATTCCAAAGAAAAGAGCTTTCATGCATCTTGATACAGTATTTACGATGGTAGATTATGATAAGTTTACTATTCATCCAGAAATAGAAGGACCTCTCGAGTTGTTTGAAATCACTTTAGATAAAGAGGGCAAAGCTCAATTCAAAGTAATAAGTGATAACTTGACTAACATTTTAAAAGGAGCGCTTAAATTACCTGCAGTTGAACTAATTCGATGCGGCGGAGATGATTTAATGGCAGCGCAAAGAGAGCAGTGGAACGACGGATCTAATACTCTTTGTATAGCACCTGGTACTGTAGTTACTTATGAAAGAAACTATGTGACTAATGATTTACTTGATAAAAAGGGAGTCACTGTTCTTACCATACCTAGTGCGGAACTCTCTAGAGGTAGAGGTGGTCCTAGATGTATGTCATGTCCAGTTAACAGAGACGATCTATAAAACAAGTATGTTTAACAAAACTCCTCGCTTTTGCGGGGAGTTTTTGCATACAAAAATAAAAGAGTCTGTGGTATAATATAAACAGTAATAATACGGAGGAAAATAATGAGAATAATTGATTGTTATAATATACTATTACAGGCGGAACTTGTTAAAGCAGCAAAGATAATTGATGAGGGAAACTCTGAAGTATCCGATTTAGAATACAACTCTAGAAAAGCATCAGAAGGTACGTTGTTCTTTTGCAAAGGAGAAAATTTTAAAAGTGAGTACCTAATTGAAGCTGTTGACAAAGGTTCTATATGTTACGTTGCAGAAAACATAATCAAAGGTGGATCCGCACATAAGCCTTCCGTAATAATAGTAAAAGA
>JAAYHV010000100.1 GCA_012744355.1 Clostridiales bacterium
TAGAGCTTTATTCAAAATCGGCCAATTAAATATATATATACCCATGGATGCGTAGTTACTGTTTGGATACTTTGGCTTTTCTTGGAATCCAGTGATTCTGTAATTATCATCTAAACTCAGTATTCCAAATCTAGGAGCTTCTTCTAAGGGAACTTTGGTGACGGAAATTGTTAAATCCGCTTGGCTATTTTTGTGAAAAGCTAGCATCTTATTGTAATCCATATTGTAAATGTGGTCGCCTGATAAGATAATCACGTATTTAGGGTCGAATTTATCTATGAAGTTTATATTTCTGTATACTGCATCTGAAGTCCCTTTATACCAATTACCGCCTTTTTCTGTATAGTAAGGCGGCAGAATATGAAGTCCGCCATCTGATGTATCTAAATCCCATGCAGCACCATTACCTAAATAAGAATTGAGTAACATTGGCTTATATTGTGTTAAAACGCCGATGGTGTCTATTCCAGAATTAGTGCAATTTGATAAACTAAAATCGATCATTCTATATTTTCCGCCAAATGAAACTGCGGGTTTAGCTATAAATTCAGTCAAATCATATAATCTGCTTCCCTGTCCTCCAGCAAGCAGCATAGCAACAACTTCTCTGTTACTCATACAATACCTCCTTTTGTTCACTTATATATATATTGTACATTAATTTATACATTAATACAACGAATCGGGTTAAAAAGAACAAGGAAATGCTTTAAGTTTTGAGGTTTACTTGAAGATTATATCTTATAATTGTATATTAAAACTGGAGGAAATTATGAATAGAATATATTTAAAAGATGAGAATGAAGATAAGCTTATGAGCTTTGGCAGAAAAGAAAAGGTAAGAATAGGTGTGATAGGCATAGGAAGCTGTGTGGGAGCTTCCACAATAGCGTTGCTTATATCTTCTAAATTGTCAGAAATGGGAAGAGGTACAGCATATGCTGAGCTTGGTACACCTGATCGCATGAGAAGCTTGACTTATGATAAGATGGCGTTTGGAAGAAGATTTTCAAAATCGGATTTTAATGATTTTTATGAGAACTTACATAAAGGCTCGCCTGTACGCAGAATGAAAAATATGGCTTGTGGCATTAATTGGGCACTTATCACTCCTAATGATGTTGAAAAGTCTATAAGCTTAACTACAGAAAACAAACTCAGACTAATATCAAATCTGTTCGGGGAAATAGTCGTTGTGGATATGTCTTTTGATGAAATTAACTTGTTAAGTGAGATGGATTACGTAGTTTCTGTAATCGATCCAATGCCTAGTGTTTTATTAAATAAGCAAGAAGCACTAAACTGTATTTATGAAAAGGGGCTTAGAGACGGTAATGTTATTTGGGTAGTAAATAAATTTAATAGTGGTGTTGCAAAATCGCAACTTAATAGCTTCATTAAATTAAAAAAATATTTCAAAGTTCCCTGCTTGCCAATTGAAGAAATTTACAAAATGGAATACAACTGTAAACTTCTTAGTAAAAGTAAGGGTATTAGTAAACTTACTGATGATGTAGTAAGTGAAATTATAACAAATATGGAAATAAAGGAAAAGCACCATAAATAGTTAAAAAAACCGTAATATCCACTAAGTATTGATATACGGTGATAAAATTCACATAAATACTGTTTCATTATCTATTTATTTATAGTATAATAACAATGATTATAATGTGATGAGGGGTACTCGATGATAAGATTTGAAAACGTTACAAAAAGATACGGTGAAAATGTTGGACTAGAAGAGGTAACTATAAACATCGCAAAGGGAGATTTTATCTTTTTAGTCGGTCCGAGTGGGGCCGGCAAATCTACTTTTATTAAACTAATACTAAGAGAAATAAAACCTGAAGAGGGAGAAATTTATCTTGATGATATGTGCGTTACACAAATTTCTAATAGAGAAGTGCCAAAGCTTAGAAGAAAAGCGGGTATAGTATTTCAAGATTTTAGACTTTTAGAAAAGAAGACCGTGTATGAAAACGTAGCTTTTGCCATGGAGATTATTCATAAAACGAAAAAAGAAATTAGAAGGCAGGTTCCACAGATTCTTAGCCTAGTTGGAATTAGTGATAAAGCATATAAATATCCTGAGGAACTTAGTGCAGGGGAGCAGCAACGTGTAGCTATAGCTAGAGCTATAGTTAATAATCCTACGGTCTTAATAGCGGATGAGCCTACTGGTAACCTAGACCCTACAACGGCAATGGAGATTATGGATTTATTAAATAAGATCAACAGGAGAGGCACAACTGTGGTCATGGTTACTCATGCAAAGAACATAGTTGATGTGATGAATAAAAGAGTAATAGCCATAAAGGACGGTAGAATAGTAAGAGATGAATGTGGTCTATATGACCTCGTATGCGAAGAATCCTCAGATGACGATACAGATGAGGAGGATCTTTATGTTTAGAAGAATGGGATATAATATTAAACAGGCCTTTGTTCAGATAAAGCGTAATAAAGCTATGACATTTACTTCAGTACTTGCCATAACAGCAATGATGTTAATACTCGGTGTGTTTTTTGTTGCAACTATAAATATAAATTTATTTGCTGAAGTTGTTAAGCAGGATTTTGATATGGTAGAACTATACATTGAAGAGGATTATTCTTTAGATGGTATCAAAAAAATTGGGCTAGAATATGAAAGTGATGAGGGAGTATCTAAGGTTGAGTTTCGAAGCAAGGAAGACGCCCTTGAGATAATGAAGAGTAGATGGGGAGACAATGGCTATTTGCTTGATAATCTTGGTGGTAATCCTCTGCCAGATTCATTAATAGTATATGTTAAAGATGCTGAGACTGCAAAAATAATTGCCAGTGAAGCCCTTGACGTAGAAGGCGTTGAAGACGTTAAATATTACCAAGAAACAGTGGAGAAACTGACAAAGACAACAAACTTTATTCAGATGGCTAGTTTGGTCATTATGCTTTTCTTGGTGCTTGTTTCTATAGTTGTTGTGTCAAATACAATAAAATTAACAGTATTTGCAAGGTCGAAAGAAATTAGGATAATGAAATATATTGGAGCTACGAATTGGTTTGTGAGAGGACCTTTCTTTATAGAAGGTATAATTATAGGATTAATTGCAGCGCTAGTATCAACTGGTCTAGTTGCAATCATATACGATAACATTATGGCTATTATAGGTGCTGATATAATTAGAATTTTATCTGTACCTATTGTACCTATCGAATATTTGGCTGTTAATTTGGCTATAATATTCGTGGCGTTAGGTGTAGGTATTGGTTCGTGCGGAAGTGTAATCTCAATGAGAAGATTTCTTGATAAGTAGAGGTGTAAAATGTTTAAGTTGAAAAAAATATTAGTTTTAGTTATGGTATTTGCGTTGGTTTCTGTGACTTTAAGTTTTGAATCTTCCCATGCAACTAAAATTACTAATAAGCAACAAGAACTAAATCAGATTAATGACAAAAAAGATGATGCTAAGAGTGAGCTAGAACGCATTGTAGAAGATATTGAGACGAAAACTAGTGAAATTAAAGAAATAAACGGAGAAATCGAAATTACCCAAAAGGAAATCACCGATACCACCGAGGAACTAGAAAAGAAGCAAATAGAGCTTTCACAAAGGCAAGATGGAATAGATGCTAGAATCAGAGCTATGTATAAAAATGGAACTGTAGGTTTTTTAGACATAATATTCAGTTCGACTGATATTACTGAATTCATGTCTAATGTAGAAATGATAAAACACATATATAAATTTGATAAAGAAGTGCTCGGTCAATTAGAAGAAGACTACAATGAAATTCAAGGAATTAAAGAAGAACTAGAAACTAGTAAAACCAAGCTAGATACTGAGAAGTCAGCGGCATTAACTAAAAAGGAAGAATTGGATGAAAGCAAGGAAACCTTAGAAGCGCAAGTTGATCAATTTAATAAAGATGCGCAAGGCTTAAATTCTGAAATTGAAAGACTTCAAAAAGAAGCACAAAAACAGCTAAATGATAAAATAAATAGTGGAGGAGTTAATCCATCTACTCAAGGAATGGTGTGGCCAACCACATCGAGATGGGTAACTTCTCCTTACGGAAATAGAATCCATCCTGTTCTTGGATATTCAAAATTCCATTCAGGAATAGATATCGGAGTGGGATCAGGAAACCCAATATATTCAGCGAAAAGTGGAGTAGTAATATTATCTCAATATTATTATGGTTATGGTAATGCTGTTATAGTGGATCATGGTAATGGACTTTCGACTCTTTACGCTCACTTAAGTTCATTGGGAGTTTCTAAAGGTAACTGGGTCAATCAAGGTCAAGTAATTGCGTATTCAGGCAATACCGGGATATCTACTGGGCCTCATTTACACTATGAAGTGAGAGTAAACGGTTCAACTGTAAACCCTATGTCATACTATTGATAGGATAAGGAAAAGATGAGCGAAAACGTAGAGTATAAAATACCAAAGGTGCTCACTGAAATTCTCGATAATAGGGGAATTTCAAGTGAAGAGGCCTTAAATGAATATTTTTCAAACAAGCCAAAGGCAACATATAATCCATTCTTGCTTATAAATATGGAAGCAGGGGTGGATTTAATATTAGATTCGATAAATAAAAATAAGAAAATAGTTATATTTGGAGACTATGATACAGACGGAGTAACTTCCACTGCTTTACTATTAAAAGTTCTAGGAGGACTTACAGAAAACCTAGATTATTATATACCTTCAAGAATGAATGAAGGCTATGGATTAAACAAAACTGCTGTTAGTAAGATCAAAAATGAAGGCGGTGACCTACTAATAACGGTAGACTGCGGATCTGTTTCAACTGAAGAAGTGAAGTATGCAAAAGAAATAGGCTTAGATGTTATAGTGACAGATCATCATACTATAGGAGATAAAATGGCTGATGGAATAGTTATTAATCCTAAAGCACCTAATGACAAGTATCCCTTTAAAGAGCTCGCAGGAGTTGGCGTTGCATATAAGCTGGCCCAAGGTATACAAAGACGTTTAAATCTACCTAAAAATGTCATAACTGAAGTCCTTGATTTAGTTGCCATTGGAACAATAGGCGATGTGGTAAGCTTGACTGATGAGAATAGGACGTTAGTAAAATATGGCATAAGACTGATTAAATCTGGAGAAGGCAATAGAGGTCTCAATAGATTGATGGAAAAGAGCAATATAAATAATAGCAAAATCAATTCACGCGATATTTCTTACGGTATAGTTCCAAAGATAAATGCGGCAGGCAGACTTGGAGACGCATCACTTGGAGTTAAGCTCTTAATGGCAAGTACTCATGATGAGATAGAAAAATACTGTGATATCTTAATAGATAATAACAATGAAAGAAAAAGAATACAAGAAGAAGTGTATGAAAAATGTGTTGAGATAGTCGAAAACAAGCACTTAAAAGATAATTTCTTGGTTGTAGATGCTCTTGATGCCCACGAGGGAATAACTGGAATAGTAGCGGGAAAACTCAAAGAAAAATATCAAAAACCTACTATAGTAGTGACTAATAATAAAAACGGAATAAAAGGCACAGGCAGATCAGTTGCTGGCGTTAATTTATATGAGTTAATTAATAATAACAATGAACTGTTTTCTAGATTCGGAGGACACAAAGCCGCTTGCGGATTCTTAGCAGACAGAGAAAATTTAAGTGATATAAGGTTAAGTTTAAATGCCGATATGGAATTACTTATAAAGAAAAGCCCCGGCCTACAAAATCAAGGTGTTAAAGCTGATAAAATATTAGAAATAAGTGGCGCTGACACCTATTTAATCGAGATGCTAGATCTTATGGAGCCAACAGGATCTGGTAACGAAGTGCCCATATTTGAGCTTAAGGGATTGAGCATTAAAGAATATTATTTTATGGGGAATGATAACAAACATGTGAAATTTGTGGCTGCTGATAAAGAGGGCAATCAAATAGTGTGCTTGCTGTTTGGAAAAGCTTTAGAGTATAAACCACTTATAACGGGCAATGGAACTATAGAAGTAATAGGTGCGGTAGAACTAA
>JAAYHV010000101.1 GCA_012744355.1 Clostridiales bacterium
ATCCTCTTACTGGAGAGATTTTAGGAATAAGGCATCACATAGCCATATACCCAGCATCTCACTACGTAACATCTAAAGAGAACATAGAAATAGCTAATAGAACAATTAGAGAAGAACTGTCAGAAAGGCTGGCTTGGTTTCAAGACAGAGGTAAGTTGTTAGAAGCTCAGAGAATTGAGCAAAGGACTAACTATGATATGGAAATGCTAACAGAAATTGGCACGTGCAAAGGTATAGAAAACTATTCAAGGCATCTTAATTTGCTTGAGCCAGGAACTAGGCCTTTTACATTAATCGACTATTTTCCAGATGATTTCTTAATAATTATGGATGAATCCCATGTAATGTTACCACAGCTTAGAGCCATGTATGCAGGAGACAGATCTAGAAAGCAGTCGCTAGTTGACTATGGATTTAGATTGCCGTCTGCTTTAGACAACAGACCATTAAAATTTGAAGAATTCGAATCGCTGATAAATCGGATGGTTTATGTAAGCGCTACGCCTTCTGATTACGAAAAAGAAAAAGCCGGAGGCATTTCTGCCGAGCAGATAATTAGGCCTACGGGGTTGCTAGATCCAATAATAGAGGTTAGAAAAACTGAAGGTCAAATTGATGACCTGATTGGCGAGATAAATAAGGCTACAGATAAAAATGAGAGGGTGCTAGTAACAACCCTAACAAAGAGAATGTCAGAGGAGCTTACTAAGTATTTAGAAGGTGCTGGCATCAGAGTAAGGTATCTTCATTCAGATATTGACACATTAAAGAGAATAGAGATACTAAGAGACCTTAGAATGGCAAAGTTCGACGTACTAGTAGGTATAAACCTTCTAAGAGAAGGACTTGATCTGCCAGAAGTTTCGCTTGTAGCAATACTAGATGCAGATAGAGAGGGCTTTCTTAGAACGGAAACATCTTTAATTCAAACAATTGGTAGAGCGGCAAGAAGTGACAAGGGCCGCGTTATTATGTATGCCGATAAAATAAGCAAAGCTATGGACAAAGCTATAAGTGAAACCGAGAGAAGAAGAGCTATTCAAAATAAGTTTAATGAAGATAACGGCATTACTCCAAAAAGTATAATAAAGCCTATTAGAGATATAATTGAAGCTACGCTTCCAATTGAAGAGCGTCAGGGATTAAATCCTTCAGAGATGACTAATAAAGAACTAAAAATATATATAAAGAAACTGGAAAAAGAAATGAGAATAGCTGCAGATGATTGGCAATTCGAAAGAGCAGCTGAGCTTAGAGATATTATTATGGAATGTAAAGTGAGGATATAACTTGGAAAAAGATATTGTAATAAAAGGTGCAAAAGCCAACAATTTAAAAAATATAGATGTAAAGATACCTAGAGATAAGTTTGTAGTGCTCACAGGCCTTTCTGGTTCAGGAAAATCATCTTTGGCATTTGACACAATATATGCTGAAGGCCAAAGAAGATACGTAGAAAGCCTGTCTGCATATGCTAGGCAGTTTTTAGGGCAAATGGATAAGCCAGATGTAGAAAGCATTGACGGTTTGTCTCCTGCGATTTCAATTGACCAAAAGACTACTAGTAAAAATCCTAGATCAACTGTAGGAACAGTAACAGAAATCTATGATTACCTCAGGCTTCTTTATGCTAGAGTAGGAACAGCCCACTGCCCGATTTGTGGTAGAGAGATTACGAGTCAGAGCGTAGACCAGATAGTAGATAATATACTATCTGAAGATGAAGGCGCTAGGATAATGTTATTAGCACCTGTTATCAGAGGAAGAAAAGGAGAGCATGCACATGTTCTTACGAAGATAAAAAGAGAAGGATTTGTAAGAGTAAGAGTTGATGGTGATATATACCTTTTAGAAGAAGATGAAATTAAACTAGATAAAACCTTTAAACACGATATAGAAATTGTAGTTGATAGGCTTAAAATCAAGGAAGATATAGAAAGCAGACTTTCAGAATCTGTGGAACTTGCAATAGAGCATGGAGAAGGACTCTTAAATGTAGTAACGATAGGTGAAGAAAAAAATACTGAAAAAATATATAGCACTAAACTCTCTTGCCCTGAGCATGGAGTGAGTTTAGAGGAACTTGAACCTAGGATGTTTTCATTTAACAGTCCTTTTGGGGCATGTGAAAGATGTATGGGACTTGGGTTCACTCAGAAAATTATACCTGAAAATCTAATAAAGGATGAAAATCTAAGCATAGTAGATGGAGCTCTTGGCAATGTATTTGGTCAATTAGATGCTATGGGTTATTACAGACAAGTTCTAAATGCTCTTTCAAAGCAGAACAATACAAATTTAGAAATTAAATTCAAAGATCTTCCAGAGATATTTGTAGATGAACTTTTCTATGGAACTGGGGAGAACAAACTTAAATATACATATACGAGTAAAAGCACCGGAGCAGTTTCTAAAATGAATCATACTTTTGAAGGCATTCTAAATAGCTTAGAAAGAAGGTACAGAGAATCGGATTCGGATTACATTAAAGAAAAAATCGGAAAGCTTATGGAACTTAAACCTTGCCCTGAGTGTGGCGGCAAACGTCTAAGGCCAGAAGTATTGGCAGTTACTGTCAACGGGAAGAACATTTCTGAGATTACGGACATGTCAATAAAAGAAGCGGCTCATTTCTTTAATGGTATAAAGCTTACTGTTACTGAGCAGATTATTGGCAAGGAAATTATCAAGGAAATAGATGAGAGGCTAGAGTTTCTATTAAATGTAGGGTTAGAATACCTCACATTATCTAGAAGCAGTGGGACGCTTAGCGGAGGAGAAGCTCAGAGAATTAGGCTAGCTACCCAGATAGGATCTAAACTCATGGGGGTTCTGTACATACTAGATGAGCCTAGTATTGGTTTACACCAGAAGGATAACGCAAAGCTTTTAGAAACCCTTAGAGAGCTTGCTGATATAGGAAATACATTAATCGTAGTTGAGCATGATGAAGAAACCATGATGGCGGCTGACCACATAATAGATATAGGGCCTGGCGCAGGCGTCAATGGAGGAGAAGTTGTTGCTCAGGGAACAGCGGCAGCTATAATTAAGAATAAGAAATCTATAACGGGGCAGTATTTGTCTGGCAAAAGGAAAATCGAAGTACCAAAATCAAGAAGAGAAGGCAACGGCAAATCAATAAAAGTAATAGGAGCTACTGAAAACAACTTAATTGGAATTGATGTAGAATTTCCTTTAGGAAAGTTCGTATGTGTTACAGGTGTATCGGGATCCGGGAAAAGTAGCCTAGTAAATGAAATACTATATAAAGGCGCTTCTTTTATTACAAACAAGACCATAGCTAAGCCAGGTAAGCACAAGGAAATTCTTGGAATTGAAAATATAGATAAGGTAATTGATATCAATCAGGCGCCGATAGGGAAAACACCAAGATCAAACCCAGCGACCTATACTGGTGTGTTTACATCAATTAGAGATCTATTTGCATCACTTCCCGAAGCCAAACTTAGAGGGTTTGGAAAGGGACGATTTAGTTTTAATGTTAAGGGCGGAAGATGTGAAGCTTGTAGGGGAGACGGCATAATTAAGATAGAAATGCATTTCTTGCCTGATGTTTATGTGCCTTGCGATGTTTGCAAGGGTAAAAGATATAACAGGGAAACCTTAGAAGTAAAGTACAAAGGTAAGAATATCTATGATGTACTAGACATGACCATAAGCGAAGCGTTAGTATTCTTTAAAAATCATCCGATAGTAATGAGGCACCTTGAAACTTTAGATCAAGTTGGACTGGGATACATTAAACTTGGTCAACCTTCAACTAAACTAAGTGGTGGCGAAGCGCAGAGAATTAAACTAGCCACAGAGCTATCAAAACGAAGCACAGGCAAAACTTTATATATATTGGATGAACCTACTACGGGCCTTCATTTCGCAGATGTTGATAAACTACTTCACGTTTTAGATAAGCTTGTTGATGCTGGAAATACTGTAGTTGTAATCGAACATAATTTAGATGTCATTAAAAGAGCCGATCATATAATTGACTTAGGACCAGACGGTGGAGACGGAGGCGGGCTCATTGTGGCCACAGGGACTCCCGAAGAGGTGGTTAAGTGCAAAGATTCATATACTGGAGAGTATTTAAAAAGGGTTATCATTTGATAACCCTTTAATCATTTCTATTTTATTACGTTGCTTATAAGGTCTTGCTTTATAGTCCAGAGCTTCTCGGAAAGATCCACATAATATGGTTGCGGATTTTCAAATCTTAATGTTTCACTCCACAAGGTATCAACTTCTGATTTACAGTAATCCTGAATATCTTCAATATTAGGAGATTCGTATACACAGTTTCCATGGTCAAAAAGCTGAACTCTTAGGTCTCTTACGTAAAAATTTGTTAATCTTTTACGTTTCCAAACTGCGTTAGGATCGAAGATTTCATAGCTTTCATTTTCGTCTATAGTTTCATCAAACAGAGTTATTACATCGGCTAGAACCTTATTGTTTGTTTTGTTATATAATCTATAAACTTTTTTAAAACCGGGATTAGTTATTTTCTCTACATTTTCGGAGATTTTAATCTTTGGAATCATTTTACCGCCTTCATTTAAAGAAGACAGTTTATACACGCCGCCAAACACCGGTTCGGATCTTGCAGTGATTAGTCTTTCACCTACACCGAAGGAATCTACCTTAGCACCTTCCATTATTACATCTCTAATTATGTACTCGTCTAGTGAATTTGAAATTACAATGGTGCATTCCTCTAATCCTGCAGCATCTAACATTTTACGGGCCTTTTTAGTCAGGTATGCGATATCACCGCTATCTATTCTGATGCCCATCTTTTTAGGCTTCATTTCTTTGAATACTTTAATTGCTTCTGGAACTCCTGATTTTAGGACATTGTAGGTATCTACTAATAGTACTACGTTGTCTGGATAAATTTCAGCATAGGCTTTAAAAGCATCATATTCATTTGGGAACACTTGAACCCAGCTGTGTGCCATAGTACCCATCGCTGATATACCATAGTCTCTATCTGCTATAGCGCATGCAGTTCCAGCGCAACCACCAATATATGCGGCTCTTGCACCATATATCGCAGCAGAAGCACCGTGAGCTCTTCTTGTTCCAAACTCCATTACAGGTCTTCCTAGAGAAGCTCTAACAATTCGGTTAGCCTTAGTAGCTATAAGGCTCTGGTGATTTATTGTTAGAAGAACCATAGTTTCTACAAGCTGAGCTTGTATTACTGGCCCTTTAATAGTGATAAGTGGTTCGTGAGGGAATATTGGCGTTCCCTCTGGAACTGCCCATACATCACAAGTGAATTCAAAATCTAAAAGGAATTGTAGAAACTCCTCATCAAAAACACCTTTGGTTCTAAGATATTCCACATCTTTTTCAGTGAAACGTAGATTATTTAGGTAGTCAATTAATTGTTCTACCCCAGCCATGATAGCGAAGCCGCCGCCATCAGGTACTTTTCTAAAAAACATGTCAAAGCATGCTTCTTTGTTTTTCATTTCTGTTCGGAAATAACCATTGGCCATTGTGATTTCATAGAAATCGGTTAGCATGGTTAAATTCAGATTCTCCATTGTTTTGTTTACCTCCAGTAATCAAAGATATAAATTAGAAAGTAATAGCACTAATTACCTTTTCTAAGCTAGTACCTTCTCTAAAGCTGTACGTTCCTGCTCTAATATTTTCAGGTTTTCTGTCAAAACTTTTTACAGCAACAGAATACTGCTCATAGTCTTCAAAGAAGTTACTTTCAACTAGTGAATTTGCAGCTACAGTAGCAGATCCGCCTTCAATTTCTACAGTGGTATCTTTTTTAAGTTTACCGTCTTTGAATACAGAACCTGCAGCGATCGCTGGTTCTTCTACGTCAGGCTTTTCTTCTTCTTGTTCTGGTTCTTCTTCAGTAGGAGTAATTTTTTCCGGTGTTACAGCTCCGTCTGTAGAATCGATATCATCAACTACTGTAGAAGTGTTTTGCTTATCTAAAACTTGCTCCGGATAGTCTAAGATTATATCTAATCTCCAATATATAAGAATGGCTGCAGCGACCAAGATTATTGCTACTACTATTAAGTCGTTAATATTGTGAAAAAAGTTTTTGATTATTCGCATAATTTTTCTCCTCATCATTTCATATAATAGCATATATATCAATATATTTCAAATGAAAAATATGTTTTGTAATCACGACAAGAGTTGTAAATTAATGGGTGTTGTGATAAAATTAGTCTCATATTATTTAAAGGAGGTGTTAATGTGAAAGAAATTATAATTGGTGAAAATGAAAAAGACCAAAGGCTAGATAGATTTCTAAAAAAATACCTGAAAAATGCGCCTCTTAGTCATATATTTAAGATTATTAGAAAAGACGTAAAGGTAAATGGAAAGAGAAAAAAAATTGATGACATGCTTAAAAAAGGTGATGTTATTACTCTTTATATTTCGGATTATGAAATTGAACAACTTACATATGTAAGAGATAGGGTTAGGGTTAAAAAGCAGTTTAAAATTGTCTACGAAGATGATAACATTATAGTAGTAGATAAACCTCTTGGACTTCTTATTCATGGTGACAAAAATGAAAAGAAAAACCATCTTACAAACCAGGTAATTGATTATTTAATAGAAAAAGGAGCATACGAACCAAGAACAGAAAAAACCTTTGTTCCAGCTCCCGTTAATAGACTAGATAGAAATACTACAGGTCTTGTTTTGTTTGCCAAAAACGCTATGGCTGTAAAAAAACTAAACGAGATGATGAGAAATAGAGATAATATTGAAAAGTATTATCTAACCATAGTTAAAGGAAATATAGACAAAGAAATGTTTCTTTCTTCGAAGATGACTAAAGATGAAGAAAAGAATATGATCACTGTTCATAATCAAAACTATAAAGAAGGCAAACTAATGGAAACGGTCGTTAGGCCGATTAAAAAGCTCAGAGGATATACTTTGGTAGAGGTAAATATAATTACAGGAAGAACTCACCAAATAAGAGCGCATTTAAGTAGCATAGGTCATCCTGTAATTGGTGATGTTAAATATGGCGAAAGATCAGTAAACTTTAAATTTAGAAAAGATTTTGAATTGAATACTCAGCTTTTACATAGTTATAAATTGGTGTTTAAAAAATGCCTAGAGGGCTTGAAATACTTAGAAGGAAAGGAATTATCCGCAGAAATTCCAGATACATTTCAGCAGATAATGGATGATATTGATGGAAGATAATACACCGGAAGTCGTTATAGTGGAAGTGGAAACAAAAAAGAAAGGTAGCACAGCCAAAGAATGGCTAAAGGATACAATTATTGCTTTAGTTATTGCTATAATAGTGCTACAATTTATTAAGCCGACGATAGTTAAGGAAAGTTCAATGGAGCCTTCGCTTTATGAGAATCACTACCTACTTTTAAACAAGATGGCATATAAATTTGATGAACCCGATAGAGGTGATATCATCGTCTTTAAGAGTGAGCTTAAGGATGATAAAGGCAAAGATAAGTGGCTTATAAAAAGGATAGTGGGTTTGCCTGGTGACGTTATTACCATAGCTAACGGTAAGGTTCAATTAAATGGCAAATTGTATGAGGAAGAATATTTAAATGAGGGGATTACTGACGGAGAGCTGATAAACTATTTGGTGCCAAAAGCTGAATATTTTGTAATGGGTGATAACAGACTCGTTAGCCTAGACAGCAGGTATGAAGAAGTTGGTAATGTAGAAGAGGAAAGTATAGAAGGAAAAGCTGTGTTTAGAGTTTATCCTTTCGATAAGATTGGAACTTTAGACTAATAAGGATGTTTAATTATGGGTAAAAGTAAAAAAATACAAGTAGCAAATAATAAAAAGGCAAGGTTTGATTATTTTATTTTAGAAACTTATGAAGCTGGAATGGTTCTTACGGGTACTGAAATAAAATCAATAAGAAACGGTAAGGTCAGCATCAAAGAGAGTTATGCTAGAATTGAAAATGGTGAGATATATATTTGCGGAATGCATATTAGCCCGTACGAACAGGGCAATATTAATAACGTAGATCCTTTAAGAACAAGAAAATTATTACTACACAAAAAAGAAATAAATAAAATTGAAGATGTGTTAAAACAGCAAGGCCTTACAATCGTACCTTTGTCTATGTATATAAATGAGGACGGACGAGCTAAGCTAAATCTTGGCATAGCTAGAGGTAAAAAGCTTTACGATAAGAGAGATACTATTGCCAAAAAAGATGCTGACAGAAAAATGGATAGAGCATTTAAAAAGGACATGAGATAATATGGCGTGGGCTAATTTTATAGCTTACATCATTATAACTGGAATTACGCCTGGTCCAAACAATATTGCCTCAATGTCTAGCGGAAGCAGGCAGGGATTTAAAAAAGGACTCAGTTTTAATTTTGGTATTTTAGTTGGATTTACAATACTGATGATGCTTGTAACTTTTTTTTGCAGTACTTTATCAACATTGATACCTAAAGTACAGCCATATCTCTTAGTTGTAGGTGCTGGATATATGCTGTATCTTGCTTGGCACATATTTAGGGCTGGCACTGTGAGTGATTCAAATCAGAGAGAATTTGGCTTTCGCGAAGGTTTTATTCTTCAGTTCGCCAATATAAAAACACTGATTTATGGAATCGTTTCTATGCAGGTTTATATAATGCCTAATTACCCTAACGACATGTTAGTATTAAGCCTCTTTGCCTTCATGCTAGCTTTTGTAGGATTTTTATGCACACTAACTTGGTCAGCCTTTGGCTCTGCAATGAAGGTGTTTTTTTCTAAATATTCTAAAGCAACCAACACTATTATGGCGCTATTGTTAGTGTATTGTGCAGTTTCCTTGTTCTTTTAGGAATGACCTTGACAACAGTCCAACAAATGATAAAATATATGTAAGAACACTTGTTTCACCTTGAGGGGATGTAATGGTTTCGACAGGGGTGTTGAAGTGGGATAAGCGAGCCGTAGTTGCCAAGTCTACGTTAAAAGTGGCCGTTAAATATAAACGCTAAAAATAATAACAATTTCGCATTAGCTGCGTAGTCAGCCCGCGCGTCTTCTATGATTCACCTGTAGATTATAGGTAAGACGTCAAACATACAGGACAACCTTGCAAGAGTTCTCGGTACTGTAAGGGAATAACGAGATAGCGAAAACTTTAGCTTGCTAGTAAGCGACTGAATTTGCGAAAT
>JAAYHV010000102.1 GCA_012744355.1 Clostridiales bacterium
AAGTAGTAAAGTTCAAAGAAAATATCGGTGATGAAACTGACTTAAAAAGAATATTCCAGGAAATAATATTAGATGAAAAAGTTCAAGTCAATGATAACGCAAATGATTATCAAAATTTGATTAAGGAATTTAGTTATTATTGTACTGTGGAGAAAGATTTTGCTACAATAATTAATCCTAACAAATTCGGAATAAAACGTTTTAGTCGTCTAATTAATTATTTTTGGAGTGCATATTTTTCTATACTTATACCAATATTAACATACGCTTAATTGTATAATGAAGTTGAACTAAATAAAGAATCCACAGTGATGTCTTCTATGTTAAGATGGTTTTACTACAAAACTCTTAGAAAGAAGGATCACTATGGATACTCCTAATAATAACACAGAATCACGCAAGTATAAACATCTTAGTTTTGAAGAACGCATGACCATCCAAATTAGGCTAAAGGATGGACATTCTGCCTACCGTATAGCAAAAGAACTTAATCGACCAATTAACACTGTTCTTAATGAAATACGAAGGGGTACAGTTGTTCAGAAAAAGCAGAATCAAACTGTACAAATTTATTTAGCCGATGCTGGTCAGGCAATTTATTGTAAGAACCGTAATCATTCTAAAACCGCCTTTAAGCTCTTAGAATGCCAGGATTTCATAACATTCGTCACTGGCAAGCTATTAAATGATAAATGGTCTATAGATGCCTGTGTTGGCTATGCTACCCTTCATAAGCTCTATAAACCTGAAGAGATGGTCTGTACTAAAACTCTCTATTCATATGTTGCCCTTGGCTTACTACCCTTTAAAATGATGGATCTCCCGCTGGTTTTAAAGCGTAGCTCCAAGAAGTCTAGGGTCAGAAAGCATAAAAAGCATCTCGGGCAAAGCATTGAAGAACGTCCTGCTCACATTGATAACCGTGAAGAGTTTGGCCACTGGGAAATAGACACGGTTATTGGCAAAAAAATCAAAGATGACGAAGTTATTCTTACTATAGTGGAACGGCAAACCAGAAATGCAATCTTCCTGAAGATACCCGACAAAACGTCTTCATCAGTTAGCAAAGGGATTTTAGAGCTTCGTGAATACTTCGGCCCCGAGTTTGACCAAGTGTTCAAAACAATAACATCTGACAATGGTCTGGAGTTCGCTGAACTCCATAAACTAGAAACTGAAATGGAAACTCAAGTGTATTTTGCACATCCATATGCATCTCACGAACGAGGCACCAATGAACGTCACAACGGTCTTATACGGAGGTTTATAGCAAAAGGTAAATCAATTTCAGACCACAGTGCTGAAACCATAGCTTTTATTGAAGACTGGTGCAATACACTACCTCGAAAAATACTTGGATATAGAACCCCAGAAGAACTGTTCGAGAAACAACTTGATCTTATATATTCAACATAAGGTCAAGAAAACATCTTAACGAAGACTAGTTCAACTTGCTATTGCAATTTAGGTTTATTAAACTAATATAAAACTACGCTTTTTCTATTTAATCTATATAAAAGCGTAGTTTTTTATTGAATAATTTGTAAGATTTACCTTTAGAAATATATATATATATATATATATGACACTGCAAACTTCTAGCCAAATATTTAATTTAATTTCAATTAGTAAGATGTAAAAGTATACTCTATATCATTTTCTTTACAATGCTCGCGTAATTTCATACATCCATCTGAGC
>JAAYHV010000103.1 GCA_012744355.1 Clostridiales bacterium
CCTGGTAAAAGTATTAATATACGGTAAAAATATGTGGCAGGATCGCTTAATCCGCCACGCATAAAATTACTTACAAGTAAAAGTATAAATACAATCCCTATTCCTGAATTAAAAAATCTCTTCAAATTAACCTCTTTCTAATAATAAAACCCTATCTTCGGATTAGAGTATTCTTTTACTCTTATCTCATATGCTTCTATCATATCTTTTTCATGTAATAATTTCGGATTGTTAATTCCTAATTGTTTTAGTAAATACTTAGTAAAATACGGATTTAAAATAAGCAAAGGTCCTATCAAATAAGTAGCGAAAAAATTGTTAAGTCTAACGCCTTCTTCCTTCACATCAGGATTTAGTCCGATTCCCTTTATAGTATCAAACAATTGTGATGTGATTTGGTCGTTATTATAATAAGAATATGTAAACTGACTTTTATAGCCCACTATATCCATATTGTTAAATTTGCCTAGATACAACGAATTAAATCTATTAAACATGTCCCTTTTAGTCGAGATACCTATTATTCCCAATCCTTCTAGTTTAGTTCCGTCAATATCAGATATTTCACCGCCAAATACTTCCGTAGCATTTCCTGTGATTAAAAAGCAAACACCTTGTTCAATCAAAGTCTCGATTCTTTTCTTGTATTTTTTTAAAGTTTCTATTACTAGCACCTGATTATCTTCTGTAACCGATCCCATGTAAATAAGGTCCGGCACATTTTCTAAAAAATATGGTATATCTTTAAGGCTTGTTTCTATAATCTCAGTTTCAGGGTAAGATTTCTTAATTAATCTAATATTAGCTAAATCTCCGTATAAATTACACACTTCAGGGAACATCACTTCTATATACATGCTATTTCCCTCCCTTTATACGAGTTTTTATCTTCTCCTTAACCCCATTAGCAAGTACTATAGAATCCGTACCATAAAGAATATATATATTGTCATTTTCAAAAAGTTTAAGGCAATCAGGAGCGTCTAATTCGTCCATCGTTTTAACTACCTTTGCTCCATCAATACCAGCAAAAAGAATCCTCAAATAGTAGTCCTTGTATCTAGGCCCTACAACCACAATGTTCTTTATATTATCTTTATTTAATAATTCAAAGTCACAATCGTACAGCCAACATGTATTTTCAGACCAATGTTTAGCATCACCTAGGCTAGACATCATGATTATTAACTCTTTCTCACCTGGTAAATTGCTTATATAATCAAATACTCTACTACAAGCAAAGGCATTTTTGTCCTTGGTTAATTGCATAAATAACTTTTTATCATCTACAACTTCTACGTTATACCTACTGCTCAAAATACTGGTTTTATCTAAAAGTTTCTCTATCTTGTCATGTGAATATCCAAGTTCTCTAAACAAAGCTATAGTCGACACTACATTATATATGTTATAAACACTGTCATTTAGTAATCTATGTCTACCCTTACATCCTACTTCTTTGATATCAATGGTCATATCAACCAAGTTGACATTTTCGCCCAAGTAATCACTTTTTGGGGAAGAAAAACCGCAGTTTTTGCATACTGTTTTCCCTATATGATGGTATCTTAAGTAATCATAGCTAAGCTTACTATAACATTTCGGACAAATCTGAAGATCATTAATAAGGTTAGTGCATTCTGTCTTATCCGTATCCATTTTGTCAATTCCGTAATATACTCTCTCATTTTCAGGTGATACATTTGATGCTATCAAATCGTCAGCATTTATTATAAGTTTAGTTGACCTTGGTATATACTCGGTAAGTATCTTGGCGATATATTCTGGGTGGCCGTTTCGCATAATAGAATCTCTTGACAAGTTGGTTATAAGTAAGTAATCAGCTGTAATTTGCGGAAAAACTCGCTTGGCAGATCTTTCGTCTATTTCTAAAATACCTCTTTCATACTTACATCTTCCGAATATATTTACACCATTTATAAGGCTAGTTGAAATACCTGTTATAGTATTTGAACCCATGCTGTTATTTAAAACTTTTTTATCATCACGTGCAAACATTTCTATTGCCAGATTAGCTACTGTCGTTTTACCATTTGTGCCAGTTATGCATACAATTTTTTTTGGCTTATTTATATATTTTAGAAAATCAGGACAAACCTTGATAGCAATTGTACCCGGGAAATTTGTTCCGTTGTTTTTAGTAATCTTCAGCAGTATTTTAGAAAACTTTGCTCCCCAAAGTGCTATAAAGAATCTAATCCTATACATCATTACATCCTTTCACTTTAATATTTAAATTCAGGAATTAATTCATCTAAAACAGCAAGAATTCCTATACCTCCAGGAGTTTGACCAGGAAGCTGCCAAAAATCATGGGCATTATAGTTGTTTCCTTCAATAATCGCAGGTCCATTTGGAGTTATCGCTATGTCCCAACCAATGTATCTCATTTCAGGAACAACCAATGCTGCCTTTTTAGCAAATTCAACTGCCTCTTTAATGAGAGGAACTTTGTATCCTACTAATGGAATATGGGAATAAGGATGCTCGGTAAAATGCTGACCTGCAGTAGTATCTCCTGAATGTGCTGGGAATAAAAATTCACCAGTCTCCATATCCACTGGTCCGTGTAATCCAAAATTATCAACTACTCTAAAGTTGTTTCCCATTTTAAATACCATGTATATGCAGTGAGCTTCACCTTTGGCATCAACTATAGTTATAGTTCTTATTGTGTTAGCTGAAAAAGGATATAGTTTGTTAATCTCAGGATGGTTTTCTATTACATCTTCAATGGTTGCATAACCCTTTTCTGTAATATATTTATAAAACTCTTCGCCATCTTTGTAATCTGCTGTTTTTATTAATTCACAACCGATTCCACAGCTAAGGTCCTTCATTTTTCCGAAGATTTTATCTCTGTTATTAAAAAATTCTATAACATCTTCCTTACTCGTATCTTCTAGATCTATAAATTCTCTGCCTATATAATCTTTAAAGACCTTATTAAATGTATTCTTATTATCAAATATATAAGCATAATCAGGATTGTTTAACTGGCTTATAAGTTTTTTGCTTCTTAAACGAGTTAAATAAGTATCTCTTTGTTTATGACTTAAATCCCAAAATTCAAAGGTAACATAATCGTTATAACCTGCTCCATATCTAATTAAACTGTTCATCATATCAAATAAAATGAAGGCTCTATTTTTACCTGATCTCTCATGAGCAACATTAATTCTATTTTGCAACTTTCCTAAAGAAGCTCCCCCAAAAACTCTTAAATAATATCCCATTTTACTCTCTTTTTTATTCATGATTTCCCTCCTGTAATACTTATAAAACATCTAAAAACAATCTCAATATGGATTCTTTAGTAGATTGCACTATACCCCTTTTGATAATCTTCCAGCGTATGCTCTTAGCATAGCTTTAAATCTCCTCTGCAAATTTCCTCCTATATTACTTATAAAACATCTGAAAACAATCTCGATATGGATTCTTTAATAGATTGCCAAACGCCCCTTTTTTGATAATCTTCCAGTGTAAGTTCTCTACATAGCTTAAAATCTTCTTTGAATTGATTCTCCATTTTCTCCGCAAATTCCTTTTTATATATAAAAGCATTTGCTTCAAAATTGAGGATAAAGCTTCTTCTGTCGAAATTTGCCGAACCAACAGTGGCGACTTCTCCATCTACAACCA
>JAAYHV010000104.1 GCA_012744355.1 Clostridiales bacterium
CGGCTTCCTTCAGACAAAGTTGTCGCCAACAATGCCCTTGCTTACAGCTTACCTTCCGAAATCATTAGTGAGGTGGTAGGGTATCTTTCAACCCATCGGCTTGGTAACATGCCCATCGAACCAAAAAGACAGTACGTGATACGCACTGTCAAATTAATTATCTCTTTAAATTTGTGTAACAGCATATGATACTAAATCCACTATACTTTTCTTCTACGTATGTAAAGTACTAACTCGCAGATTAAATAAAACAGAATAACCGAAACAACCATCAAAAGAGTTCGTTCCAAGCACATTGAGAGTATCTCTTGTGAGGTAAACTGAGTAATTTTACCACCTAAAGTAAAATAGTAATCCTTTAAATATAAATAATCAGAAATGTTTAAAATAAGTATTACTATAGCTGAGATACCAAAATATATTTTTAAAACTGACTTTCTATTTTTCTCTAAATAATTCATAATAAGCCCCTATACATTTTACAAAATAGTTGTTAAGCATTACCTAGCATCCAGGATATCCTGATGGGTCAGTAAACCAGTAGGTTCTATATCTATAGATTGGTGATCCCC
Source organism: Clostridiales bacterium (assembly GCA_012744355.1). Classification (GTDB taxonomy): domain Bacteria; phylum Bacillota; class Clostridia; order Peptostreptococcales; family Anaerovoracaceae; genus JAAYHV01. Next base: position 573 of record JAAYHV010000104.1, read on the forward strand.
CAGGTGTCTTTGCATCATAATAATAACCATTACTCTTTACTGTTGGTTGGTACTTATCTTGCGCTGCAGCACCGCAACTAGTATGGGTAGATGTCCACACTTTTTCATGCCCAGTAACCCAGGCTGACGAAACACCGAGTGCAGATAGAACACCACTAATCCATCCCTTTACCTGCGCAGTAGAAATGACAAAGAAAGAAGCCAACTGAGCAAGTGATCCTGCAGCTAGGGATGCGTATAGTCCACCAAATGATGGGCGATAGACGAACGAAGAACTAAATGCACGATAACCGGACGATTGTGGATTGCTATTCCAACTAGCAAAAGGCGTAATGCTTAAATTCGAGCGAACCGGAATAATTGGGGAAAAAGCATTTAAGTAATATGTTAATGGTTTTCTTATACTCTCATTAATGCTCTCTTGAGATTCTAGTGCAAGTGTAAATGATTCTTGAGAATAAAACATTCCGTTAACCTGGACTGTGCCATCATTACTGAAATTTAGAGTATACTTTTCCCCATACTCATAGATATCAAATGTGTCAGGTCCAAATTGTTCAATTATCGAACCATTATCGAGTTTATCAACTAGCACAGAATCTTCACTTGCATAAACGGGATTAGGTTGACCTGTAAAAACAATTGCCGCACCTAATGCGACTAATGAAACAATGAACTTAATTCCTAATTTCTTAATTTTTATTTCATCCTCCATGTAGACTTTGCTACCTTCTATAAGATAAGTATACTATGCAAACTTCATAAATGAAAGGGGTTACTGACTTTTTCAGTCCTAGTATCTTACTTGCACGATATTTTGTTTTGCAACCAGCAATGTTGTAATAAATCGAGTAGCTAAGAGGTAACGTAATTTGCGTTACCTCTTTTGCTCTCACAGAACCGTACGTACGTTTTCCGTATACGGCTCATGGTATTACTATCAACCTTTATAATAGGTCGACAAAAGCC
>JAAYHV010000105.1 GCA_012744355.1 Clostridiales bacterium
GGTCAACGCTACACCATATAGGTGCTTTATCGATGTGGTCCTTTTGAGTCCACTTGTTGGATTCAACTGGCGGCAAAAAATATCCTCTGCTATATTTTTTATGGTTTTTCATGCCGACGACTTTGTCTGTGACTTCAGTTATCATTTCTTAAGGGTCCTTTCTTTTATCATAAAAAAAATCTCGTCTCCACCAGAAATTAGAAACAAGATTAGTTTTAACAAAATATAAGTTTACTACTCGGATTCAGGTAGAATATTAATTCATAAATTATTTTATTTCAAATGACTAGTACGACTCCGAGTAAAATAATATGTAACATTAATATTCTTTCCTTTCTTTTCATTTATAATATAGTTATGATACTGCTTTTGCCAATTTAAGTCAATAGTTTTTTGTGTTTTTTTACAACTTTTTTTGATATTGCTGTTTCTTTTACACAAATACACGGTCGTTTATAAATCCAACATCTCTTATTCTTCGTCTTTATAGCACAATGAGAAAACTCCCGAGCTTCTACTATGAAACTCGGGAGTAAATCATCTTTAATTATGCTGTTGGATTAGCTGCTTTTGGCAATCTCTGTTCTATCACCTGCATTAGGCTATCTGTGCAAGCAAGTTTTTCTACTAGCTCGCCATCACCTACTACAACTAACTTAGCGTCTTCAGTAGGAGTTAAAACTCCTCCCAATACTTCGCCAACTTGTGCATACTTGTATGCAGCAACAGTATCAGCCATTTCGTCAGAAATCTCATCTGTTTCATCCCAGTCAAGGTCAACTTCGAATACATGTGCGATTTCTACTGCAACTTCCCAGTTGCTAAACAAGATTTCTTCGTCTATAGCTGCCTCAACAAGCTGTAGTCTTCTTTCTGTATTGGTAAATGTGCCATCGATAGAAGCGAAGCCTGTTCCAGGAATAACCACATCTGCTTTTGATCCAAGTTCAGTCACGTGAGTATCACATACTGCTAAGAATTCTAATTCATCAGTGTTTATATCAGCATTTTCACCGAATACTACTAAAGCCTTAACTCCCTCAAGAGCTTCCACTCCTGCGGTAATTCCCATGTCTACTAAACCTTGAGAATTGTTTTTAGCCTTAACTTGAAGGATACCATCTCTTGGTGATCCGATGTGACCTGAAAGCATTGCTATGTCAGCAACTAAAGTCGCACCATCTACAGTCAAGAAGTTCTGCTGGTATACTATCATAGCTTTTTTAGCAGCCATATAAGTGTCAGCTATTGCTTTAGCTTCTTCTGAAACCTTAACGTTTGCCAATGATGCTACAAATTCATCATAGCCCGCAACCATTTTAGCCTTACCACTGTCAACAATAGCCTTAGCTACTTCCTTAAGGAATGATAAGTCGTTATCACAGTTGCATACGCTTATAACCTTTGCGCCTGCTTCTTCTGCTTGTCTTAGCTTTAATGCAATTACTCTTGAGTCTTCATCTTTGAATCCAACTTTTAGAATAACATTAGTTGAAAGTAATTCGTCTATAGTGTTTGGAGAAGCGTCACGGCCTATAACCTTTTTCAATCCGCTTTCTCTGTTGTTCATACAAAGAACCTTTGCGCCCATAGCTTCTGCCATTGTTCTCATAGCATAAGCTTCTTCGTTGGTGTATCTGTCTGAAATTGATACTGCTATAGCGTCCTTGCCATATTTTGCACCAATAGACTGACATTTTTTAGCAACTAAGACGAATGCTTCATGATAATCAGCTTCTCTGAATCTTCCATCTTCCTTAACTAAAGGTTCTTCCAACTTATCCTCTAAGACTGCGCAGTCAAATCCCCATTTACCGTTACCACAGATAAGGCCTTTGTTTACGATGCCGTCTTTGTCAGGATTGGACTTAATAAGCATATCTCCGCAGCTCTCAACTTTGAGGCTACAACCTACTGAACAATATGCACAAGTAGTATCTGTAACTTCTGTTGCTACTGGAGTTTCTTTAATCATTGTAGTTCTTTCTTGTAATGCACCTGTTGGGCATACGCTTACGCACTGTCCACAAGAGATACAACCGGACTCTACTAAAGGTTTTTCCATATTAGGCTTAACTGTTGTTTCAAAACCTCTGTTTACAAGACCTAATGCGCCTACTCCAACAACTTCGTCACATACTCTTACACAAAGTCCGCAAAGAATACACTTGCTAGGGTCTCTTACTATGAATGGATGATCGTCTTCAAACTCAATGTCGCTCTTTTCTCCTGCAAATCTATCAGGTGCAACGTCATATTGGTTTGCATAATCAATCAGTTTACATTCAA
>JAAYHV010000106.1 GCA_012744355.1 Clostridiales bacterium
CAGTATTTGCAGTCCATGTTGCATGCATGCGCTACATGAAGGCACAGTGCTTTTAGCACGGATTGTTTGCTCTTAAACTCCATCGCCACTTCTTCAAAAGGATCTACTGAAAATAGCAGCTGCTCCCTCACTAACTCCTCAACCTCTTCGATAGTCTCTATCACATCTTCCTTAGTTACACCTTCATATCTAGCAAGGATGATGCTAATTATTTCATTCTTTTTCTTGTTTTCATACATTGATATTATATCGTATGCAACAGGATCGACTGCGTGAACTGCCCCACTGTTACCATCCATTACAATATTGTATCCGTTCATTTTGTATTGATGTATCATGTTACTCCTTAATAAAAAATACTACCTCGAAACAGGCAGCATCTCTTTTCATTATTTTTTTATGCTCTGCTCGCAGTGCTGATTTGCTACGCTGCAAGAAGTCTTACTAGCTGACTGGCAAGATGTTTGACATTCTCCGCAGCCACCCTTTATTGCTGATTTAGCTAAATTTCTTGTTGAAATTGTTTTTATTCTAGTCATTATATTCTCCTTTTTTACAACGCTCAAATTATACCAAAAGGACTAATGCTTGTCAATGCTATAAAGTGAACCCAAATTAATAGGAGTATTGCAAGTCGAGTCTGTATTCGCTATAATAGCTTTATCTACATTTTTATTTGAAGGGAGACAACAAATGTCTACATATATTTATATATTATTTCTGATATGTGTTTTATTTTATACTATATATAATAATTTTTTAACTCATAGAAAAGAGAAAGTCGTTCCTTCTCCATTTAAATTTAGTGAAAATCCTTTATTGTTTTCTTTGGATATTTTAATTCTTTTTTTAATGGCTCTAGGAGCTTATTTTTTTATTACAGATCATGAAATTCTTATTCTTTTAATCATATATTATGTTTTTGTTCCAGTGATTACTATACAAACAATTGTTTTAAACTATAGACTTTATAAAAAGACTAAAGATAAAAAAATAATTTTTAAGACGATTATGTCTATAGTATTGGTTATTATTTCATGGGTAATTGTATTTAACGCGGGAAAACGCTATTAACATCAATTGAATGAATAGTATGAGCAACTGCCATAGCACTTGAATATGCGTATTGCAAGTTGAATCCTCCTGTGTCGCCGCTTATATCAGTAACCTCTCCAATAGCATATACATTCTTTCTTTTTTTCATTTCAAAAGTAGATAAGTCTAGTTCTTCTAAGGATATTCCTCCTGCAGTTACCATTGCCTGGGCAAATCCACCTGTTCCACTTACAGAAAACTCCATATTTTTTAGTTCATCTATCGTAGCTTTAATATTGCCTAGGGCTACTGAAGACATTTTATCATCCTCATTTATCCCCACTTTTAATAGTGTCCCCTTTATAAAATTCTTAGGGAGATCGAGATAATCTGTTAAGTAGTTTAATACGCTTTTAGATACTCCCTCAGTTTTAGGATATTTGATATCTTTAACAAAAGATAACGTGAGTTTTTTACCTGGCATTGCAAACTCTGATATTCTGAGTATTCCAGGACCTGAAAACCCTCTATGTGTCAAAAGCACATCTCCTTTTGTTTTGTGTTCATCTATATTTATTTCAATGTCTTTAAACGAAACACCAGATGCTATTTTGTATGGATAATTTTCTACAAATATAGGTGTTAGGCCTGGCTTTAATTCTAAAACTTCAATGCCTTTGTTTTTGAGTATATCAAGCATTGACCCATCGCTTCCAGTATCAGGATAAGACTTTCCTCCTGTAGCTATTACTAATTTATTAAATTTGTACTTCTTCTTTTCAGTTACCACCGAGTTATCGTCTTCTATATTTATTACCTTTTCATTTAAATTAATTTTGAACCCATTATTTTTTGCAGTATCTAAAAGTGCATCTAAAACATCCGAAGCTTTTAGGGATTTGGGAAATACCTTACCATCTTCTCTTTGAAAGAGAGGAACTCCCAAGTGTTCCATATGCTCCATTAACTTAACGTTGCTGTATTTATACAAGAGACGTCTTATTTTTCTTCCATTTTCTCCATATTTTTTGGGAAATTCTTTTATATCGCATCCATTTGTTATATTACAGCTGCCCTGCCCTGTGATAAGGAGTTTCTCACCTGGGGAGCTATTTCCATCTATTATTAAGCCGTTATTAACTTTTAATTTAGATGCCAGAAAAAGCCCTGCAGCTCCTGCTCCAATTATTATCACATCGTATTTCATATCGCACCTCAAGTCAGAGTATATTTAAATATATTAAAAATGTCAACAGTTGACATTGCAATAGGCATTGAGTATCATCAACTTATGAACATACAAACGAAATCAGCAATAATTAAAGATACTCAAATTAAAAAGTTTTCAGCATATGGGTTTTTAAAGAACTTAACGTTTTTTGAACCTTATCTTTTAGTGTACTTAATGGGTAATGGCATAAGCTTGCTTGAAGTCGGAATTCTTATATCAATAAAGGAAATAATGGTCAACGTATTTGAAGTACCATCAGGAGTAATTGCGGATTACTTCGGCAGAAAAAAAGAACTTTGCACCTGCTTTTTATTTTATATTATTTCGTTCATTTTTTTCTCCTTAAGCACTAGTTTCCTATTGGCTGCAGTTGCGATGGGCTTTTTTGGTCTTGGTGAAGCCTTCAGATCAGGTACGCATAAGGCCATGATATATACATATATAGAAAAAATGAATTGGGAAAATCATAAGACATATATATACGGACGAACTAGATCTTTTTCACAGCTAGGTAGCGCTATCAGCGCAATACTTGGTATCTTCATAATCATATATTTACCTAAGTCATCATATATTTTTTTAGTTTCAATAGTTCCATATATTATTGATTTTATTCTAATTGCTACTTATCCTAATTACCTTGATAAATCGGATATTTGTAACACTGGAATCCGTTCAGTATCATCGATGGTTAAAAGATCAATAACTAATCTCAAGGCTAAAAAAAGACTTAGAACGCTTCTCTATTCTAACGGCGTGTTTGAATCTATGATATCCTGCACAAAAGATTTCATACAACCCATATTTGAGTTTATAATTATTGGCTCAGGCATACTCGTAATCAGTAGCATATCATCAGAAAACAACCTTAAGATAATACTTGGCATATCATATTTTCTGATACACATATTAAGCGCTTTAGCTTCTAGAAATTCTTTCAGATTAAGATGCTTTAAAACCGGATACTGGTGGCTTAACTCCTTGTATTTAAGTCTTTCAATAATTTTTCTACTTCTATCAATTTTAATCAATCAGGTCATATTGGTACTGGTATTATTCGTTCTTATGTATCTACTACTCAATCTAAGAAAACCCATATACGTTGATATTATAGATTATAATATGGAAAAATATGAAAGAGCCACCATACTCAGTTTTTCTTCTCAGTTAAAGTCACTATTCACTATAGTTATGGCGCCTATCATCGGTTACGTTGCAGGCACCTTTGGCATCATGCAAGCCATGATGATGATTTCTTTAATTATGTTAATCTTGACACCTTTTACAATCATTAAAAAAAGCAGCTGGGATTAGCTACTTTAATTCGTATGTTGCAACTGGTAGCATATCAGAATCTTCTGCATTTGCCACAAGCATCCTTTTGAATTCTATCTTGTTATGACTCATAACTAGCTCCAAAAAATACAGATAAATTCCAATGTCTATGTAATTATAGTAAGAAAGGAATCTTTTGGGTATAAGTGATTTGCTCTTGTTTGAGCGGTACACCTTCAAAGTGTCTTTTTCGCATATTACCTTCCATGGCTGGCTATTACACGCACTAGGAGCATATTTAGCCATCTCAGCTATATCGTCAATGTGTTCTCCTGTCCACGCATCATGAGTGTCGTTTCTTTTAGCTTCTGTGTAGTCTTTTCTGAAATCATCATCAGTTACTTTTCCTAATGTAAGCATTATTACATATTTTAGTTTTTCCTTGTAATCAGCTTTTACCTTTCCCAAGCCATACCAACAAACGCCTATATTCTTAGATGCCAGATACAGATCTAATTGCTCAAACATATACCCTACATTAAGTAAATAGTTGTCTTTTTCTTCGCTGTAAATTAGCAAGCAGTATTCACCACGTTTTGAAGTGGTTTCTTCTCTTGGCGCAATAACGCATTTTACTTTTATTGAATCGACCAAAGGAACTAATTCCTTTATCTTCTTATTTATATCTTCAAGCTCTGTATCAGAGATTTTTAAATCATCTGAATATTTTCTGACTGATTTTCTTTTAAATATCATTTTATAAAGCTCATCCATAAATATTGCCTCCTTTCCATGAAATAGAAGTCACTTACTCCATTCGTCCATATTTCATTTCTTTGTCTTCACTATCATATTTTTTTCTTTTACCGGAAATTGTTTCCATCTCTATCTTCCAAACGGCCGTTCTAAAAAGACTTTTTGATATAGCCTCTTTAAAGTTAATCATATTTTCTGGTGTATGTCTTTCTGATATTAATCTAAGCACAAGTATTTTTTCTTCATCATCTGTTACTTCAGATGCGAGTCCCTCTATTATTGCTGATTCGTATTCAGTAGTAAATTTATCTTTAGCTCTCTTAGTATCTCCCACGGCTGACACACAAACCTTGGGATTTACTTTGAGAATTTGTACTTTTCTTCCATTTTTAGCGCTGTGAAAATATATTACATTTTCATTTCTTGCTATTGATATCGGTACGCAATAAGGTTTATCTTTATCTACCATAGAAATAATGGCAAATTCACACTTATCTAGAACCTCTAACGCAAATTCCTTTGGCATCTCTCTATCTACTCTTCTCATATCTACCTCTTAATTTTTTACATCGGGGTTGTTTTCGCCAAATTTTTCTAAAAGTTCTTTTACAACTTCTTCTCTGCCGAGCCCCTCTTTTTCTTTGTTTTTAATCAACTGATATATTTTAAACGGTGCTGATGGCATAATCTCAGATGAGAAATTTCCAAATCCCTGGTTCCATACAAATAGTGCAAAAAGTTCGTCTAGCTCCGCTACTTTAGTTCCTAATGAATAAGTTTTAATTAACTCTCTTGAAGCCTGCCTATATCTACCTGCTCCAATTGCATTAGAAAGAGAAAGCATTAGCTTTATTCTTAAATCAATGGCAGATTCTTCTTTATCCCATATGAGCTGCCAAAAATCAACACCTACGCTTATTAAGTCATCATCTATGTTTTTATAATTTAATAGAGCTGTGGGCTTAAGCGGCATCTCGTGAATTTCGTCATGAGAATCGTTATTTTTCTTGTAGAAATATGTGCGATATTCTTTGGCTGATATTTTTTCGCAAAAGTGCTCATAGCCCATTTTCTCCATAGATTTATATAAAGGTTTAGGTTCAAAGATTTGCACAACGCATATGCCTTGACCAACCTCAAGGGCTTTTGCTTTGTTCAAAAATCCTTGTAAAAAAACTTTCTTTGATTTTCGTACATCAACAACTTCAAATTCTTCAATTTTATCTTTCCAATTCATGCTATTTCCTCCTTGACATATTAATTAATATGTATTATATTTTATTCACAATTAAAAGTACGTTGTAATTACAACAAAATGAGGTGACTATGAAATATCTAAAAGTACTAAGTAAATCTAAAATCTTTAAAGACATCGATGAGAATAACATCTCTTCTATGTTAACTTGTTTAGATTCTAAAACTAAAAACTACAAAAAAAATGAATACATATTGCGTGAAGGTGACTTTACTGGTTCTATATGTTTTATATTAAAAGGAAATGTCGTAATTTCTAAGATTGATTTCTGGGGTAACCAGAATGTACTCTCTAAATTAAGTCCATCTGATCATTTTGCAGAATCTTTTGCCGCCTCTAAATTAAAAGTAGCCGTTGATGCTATAGCTACAAGCGACTGCACGATCATGTTCATACCAATTGCAAGCATTACAAAAATCTGCTCCAATGCTTGTGGTTATCATATAGCTTTAATGAACAATCTAATGGAACTTATCGCTTGTAAAAATATCTATTTAACAAGTAAAATAAGTCATATGGCTAAAAGGACTACCAAAGACAAGTTAATGTCATACCTTATGACTATGTCTAAAACAAAAGGTAGCGATACTTTTACTATACCATTTAACAGGCAAGAGTTAGCCGACTATCTGTCTGTTGACAGAAGCGCTATGTCCAATGAATTATCAAAACTTAGAGATGATAATATTCTTAAATTTGAAAAAAACCATTTTGAAATAATTGGTAAATAGCTGTTTTGCTATAACACTTTAATTATCATGTCAAAATTATTGTTTATCTACTTAACGACAAATTTTTCCTTGCCTACTTTGCATATAGGGCATATGAAATCATCCGGGAGATCTTCCCATTTGCCGTATTTTTCTTCCTCAAAAACATATCCGCATACTGTGCAAACGTGCTTTTCTTTTGGTTTTTCCTCTTCTGTTTTCTGGCAAGTCTGCTCATTAGTACCTTTAACAGATTTGGAGATAGCTTCTGCCAATCTATGTAGCGCATCTAATTGATTTTCTTTTACTGAAGATCTTATCGTAATCTTTTCATCAATAAAGGTCATGCCAGGTAACTCTTCAAACATTGCTCTTATAAGGTCTCCGCTAGTTGGTCCCCATGATCCATTTTCAATTATAGCAATTTTTCTGTTGCTAAGATTATGAGCTTTTATATCTAAAAGAGCACTTTCCATTTTTACAAATATGTCACCGTTATGTGTAACTGATGCTACTAGGATATGGCTATATTTAAAAGCATCCGACAAAATAATGCTTTGATCCGTTTCAGACACATCATATACTTTCATATCATTAACACAAAGATCTGCCAATTTTCCTGCTACTATTTCCGCAGCATCCTTGGTGTTTCCATACACTGAAGCATATATCACAAGTACTCCCTCAACTTCTGGAGTATAGGTCGCCCATTTATGATAAACCTCTATGTATTTATCAATATCTTTTCTAATTATTGGCCCATGAAGTGGACAAATCATAAGTGGCTGTATTTCTTCCAGTTTATTTAATAGTATTTCAGTAAACATTCCATATTTACCTACTATATTAGAATAATACAGTCTAGCTTTAGGTAACCATTCTTTATCAAAATCATATTCATCTGCAAACATATTACCGCTAAGAGCATCGAATGTACCAAATGCATCTGCAGAATATACTATTTGGTCTGTTTTGTCATATGTAACCATAACTTCTGGCCAATGCACCATAGGTGCTTTAACAAAAGTAAAATCATGCCTACCTGTATTTAAGATTTCACCTTCTTCAATTTGTTTGAATCTATCTTCTATGTCAAAGCTTATAAACTGCTTAGCCATAGCTTTTATTTTATCACTACCTATCATCTTAACTTCAGGATATTTTCTGAGTAAATCAGCTAGCGATGCACTGTGATCAGGTTCTAGATGATTTATTATTACGTAGTCAAGCTTTCTACCTTTAAGTAGATGCTCCAAATTATCAAACATGATTTGTGCTACTGCTGTATCCACAGTGTCTAATAGAACCGTTTTTTTGTCATCGACAAAATATGAGTTATATGAAATACCATTAGTTAGTGGTATAGATCCTTCAAACTGTTTAATCTTTCTATCATTACCTCCAACCCAGTACATATCATTAGTTATTTTTCTACAATTGTGCATTTTGCACCTCCTCGTTATATTTGTTAATGTTAAGCTTTATAGCCTTTTTTGTCAACACTTTTGCACCTACTTAGTATATACCCCAAAAGGCACCATAGTAAAGAGCAAGCTATTCCAATCAAGTAATTCGGGCTATCTAGAAGGGCGCTGTGGTACCATCTTCCTGGTAGTATCCTAGATATCACTTCAAACATATATGCCCAACTTGGCAAATTAAGTATTAAACCCGATAAAGTTCCGGTTAAAAAAGTAAGAAGTGGTGCTAGCAGCATGAGTGAGGTTAGTCCACTGGCAAATACTGTAACCGTTAAAGAAAAACCTAATATGCCCACAAGATATATTAGCATTCCTATCAAATTATTTATTAGATGAACAAATGATTCCTCAGTTCCAATGGATACTATCAGTACTATTAAATAACCCGAGAAAACCAAAGTAAGTTTAGCAAGGCTTATTGCTATATACATCTTAGCCTGGCTCATCCCTTCTCTTTCTGCTCTTGACCTTAAATTACGTTTAGATATTTCAAGCATCCAGGTTCCGCTGATTATGAAATAGAAAAGAACAAAAACAGCATACCATGCGCTAGACAAGTCTATCCAGCTAGAAAGTTTTGATGTCCCTTTAGTATCTTCTACTAACATCTTATTTAGTTTGATATTGGATCCATTTTTTCTGATATTTTCACATTTTTCAAGATATTCAACCTCATTATAAAATTCAAGACCGTATTCGCCGTAAAACTCTTTTGTTGACACTAAAAGTCTCTTTTGCATCCAAATTACGGTAATGTTATTTATAAGTGGTTCAATTACTGTCGCATGATACTTAGATGACGAAGAATTAATTATGGTTACTACATCTTCATAATTACCTTTTTCTATTTCGTCTGTAAAGTTCTCATCGATTATAGCTACGGTTTCTACGTCGTCTTTTCTAAGTAGTTTCTTTGCTTGTTCTAAATCAACTAGTATGGTATTAATGCCTTCTTCATTTTCCAGGTTTTCAGTCAGCTTCTGACCTAACGCGCCTTTATCTAAGTTTACAATCGCCACACTAAGATTTCTTTCAGCTTCAGTGCTTTGATAACTACCTATTATAAGAGAGCCTATTATTGCTATTATAATAATTATTATAGAGCTTACATCCTTTAATGAGACTAGAAGCTCCGCTTTATAAAGTCTTTGCCATCTCATGATTAAGCACTCCTTTTTAAGTAGTTATGTCTACCAATTATTACAAATACTACCGTTAATATGACTATTTTACCTATGTCGTATAAATACTGTTCTGTGCTAAAATCAAACAATATGTTGGTTATTATTCCGATTGATAATCTAAGTGGCATATACTCGCCTATGCTTTTTAAAACAGCTAAGTTTTCTAAATTGTTAAAGAATATTCCGCTAAAGGCTACCACAATCATTATCACATAAAACCCCATCCAAAGAGACGCCTCCACATTGGAGAATATTGATCCTATCATTATCGCCATAGAGGCTATGCATAAAGCTATAGTAAATGCACCTAAAAGAATTATAAAAATGTTTGCAGAAGATGCCACGCCAAATACATATCCAAGCTCTCCTACAAGTAGCTTTGTCGGTAGCAGCATGAATAGAATAAGCGTTATCATTAAAACTCCCGATATAAGCCTGCTTATATAAAAGTTCATGGGAGAATGTCCAATAAAAAGGCCTCTCTTAATTAGTGCTCCGGATTTATCTTTAGCAGTAATTTGAATAATAGGCAGCATTCCAAGCATTGCAAATAGAGCAAACACTACGCCTATGTAATATTCGAAGGGGAAGAATTCTCCTGTCTTAGACAGCGGTCCTTCCATACCAATTACTGCTCTTCTGTTCATCTGCTGCGTTAAACTAAAATAGGTAAAATCTAAAACAAATTCATTCGCTTTATATTCAGGTATTCCTTTTTCTATTGCATCTTTTCTTACATATTCTAAAATATTTTGGCTTTTTCCTACAGTGCTCAGTGAAGTTTCTAAAGCTACTCCCACCATATCTACATCAAAACTATGGGATTTACTCCCTATCATATTAATATCAACATCTTCGCATGCTTTCATCTTAACAAAAAAATCCTCGGGTATATGAACCAGAATGGCTATCTTATTATCATCAACCATTTGACGGCCTATTTCTAGACTTTCTACAGGATAAGGTGTTGCAACATTAATTAAAGCTTCACTGCCACATATAGCATCGACATATCTTTGCACTGCCTCTGAGTCTTCATCGTTTACTATTCCAAAAGGGGTCATCTCTGTTCCAGTTATTATAAAACTTGGATAAACTACTGAAAAAAAGATTAACAATACTAATAAAGGTGACAATACACATAAAAGTACAACACCTTTACTCGAAAAAAGTCTCTTAATATCAAGTTTTATTAAGTTCGAAAGACCCATAGTGACTCCTTGATTAATCTAAATTAATTATTCTGTCTGCATAAGTAGTTATAAGCAGTCTTTCATGACCTGTAATTAATATTCCTTTTCCCTTATCTCTTTCATTTTTCAAAAACCCCACCATCCTGTCAGTGTTTTCTTGGTCAACTCCTGCTAGTGGTTCGTCTAATATCATATAATCATATTCACCGAGAAGCGCCACGGCAAAATTTATTCTTCTTTTCATTCCACCAGACAATTTAGTTATCTTCTTAGAATACATCTCTTGTAAGTTAAAATATGGTTCTAATTCTTCTATTCTTTTTAAAGTTTCTTCCTTTGAAAGCTTAGACCAGCAGAGGAGATTTTCTTTAACTGAAAGCTCTTCAAACAATGCCACGTCCTGTGGAACGTATGCTATTTTCTTTCTCATCTTGTCTTTATTATCATCAGAAGCCAGTTCATCATCTATGTATATATTCCCACTATCACTTCTTTGTGCCAATGCCAAAATATCTAAAAGAGTAGTTTTACCACTTCCATTAATACCAATTAGAGCCACTATTTCTCCTTTATTTAATTTAATGTCAATATTGTTTAGAACATTTTGTTTGCCATATACTTTGCATATATTATTGCCTCTTAGCATATAATCACCTCACAAATCGGAAATAGTTTATAATTCATTTTACCATAAGGTAAATACCTTCGCAATATTTAAGCAACGCTCATTACAATAAACATTTAATCTTTGTATAAAAAAACAACCACACCAAGTTGACGTGGTAAAACATATTTATTTTATATATTTACCCTGTCTACTTGACAGTGGTCATATCATTCAGCTTAAAAGGTATAGCTTTATTCTTTATTTCTCTTTGTAATTTCTAAAAAAATACATCAGTTTTTTTAAGGATCCTATAAGCACTTCAGTTTCATCTTCATCTAAATAATCTATTACAGCTTCAACCATCTGCTTATGATAATTCTCATGATGATAATAAGCGTTTTCACCCTTTTCTGTCAGCTTTACGTTTACTACCCTTCTGTCTTTTTCGCTTCTTTCTCTAGTTACATATCCTTTTAATACCAGGTTATTCATAGCTATCGTTAGTGATCCCACAGTAATACTAAGCTTCTTAGCGATTTTAGTCATACTATTGCCTTCACCTAAATTTATAGCTTCGATAACATGCATATCGTTATTACTGATATCTCTAAATTCTTCAGTAATAATAGCAGCTCTTTCAAGCTGCCATATTTCGTTAAAAAGTGTTACAAGCACTTCATTTATAGTTTTTTGAGCATCCATAATACACCTTTCATTAATTCCAAACCTATTATACTCTATGATTCTAAAAAAATCAAAGCTTACATGTTGGAAAAACGTTCATATCTGTCTTTTCTAATTTCATCTCTACTATAGCTTTCGTAATCCATTAAAAATCCGAGTAGTTTTTTCTCCATTACCTTGGCAACTACTTTTATCTTTTCTCTTTTATAGTTAGATGGCTCCTTAATAACGTCGTCAATTATGCCTAGTTCCATAAGGTCTTTAGGAGTTAATCTCATTTCTTCTGCAGCTTCCGATGCTCTACTTCCATCCTTCCATAATATGCTCGCATATCCTTCTGGTGATAGTATTGCATACATAGAGTTTTCCATCATCCATACTTCATTTGATACTGCCATAGCAAGGGCTCCGCCGCTTCCCGCTTCACCGATTATTATTGTTAAAATCGGTACAGTTAGTCCTGACATCTCAAAGAGATTTCTAGCTATTGCTTCTCCTTGTCCGCCTTCTTCTGCTGTAATACCGCAGTAAGCTCCAGGCGTATCTACAAAGCATATTATCGGTCTTCCAAATTTTTCGGCCTGTTTCATAAGTCTTAAACTTTTTCTATATCCATGTGGAGATGGCATTCCAAAGTTTCTGTAAACATTTGTGGCTGTATCTATTCCTTTAGCCTGACCAATTACAGTAACAGGTTTACCTTTAAATTTAGCAATTCCTCCCACTATGGCTGAATCATCTCCAAAGTATCTGTCACCATGAAATTCAATAAAATCATCAAATATCTTGCTTATGTATTCTGTTGCTACTGGTTTATTCTTATCTCTTGCTAAATTAACTATTTCCCACGGTGTGTTTTTTTGTTTAATTTTTTTATTAACCGCTTTGTCTCTATGTATCTTTGAATATATCTTATTAGGCTTAGCTCTCACATGTAAGCCTAATATTTTTCCTATTTCATCTCTCAGTTCTTTTCGCTCAACTATGCTGTCTACAAATCCATTTCTTAATTGAAATTCTGCACTTTGAAATCCTTCTGGCAGTTTCTGTTTTATAGTACTTTCTATTACTCTTTGACCTGCAAACCCTATTAAAGCTCCAGGCTCTGATAATATTATATCCCCTAAACTAGCAAAACTTGCTGTAACTCCTCCAGTAGTAGGGTGAGTTAGTACCGTTATGTACAATAAACCTTTATCGTGATGCCTTTTAAGCGCAGCTGATGTCTTTGCCATCTGCATTAGAGAAACTATTCCCTCTTGCATTCTAGCGCCGCCAGATGCTGTAAATATTACTACGGGCAGTCTTTCTTCAGTTGCTTTTTCAATCGTTCTTGTAATCTGTTCGCCCACATAATATCCCATACTGGCCATCATAAATCTTGAATCCATAACTACTATAGCTACTTTTCTGTCATCAATATCAGCGCTTCCCGATATTACAGCTTCGTAAAGATCAGTTTTCTTTCTCATCATTTCTAGTTTTTCATCGTATCCAGAACTATCTAATACATTTTTTGTCTCAATCTGAAATTCCCACTCTAAAAAACTATTTTTATCTGTTATTATTTCAATTCTTTTTTTTGCCGAAATGGGCATATGAAAATTACACTTAGGGCATACTGACAAATCGTCTTCCAAGTCTTCTTTAGATATTGTAGAGCCACATTTTTCACATTTAACAAAAAGTCCATTAGGGACTTCCGGTTTAACATTCTCGTCTCCAGCTGTATTCCTTGTCTTTGTTTTTTTAAACAATTCCTTTAAATTCATATTTCACCTACATTTCGTCTATAAATCTTATAGTTATATTGCCCTTTCTAAAATTCCTATGTGTTACTATTTTATGCTGGAAATGGGCATTCGTTTTTATACCAGTTATTACTAGCTCTCCAAGAGCGCTATCCATCTTTCTTATAGCTTCTTTTCTGTCTTTACCGTGTACAATTATCTTAGCAATCATAGAATCATAATACGGGCTTATTTTTATTCCTGGGTACAAAGCAGAGTCTACTCTTATTCCGTTTCCTCCAGGCATATGATATTCTTTGATTTCTCCAGGTGATGGTCTGAAGTTTTCTTCAGGGTCCTCTGCATTTATTCTGCACTCTATTGCATGGCCTCTTATCTTTATATCATCTTGCGTAAGGTCCATCACTTCACCTTCTGCAATCCTTATTTGCTCTTTTATTAAATCTATTCCAGTTACTGCTTCTGTTACAGGATGCTCTACTTGTATCCTCGTATTCATTTCCATGAAATAGAAACTTCCGTCTTCATCTAGTAAGAATTCTATAGTCCCTGCATTTTCATATTTTGCTGCCTTTGCTCCTTTTACTGCTATTTCACCCATCTTCTTTCTAAGGCTATCGTCTATCGCTGATGACGGTGCCTCTTCAAGTAGTTTTTGATGATTTCGCTGTATAGAGCATTCTCTTTCTCCAAGGTGGACTACGTTTCCAAACTTATCAGCTAATATCTGAAATTCTATGTGCCTTGGATTTTGAATATATTTTTCTATATACATTCTCTCATCGGAAAATGCCATCTTTGATTCTTTCTTAGCATTGCTAAATGCAGTATTAAATTCTGCACTGGAATTAGCAATTCTCATGCCTTTGCCGCCGCCACCTAGCGCTGCCTTTATAATCACAGGGTATCCTATTTCTTTGGCAACATTAATAGCTTGCTCTACATCTGTCACTGCCTCTTTTGAACCTTCGATTACAGGCACTCCTGCATTTTTCATTGTGATCTTTGCGTTTGATTTATTTCCTAGAGTTTCTATTACCTCATAACTTGGTCCAATAAATATGATATTGCAATCGTGACAAAGTTTTGCAAACTTGCTGTTTTCAGATAAAAATCCAAAGCCAGGATGGATTGCATCTGCTCCGCTTATTATTGTTGCGCTTATTATTTTTTCCATATTTAAATAGCTTTCAGTTGCTGAAGCAGGACCAATACATATAGCTGAATCAGCTAGCTGAGTATGAAGATCTTCAGCATCAACTTCTGAATACACGGCAACCGTTTCTATTCCAAGCTCTCTGCATGCCCTAATTATTCTTACAGCTATTTCGCCTCTGTTTGCTATTAATATCTTTTTAATCATTATCTTTCCCCAATATGAATTTAAGCTCACACTGACAGACTACTTTGCCATCAACGCTTGCTACTGCTGATCCAATTCCAACAGGTCCTTTTTCTCTAACTATTGTAGTTTCCAGTTTTAACAAATCTCCTGGAACCACTTTTTGCTTAAACTTGCATTTTTCTATTCCTGCAAAGTAAGCAGTTTTTCCTTTGTTTTCATCCTTCGAAAGTGCAGCTATGGCCCCAACTTGAGCTAGTGCTTCCACAATAAGGACGCCAGGCATTACAGGTTCATCAGGAAAATGTCCTCGAAAATAGTCTTCAACAAAGCTTACAGCCTTGTATCCTGTTGCAGATACTCCTGGTTCATATTCTGTTACATAGTCAACCATCAAAAATGGGTGTCTATGTGGAATTATTTCTTTTATCTCTTTAATACCTAACATGGTGCCTCCTAAGCTATTTCAAACAGCGGCTGCCCGTATTCTATTGGGTCGCCATTTTCTATGAATACTTTAGTTACCGTACCTTCGCATTCACTTTTTATTTCATTCATAAGTTTCATAGCTTCTATTATTGCAACTACGTCTCCTTTTTTTATTACATCGCCTACTTTTACAAAGGGTTCTCCACCTTCTGTACTCGATTCATAATACGTTCCTACTATAGGGGATTTTATGATGCTACCTTGTAGCTTTTCAAAAACTGCTACTTCCGCTTCTTCAGTTTCTTGCTTAACTACTACTGTTTTAGGTGCAAATGTTAATGAAATTTTAGAACCTTCCTCTTCGTACTCAAAGTAAGTTACATTAAGTTTAGATACTTCTTCTATTAATTTATATATATTATCTACTTTCATAAGTTATTCCTCATATTTCTTTACAAGAAGAGTTGCGTTATGGCCTCCAAAGCCAAGTGAATTGCTAAGAGCATATTTGATGTCTTTATTAAGACCGCTCCCTATTTGTACGTTCACATTGCATTCTTCATCTATGTTTTCAGTACCTACCGTCTGATGAATGTAGCCTTCTTCAACTGATTTGACGCATATGATAAATTCAACAGCTCCTGCAGCGCCTAGCATATGGCCTGTCATGGATTTTGTTGAATTAACATGTAGGTCATCTCTTTCACCAAATACGGTGTTTATTGCTCTTGATTCAAATTTGTCATTTAGCTTTGTTGATGTGCCGTGAGCATTTATGTATTCAATGTCTTTACTTTCAATTCCTGCTTCTTTAATAGCTATTTCCATTGACTTAGCTGCCCCTGCTCCGTCTTCTGCAGGCGATGTTATATGATATGCATCTGAAGTTGCGCCATAGCCAACTAATTCTGCATATATATGTGCATTTCTTTTCTTAGCATGCTCTAGTTCTTCTAAAACTACTATTCCTGAGCCTTCGCCAAGAACAAAACCCGTTCTATCCTTATCAAAGGGAACTGACGCCTTTAGTCTGTCTGTTCCTGTAGCTAGCGCTGTCATGCTGGTAAAACCTGCTATTCCTAATGGATCTACTGTGCTTTCTGCACCTCCTGCTACTATTACATCTGCATCATCATATTTTATTGCTTTAAACGCGTCTCCTATGCAGTGAGTTCCTGTTGCGCATGCTGTTACTACATTTGTGCATTTACCCTTTAGTCCAAATTTAATGGATACATTTCCTGCAGCCATGTTTGATATCATCATAGGTATAAACAGCGGTTTCACCCTGCTAGGCCCCTTGTTAAGTAAAGTTGAATGCTCTGCTCTCATTCTTTGAAGCGAGCCTATTCCAGAACCTATTATGCAGCCTGCTCTGTATGGATCTTCTTCTTCCATATTTAAACCTGAGTCTTCAAAGGCTTCTTTAGCCGCTACTACTGCGTACTTTGAGAAGTCTTCCATTCGTTTTGCTTCCTTGAATTCCAAATAGTCCAAAGGATTAAACTCCTTTAGTTCTCCTGCTAATTTGACGCTAAATTCTTCAGTATCAAATTTCGTTATTTTGTCAATACCGACTTTGCCTTCCTTAATTCCAGCCCAAAATTCTTCTACGCTATTTCCGATTGGAGTTAAAGCTCCTAATCCAGTAACTACTACTCTTCTACTCATTTTAAACCTCTTATATTACTATTCCGCCATCTATTCTTATCACTTGACCTGTGATGTATCCAGACTGCTCACTTGCTAAAAACAACGCTACATTTGCCACTTCTTCGGCTTTTCCAAACCTACCTAGTGGTATCTGTTTCACTGATTCCTCTTTTATTTTATCTGATAATTTTTCTGTCATTTCTGTTTCTATAAATCCGGGCGCTATTGCATTTACCCTTATATTTCTGCTTGATAATTCCTTAGCTGTTGCCTTTGTCATTCCTATTAATCCTGCTTTTGAAGCAGAATAGTTTACCTGACCTGCGTTTCCTATAATTCCTGATATTGATGCCATATTTATGATATTTCCTGATCTCTTTTTCATCATATACTTTGATGCAAATTTCGTGCAATTAAAAGCACCCTTTAAATTAATATCAATTACTTGATCAAAGTCGCGTTCTGACATTTTAATAAGAAGACCATCCTTTGTTATTCCTGCATTATTTACTAGTATGTCAATTTTCCCACACTCATCTATAATTTCTTCTATCATTTTTTTGCAAGCTTCAGTGTCTGATACATCGGCCTTCTTTAAGATTGCCTTGCCCCCCAAGCTTTCTATACTCTCTGCTGTCGCTTCTGCTTTTTTCTTGTTACCATTATAATTTACGATGCAAGTTGCTCCGTTTTCAGCGAGTTTAATTGCTATGGCTCTTCCTATTCCACCAGAAGCTCCTGTTATTAAAGCTACCTTTTCTTTAAGCATTTAATTCACCTCTTAATTTTTCTAAATCTTCTCTTGTTTCAACGTTATATATCTTTACGCTTTTATCTATTTTTTTAATCATATTAGAGAGCGTCTTTGATGGCCCAATTTCTATGAATATATCTACGCCTTCTTCTATCATAAGCTTAACTGAGTCTGACCATCTTACAGGGCTAGAAACTTGCTTTTCCAAGAGTTCTTTTACACTAGCTTTATCATTTACGGTCTTTGCTGTTACGTTTGATACGTAAGGAATCTTCATGTCAAATATTTCTACAGAGCTCAAAGCTTCTCTCAGCTTTTTCCCTGCAGGAATCAGCATTGGTGAATGAAAGGGACCTGATACGTTTAGTTCCTTGCATATCTTAGCTCCAGCTACCTTAAGTTTTGTTATAGCTTCATCCATCATGGCCTTTTGACCCGTAACTATTATCTGCGTATCCGTATTGTAGTTAGCTACTGTTATTCCTTCTATTTCATTTACTACATTTTCTACTTTTTCGCCTGTTAGCCCAAGAATTGCTGCCATGGTTCCAACTCCGCTAGGAACGGCTTCTTCCATTAGCTTTCCTCTAACTGACACTGCTTTTAACGCATCATAAAAATTAATCCCGCCTGCTGCATAGATTGCTCCGTATTCTCCAAGGCTTAAACCTGCTGCTAGATCCGGCTCGATTCCGCTTTTTATAAGCTCATCTGTTATTACCATCTCAACAAGTAGCATTGCAGGTTGTGTATATCTTGTTTGATCTATAAGCTCATTTTCTTCTGGAATGATTTGCTGAAAATCTATACCTGTTTTAAGTTTCGCTTTTTCTAAGATTTCCAGGTTAAGAAAGTCTTTACCCATTCCAACTTTTTGTGCTCCTTGACCAGGATAAACAAATCCTATCTTAGACATATTTTTGACTCTCCTTAAGCGTATGCTTTGCTTCAGCAAGTATGCTTTGTATCACATCTTCTACGCTCATCTTCGTTTTGATTAAACCTGCTATTTGCCCTGCCATTATGCTTCCGGTCTTAACATCGCCTTCTATTACTGCTCTTCTAAGTCCGCCTTCTGTAAGTCTTTCCATTTCTTCAAAGTCAGTTCCTTCTTGCTCTAATTTTATGTACTTTAAAGTTTGAGCATTTCTCAATGTTCTTACTGGGTGACCTGTGCTTCTGCCTGTTACTTTAGAATCTATGTCCTTTGCCTTTATGATTGCATCTTTGTAGTTTTCATGGACATTCGCTTCGTATGTTGCTACAAAACGTGTTCCTATTTGGACGCCTTCAGCACCTAGCATTAAAGCTGCTGCAAATCCTCTTCCATCTGCGATTCCGCCTGCTGCTACTACGGGTATATCGAATTCACTTGTAAGCTGTGGAACAAGCACCATAGTCGTTAGATCTCCTATGTGTCCACCTGCTTCTGTTCCTTCTGCTATTAGTCCGTCACAACCGCTTCTTATCATTCTTTTGGCAAGGCCTATTGATGCTACTACAGGAAACACCTTTATACCGGCTTCCTTCCACATTTTCATGTATCTTTCAGGATTACCAGCTCCAGTCGTTACCATCGCTACGCCTTCTTCTACAACTACCTTTGCAATTTCTTCAGCCGCAGGATTTAGTAGCATGATGTTTACGCCAAATGGTTTATCTGTATTTTCTTTTACTTTTCTTATCTGCTCTCTTACCCAATCAGCAGGAGCTGCGCCAGCTCCAAGTACACCAAGTCCACCTGCTTCTGATACTGCAGATACTAGATGATAATCAGCTACCCAAGCCATGCCGCCTTGGATAATGGGATATTTAATTCCCAATAATTCTGTAATTCTTGTCTTCATTTTAAGCTTCTTTCTTGCTTTCGATATATTTTATTGCGTCTCCTACTGTAAGTATTTTTTCTAAATCTTCTGTAGGTATTTCTACGTCAAATTCGTCTTCGAAAGACATTACTAGTTCTACTAAATCTAATGAATCAGCTCCTAGATCATCATAGAATCTAGATTCTACTTTTACCTGATCTGCTTCTACTCCAAGTCCGTCTACAATTAATTCCTTCATCTTCTCTAACATTTTCTAATCTCCTTTTTTCTTTAAAATTAACTTACTTTATTTCTATGTATGATGCTCCCCACGAAAGTCCACCACCGAAACCGGCGATAACTAACTTTTGGCCATTTTTAAATTTTCCTTCTCTGTTCATCTCATCAATCAAAAGCGGTATGCTTGCAGCCGATGTGTTTCCGTATCTTGCTATGTTCGTTGGTACTTTAGATGGATCTATCTTTAATCTTTTTATGATAAAATCGATTATTCTTTTATTGGCCTGATGAAGTATAAGGTAATCTAAATCTTCCTTTTTAACTTCCGCCTTTTCAAGAATCTCATTAATTACATTTGGGACTTCCTTTGTTGCAAATTTAAATACTTCTTGCCCTTCCATCCTAATGTATGTGAGTTTCTTCTCTTCTCTTTCTTTCCAGTCCTTAGGTGTTCTTGATTCGGCTTCAAGTACTTTTCCTCTTTCGCCGTCTGTGCGCATTATCGATATGACTCTGCCTTCTGCTGGGCTTAGCACGCATGCTCCTGCTCCGTCTCCAAATATTATACAGTTTGATCTATCAGTAAAGTCTGTTATTGCTGATAAATTTTCTGCTCCAATTAAAAGAGCGTTTTTAACGCTACCAGATTCAATATATGATTGTGCTATCTGATATGCCATTAAAAACCCTGTGCAGGCACTATTAATGTCCATACACTGGGCATTCTTTGCTCCTATATGCGCTTGTACGTAACATGATACGCTGGGAACCAGAACATCTGGCGTTAAAGTTGCCACTATTATCATGTCAATATCCATAGGATCCACTTTGCTGTCTTCCATTGCTTTTACTGATGCCTTTATAGCCATGGACGATGTAGTATCATCTTCCGTTATATATCTTGTCTTTATTCCTGTTCTTTCAACTATCCATTCATCACTGGTATCAACCATTTTAGAAAGGTCTTCATTAGTTAGAACATTATTCGGAACATATCTTCCTGTTCCTACTATTTTACCTACCATCACACATTCTCCATATACTTTGAATATCAAACTAAATAATTTGACTATCAAAGTATACAGTAAATATATTTCCTTGTCAATATTTTTTTGATGAAGAACTTATGGACATCTAACCTCCCATATTGTATAATAATTAGAACAAGATATGAATGGAGGCGATATTATGAGGAAAAAAGTATTCACAGTTCTATTGGTATTTCTACTGCTATTTACTGTAAGTGGATGTGGTGGTGAAAAGGCAATTGTAGAAGATGCCACTACGGCTTATACGGATGAGTATGGCGGCGAAATAACTGACAGCAGAGTTGATAAGTATAGCGGCAGTATGTCAGAAAATCATACCATGATGATTAGAATGATACTAAACGGTAAAGATATGGATTATGAACTAGATAACTATAACGATGTATACTTAATCTTCTTAACTGATGAAAATGGCGAGGAGCATGCAGTTGTATCTGCCGATGGGGGAATATTAATTCCTTAAGGACATATTAAAAGGGTAGTTTATGAACTACCCTTTTAATATGTCTTGCCTGCATCTGCTAAAACTTGCTTGGAATTTTCTTTCTGTCATTTCCATAAAATATTGACAAGGAACTGTTGGACATCTACCCTCTCATATTGTATAATAACCAGTACAATATCTGAACGGAGGCTAGATTATGAGGGAAAAAGGATTTTTAGTTTTATTGGTAATTCTAATGCTATTTACTGTAACTGGTTGTAATAGTAAAAAGGAAATTGTAAAAGATGCTACTTCTGCTTATCTTGATGAATATGGTGGAGAAGTTACTGATAGCAAAATCGATAAATATGACGGCAGTATGCCAGAAAACCATATTATAATGATTAGCTACATATTAAACAGCAAAGATATGGAATATGAATTAGATGAATACAAAGATCTATACCTGATATTCTTAACCAATGAAAAAGGCGAAGAGCGTGCGGTTGTATATGTAGATGGAGAAATAATCCTCCCTGACGATAACTAAAGAGGCATATCAAGTGAGCTGGTCCACGTCAAATAGATAAATTAAATAATTAAATTTTAACAGAAGGAATAATGTGTTTGCATTATTCCTTTTTTCTAAGATCTTTTCTAATTTTCACTTCAAATATTACTCCTCTATAATTTTAAGCGTATATCTATTCTGTGTCAGCGCCAACCTAAAAATACAAATACTTTCTAAATCTATAATTAATTTAAAATCAGTATTTCTTAAAATATAGCAAGATAGCGATATCACTATTTCCGTTATGCTTCCTACATAAAAGAGTCTTTAGTTTTGTAATATTACTAAACATTTTTTAAAGAATATAATGTATAATGTACCGAAAGGGAGATTTTTATGAAAAAGAAGTTTTTATACATATTACCATTAATAATAACGGTAACATCTACGGTGCTATATCAAGTATCAGCAAAACAGGTTCCAACAGATATAAATGAAGGAGCCATAATAGTAATAGCTTATTCAATTGGAATACTACTTTGTTTTCTTTTTTATTTAATAACAGAAAAATTAAATTTATTCGCAGATATTGAAACTGAAAAAGAACCCTTTAAACTGTCAAAGGCTCCTATCATAATGGGAGTTGCTATAACAGCTTCCGAGATTGGGAATATAATAGTATATAGAGTTGGGTGGGATATATCAGTAGCTGGCACATTTACTAACATTTCAGTAGCAGTGGTGCTCGCAATTATAGGCATTATGATATATAGAGAATCCGTAAGCATGCAAAAAGTGCTTGGCCTTTTAGTCTGTATCTCAGGTCTAATCGTTTTGGGATTATAAGGAGGAGAGAATATGTTTTATTTACCAATACTAATAGTAATAGCAACAACAGCAACATATCACTTATGCTCTAAGTCTATGTCAAAACACATTAATCCTTTCCTTAACCTATTAATAGTATACATAGTAGCCGCATTATCTTCATTTATATACTTTATGCTTACAAATCAAGGTGAAGGCATAATAAGCAGCCTAGGTAATATTAACTATGCAGTGCCTATGCTTGCACTATCCATTGTAGGCCTTGAATTCGGCTTTATACTGCTTTACAGGACTGGATGGGATATAAGTCTTGGGCCACTAGTAAATGGCATCATAGTGGCAGTAATACTCGTCATAGTAGGTCTGCTTGCTTTTAATGAAGTGTTAGGAATTAATAAGGTCATTGGAATCAGCTTATGTCTGATTGGACTAGTTATGCTTAACTATCAGCCTAAGTGTAAAACTAAATAATATACTACCAGAGACTGGCAAACTGAAGTACTCCAAAAATGTTTGACCGTCTCTTCTGTTTATTATAGATGTTTAATTATAGATTTTGAATCCTTCATCAAAGAGCATACTTTTAACTGGTTAAAAATATTTATTCAAATAATTCTCCATATTTTCATTGCATACGTATATATATGTGCCTTTTATCCCCCTGGATAATAAGGTAATGTAGATATCAAGTATATAATTTCGTAATTCATAACCATCAGTAGAAGTTTTGCCTGTTTGATCAAAATACTTTTTCTTATCAACTTCAATTTTATTGGTAATGGGATTATAATCTATCTCTTTGCCTATAATTATACCTGCGTAATTCAAGTCATAACCTTGTACAGTATGAATGCAGCCCACTTCATTAATGGCATTCTCAGAATTAACCCAATCTACATCTGTCGTATTCCAGATAAATTTATTCCCATTTATTTCAATATCATATTCTTGCATTTTGTCAGGATACTTCTTCTTGTATTTGGGATTTGTGACCCATTTCCATGAATAACCTGCAACTACTCTACTTAGGCCATGTTCCTCATCTTTCAGTTTAATCAATTCGACCATTTCTTTTATATCATTAAAAATTCTGACTTCATAATTGCCAAAATTCAGTTTACCTTTAGGCGGCTTATCACTAAACACTCTTTTAATATGCTTTATATAATCATTTCCACCTTTGCATCTTAATTGAGATATAAGCTCAAATTTTTGATAATTATCTCTATTAAATAAATTGTCAAAATCCTTACTATTTACATCAGAAGGTTTAACTGACTGGAATTCATCATAAAAAAACAATTGTGCTTTACTGCAGGTTAATATCCAATCTAATTCCGTACCACTATTACCTAAACCAAGTTTTTTATTATTCTTATCAAATGCTGGGTATTGTGACAAAGCCCTTCTCTGTCTTAATCTATGGGCTTCATCCACTATTAATAAATCATAATTATCATTAGGGACTTCTGATGGCCCAATAATCATATCCGCAGATAACCCTCTAATATTATTAAAAACCGATTTAAGAGTTTTTCTTAAAGATTGCTGTGGTATTACTAGCTTTATTTTTAATCCTCCTAATTCGTCACAAATCTCATTTATAAATTTAATTCCAGGATCATCTACCTCTTCGTATTTTAAAACATGATTTCCTGCTTCTGCTAAAAATTTCATCAAATAAACTGCTAGAACGGTTTTACCTGTACCTGCACAACCATTGATTAAAAATGTCGTACCAATATGATTTTGATTATCTTCTACTAACTGAGTTAATACTTTTTCAACTACTTTGTATTGATCCGTAGTTAATTCTTTATATGGAGAATACTTAAAAAGGTCAGAGTTTTCAATAATATCTAAGTCATTTACAACTAAATCACTATTTTTCAATTGTTCCCATATCTCGCTAAAACCTTTTTCAT
The DNA here is from genome assembly GCA_012744355.1 of Clostridiales bacterium. Classification (GTDB taxonomy): domain Bacteria; phylum Bacillota; class Clostridia; order Peptostreptococcales; family Anaerovoracaceae; genus JAAYHV01. Next base: position 24,126 of record JAAYHV010000106.1, read on the forward strand.
AATAGTCTCTATTATAGTAGTTGTGAATACTAATTCCATTATTACCATTTTGTAATTTATACTTGCCATCAGCTGACATATATTTAATTAAAAAAGCTTCTAAGTCCTGTATAACTGACTTGTTAAATGTATCATCGCTAATAATTGAAATATTATTAAGGATAGCTCTTTCTTCAATCTTTAGATGCTGTTCAGTCCTTCTTGCAGCATCTACTGTCTCTCCAATATATGCTTCTTCCTCATTATTAATAACATAAACTACAGGCCACTTATTACCATATTCAAGCTTTGAAACTCTTTCAGATGCTTTTTTATCAAATTTAGTGCTCTCGATGCTCGCCATGTTAATCCTCTAATTCATTGTATTTTTTGCTACTACCCTTGCATTTTTCTATGGGATATTTCTGTGGCATCAGCCATCAATATGCAATAAATCAGCACATCTGCTAATTCTTCTTTAACCTTCTCAGTTTTATACCCGCTGCTCCACTGAAAACATTCTAATAGCTATGCTGCTTCAATTGATATTGACTTAGCCAGATTCTCCGGAGTATGAAATTGTTCCCATTCTCTACTATTTCTAAATTCTAGTACTTCTTTAATGATTTTATCCACCATAGCCTCCATTTTATCAGTTTTTATATACTTCAGTATTATGCCACTCTAAGTATTCCTTATTAGGATAAAAACTTTCATCATCAGGCATAACTGTTAATTTTTTCCCATGATATTCGTAATACATTTTTCCATTTCCATAATCTTCATGTAAACTTTTACTAACTTCAACTACATAATCTGTATTTAATGTAATATATCCTTTATCATATAATTTATGCAAATCCGACCTTAATAATAACCCATTCGATACGTTATTAGGTCCGTCTTGTGAAAAAGCTTTTATATGAGCAGCTTCTAGTACAGGCAACGTTTTCTCACCACTAATAGCGCATCTTCTATTATATGCATCTGTGACTATTATCCTAAAGGCTCCTTGTCCAATTCTGTGTTTTGTGAGAGATTCATAATACGAATTTTTAGTATCGCCTAAAGAAACAGATAATCCCGTTTTTATTCTTCTCTTATTAAGTCTACTAACTACTTCTTCATAAACCCTTTTACCTTCACCTATTTGGATATCATATTTTTTCCCTGTAACTATGTTACTAGACCAATCATTCATTGGTTTAATCCAATCTTTTTCTTCAAAGAAAAAAGGTTCGGTTAAAATAATACACCCAACATTTGACAACCCATCTTGTATATTATTATTAGTCTTATATTTTTTTATTCTCCTATAAAATTCTTCTCTGCTAGAAACCCCATTATCAGTTCCAAAAGCCTCCCATGCCAACGACATCGGTAAAGATGAGTAACCAACTAAAAACCCACCTCCTACAATTGTATAATATGGTTTTTTCAATTTAAATAAAAACATGTCATTTGGTTTGATAGCTTTAAAAGCAGTAGTGCCTGGTCTCCAAAAATTCACTTCACTAGGATTATTTTGCTTTTGAGAAATATACCAATTATAATCTGTAAGCCCTGCATAGAATTCCATAATCACCTCATAAATATATTAATTATCTACTAGTCTAATGTTTGCTTCTTTAACATAAGTATTAATAAATTATACTACTTAATGCTTAAATTTACAAAGAAAAAGATGCTTTACTATATTTTACGATGCTAGCATATAAAATATATTCAATTGTTTAAAAGTTTAATTTGCAACCAGACTTTACTACTTTGAAATCAATTAAATAAAAAAACCGAAGTGCATATTATAATTCAGAAATTTAAAGATCCGAATTTTTATTAACTACTCAGCAGCAAGTCACACACCTCAAATCGGTAATCAAAAACAACTATATTGTTACCTGAAACAAATACATTTATTGTATTTGTTTCACCGGGTTTCGGAATACAATATTCTCCCTCGAAGCTTTTGACTGCATGCAGAGTAGTCACATCTACCGTACATTCCATAACCATATTTAATGATTTTGCTGCATAGTCACTTTCTTCATTTACTTGCATGTATGTTTTTACGACTTTTGCATTTTCAGCTTTTGTTATCAATTCGTTATTCACGTAGAAACCTTGCATTTTATCACCAAATAGTTTGTCATATACATAGTCTCCGTTTTCTTGCTCATTCCAATCAATATACGACCCCATATTAACAATTGTTCTAGTCCTATTCTTACAGTTTCCGTTTTCGTCATATTCAATATTTTCAAAAAGCCTTTTGTAATCCGAAGTGTATATATCTTCTACTGCTTTGCAGGCTTGTTTTTGGCTTTTTCCTACTTCTGCAGCTTCAGTAGTACTTCCCATTTGATACCCCATTATATCTTCCCTGCCTTCATTAAATTCGATACGCGCTATCGCATTCATCTGCTCTATATTTGATAAATAGTAATTAACGTATTTATCGCCTTTTACTATATAGTAATCATTACCTTCTATGCCTTTAAAGTTTGCTACGCTACCAAGAATATCCTCAGCGTAACCATCTCCTGCATATACTAATTCTTCATTTGCCAGGGCTTCCATTTCCTCTTGAATCTTTTGATCAGCCAGATCTCTTTCTTCTGACCAGGTCGGATATTCAAGGTAAAATTGGTATAAGCCAACTCCAATTAATATAAACACTATAAGTCCTACTATTTTGCCTTTCATTATGTTTTCCTCCTAAATTTGATTATAGCACCTATAATGGTAGCATGCATCTTTAGTGCACTAATGTATCGTTTTTTGTAATAAAAAGCCCGAAGCACAGCTTCGGGCTTTTATTCTATTTATTAACATACACTATTCATCAGAACGCTTTGATCATAAAACAATACTAACACCATTATACCTAAGTAGGTAATAACAAAAGCAAATATGTAGCTTTTAAGTGTAATATTAATATCTAGTTTGAAAAGTTTATTTAAAACTTTTTTTATTAATATAGCCATTAACAGCACTATACCCGCACCAACTAAAGCATCCGTCCACTCTGAAAGAATTAAAAAAATTAATGCCTGGTTTACTGTGTTAATAGTAAAAAAGTGAAATGCCATTCCGGTAACTTGCACATACACTATCGCAACTATCACCCAGCTAAAAACTATTGATATATATCCTTTTAAATTAGTTTTTTCATCCATGTCAACTCCTCCTTTTATTTAGTATACCCTTTTTTACGGTTTACTAAACTCTATTTAAGCTGTCCGTGCTTTTCATAACAAGTGCATTCTTTAATATAATTATCTTCATCAACAAACACAACCTTAGGTTTATGCTTATCAGCCTCATCTTCAGTCATTGAGCAGTAGCACATAATAATAATCTTATCACCCTCTTGTACGCATCTAGCTGCCGCACCATTAAGGCAAATCATGCCAGAGCCTGAATCTCCAGATATAGTGTAGGTTTCAAATCTGCTACCGTTATTAATATTAACAATTTGAACCTTCTCGTATTCTCTAATACTCGATGCATCTAATAAATCCTGATCAACAGTTATGCTTCCCACATAATCAAGTTTCGCCTTTGTAACAGTTGCTCTATGAATTTTTCCTTTTAACATAGTTACATACATTTCTTTATTTCTCCCTACTACCATAACTAAAGTTATCGATTAATCTAGTAGTGCCAAAAGAAACAGCCAGAGCGCATAAAATAGGCCCTCTTATCTTGCTCACAGGCTTGATTGTTTCAGCATCTACTATTTCCACATAATCTATGTTAGATAGTTTTTCAGAATTAATCGTATCAACTATTAGTACTTTAATCTTATCAGCATCAATTTCACCCTTAGCTACAGCTTCTTTACCTAATTCAAGAGCTCTTCGTAGAACAGGTGCTGCCATTCTTTCTTCTTTATTTAAGTATTTATTTCTGGAGCTTTTAGCAAGCCCATCTTCTTCTCTTACAATAGGGCAGCCAACAATTTCAATGTCAAAATTTAAGTCCTTGACCATTCTTTTAATCACAGCAAGCTGCTGCGCATCCTTCTCACCAAAATATGCCCTGTCAGGATCAACAATATTAAAAAGTTTAGAAACGACAGTAGCAACTCCCCTAAAATGAATCGGCCTTGATTTACCGCAAAGCTCACTAGTAAGTCCACTAACAGTTACAAATGTGCAGCTTCCAGCTGCATACATTTCTTCAGGTTCAGGGTTAAACATAATGTCCGCTTTTGCATCATCGCATAGCATAGCATCCTTATCTAAGTCCCTAGGGTAATCTTCCAGGTCTTCACTAGGACCAAACTGAGTAGGGTTTACAAAATCGCTAACAATAACTCTGTCATTTTCGGTCACAGCTTTATCAATTAAGCTCTTGTGGCCTTCATGGAGATACCCCATAGTAGGAACTAGTCCAACTGATAATCCATCTTTTTTGTACTGCTTAACTTCTGCTCTTACTTCATCAATAGTTTTACAAATTTTAATCATCAGAGTTCTCCTTAAATTAATTTATCTATAGTTTCATCATCGATTGCAAATGAATGCTTCATCTCAGGAAAAGCCCCACTTTTAACATCTTGGATATATTCAGTATAGGCTTGCTTTGACTCGTCTCCCATGGCTGCAAATTTCTTAACAAATTTAGGAGTAAAGTCAGAATTCATGCCAAGCATATCTTGCATAACTAATATTTGCCCGTCGCAGCCTATACCCGCTCCAATACCAATAGTTGGAATGTTAACAGCTTTTGTAATCTTTTCAGCAAGCTTTGCAGGTACGCATTCTAGCACTATTGCAAAAGCACCAGCTTCTTCAAGTGCTCTAGCATCATCTAATATCTTTTGCGCCGCTACGGCATTTTTGCCTTGTACCTTAAATCCCCCAAAGGCATTAAATGACTGAGGAGTAAGACCTATATGACCCATAACTGGAATTGATGCTCTAGTTATTGCCTTAATTTCTTGACAAAAGTCAGCGCCGCCTTCTATTTTAACGCAGTGAGCATTGCCTTCTTTTATTAATCTACCTGCATTCATAACTGTAGCATTAATATCTCCATGAAAGGACATGAAAGGCATATCACCTACTATTAATGCGTTCTTTACACCTCTTGAAACAGCTTTGGTATGATGAATCATGTCTTCCATGGTTACTGGAAGAGTATTCTCATATCCCAATATAACCATGCCAAGAGAATCTCCTACCAGTATTCCATTTATACCAGCCTCATCAACTAACTTAGCATTGGTATAGTCATATGCTGTTAGCATAGTTAATTTTTCACCTTTAAGTTTTGCATCTTTAAATGTGCTTATTGTATTTTTCATTCTACTTCCCTTCGTACGAGCTAAGTAATTCATTTAGCTCAGCATATTCATTATTTGGATTCTTAACTTCTGCAATCTTAATTAATTCTTTTGATAATAGACAATATATATCTAAGAATTCTTTCGGAATACATTCCATATGTTTTTTAACAGTTTCCGTATCTGCTCTCTCTACTGGACCCGTTAACGAATTAACCGCTCCATGCTTGCATAGATTTTCTGCGTTGCTTAAAAAAAGCGGACAGATTGTCTTTTCAGCTAACTCTTTCGAAAAACCGCAGCTCTCAAGTAGCTCTCTAGAAATATTCCAAATTGCAACAGCAAGATTGCTAGAAAATACTCCTGCAGCATGATAGAGCTCCTTGTTTTCGTCAGTTATAAGCTGAACATTCTCAGTGACTTTACACATTAAATCTTTTATCTTTTCAATATAAAAAGAAGCTCCCTCGATTGTGAAAGTAGCTTCAGATAATTCCTTATATGAATGCCACTTGTCTCTAACTGGAAAGAAAGGATGTATGGAGTAGCCATAAGCACCTAGCTCTTTTATTCCATCAAAGACAGAGGATGATAAACATCCGCTACAGTGACATATTATTTTGTTCTTGACAGGCAAATTTTTAATGTGATTCCAAACTGATAGTATTTCTCCATCAGGCACGGTAATGAAAATGATATCACTCTTTTTTACAATTGCCTCTATTGTTGCAAATGATTTAGTTTTAGTAAATTTTGCTGCTTCTGCAGCAGATTCTATGTTCTTGCTTTTGTAGCCTATAACGTTTATGTCATTTTCCATAAACAGCTTACCTAGCGAAAACCCAACTTTTCCTGCGCCAATAAATCCTACGTTCATCGCATCACCCCCATTATCGGTGATACAAATCCAGTGCCGTTCCTTCTCGGATACCGCCTGCCAATATATAAATAAACGCACTGTAGCACCTCTTGATGCCACAATCGTTTCGAGTATACCATAATTATTTTTAGATTACAATAAATTTTAGTGATAAGCAAAGAGCAATTTGAGTATCCTTTTCAAATAATAAGTTGCTATATCTAATTGAAATAACACAAGGGTATGATATGAAATCCATAATAGCCCTTGTGTTATCCATAATAATATATTTTTTCTTTTAACATCATTTCATGTTTTGCTTTTAAATGCTTTTTAATTAATCCTACTTGACCATAAGCGTTTCCATTATTGAAATGACTAGTGGATTATCGATGTCAAGCGTATAATAATAGTCTTTATTTCCTTTTGCATTTATTTCGATATATCCATCTAGGTCTTCATCTGTCTCATAGTGAGAAACGAGAAAGTAGCTTATATCATCGCTGCCTTGATCTCCAATTGTTACAGCTTTATAGGTAAGGTCTCCATAAGTAATTTCATCTCCTATAACAGATTCCTTGGTGCCAAAGTCATTCATTCTAATGCACTCTTTTGCAGCATCATCTAAAGAACTAATCATTCTCGTGGTAGAAACAAGGACACTACCCGAACTTGTGTTTCCCTCACCGAAATCAACTCGGATGGTGGCGGTTCCTTCTTCAGGTGGTGCGATATAAAGCATGTAATCAAGGCCTTCAGGGATGGTAATAGCTCCGAAACGGGATTCAATTATAACCTCTCCTGTACCAGTGTCACCCTCTTCAATACTTTCTCCAACAACTAGAACATTTGAAACTTCTTCACTTACATCTGGTGTCGCCTCTTCACTTTCATCAGATCCTCCACAGGCTGTTAGAGAAAGTAATAAAGCAAATGCTAGAACCATAACAAAGTACTTTTTACGCATAATTCTCATAAATCTTTCCTCCTTTTAAATTGTACCATCTCCTTTTGAAAATACAAAATATTAAGTCTTTTCAACCAAGTGAATTTGGCTTTTAATCAGGTGAAGTTTCTTGAAGGATACATCTGCCAAAAGATAAGTGAATTAGCTTAGCACCCTTTTTGACCTTGTAATTACAGTAATTATAGCATAATGAATTTTATAAAACAATGTAGGTAATACTAATTAGAAACCGATTAAACATTACTTATATCAATATAATTGTTGCGTTTTAATAAAATTTTGTTATTTGCTACAAATATATTTTATCTTTAGCTTATAGTAAATTAAAATAACGCAAAGGGCATAATGTAGAATCCCATTATACCCTTATATTTTCATAATATTATATTTTCTATCTCTGTATCAAATCATGTTCTTATCTTCTTTTTAATTAATTCTAATTGAGCACAAGCCTTTCCAGCATTTCCACGATAAGTGGGTCGTCAATGTCAATCGTATCGTACTCTTCATTTCCATTTGCAGATACTTCAATATATCC
>JAAYHV010000107.1 GCA_012744355.1 Clostridiales bacterium
GTACATAATGATATAACCAAAATGAATTCGGATGTTATAGTAAACGCAGCAAACAATGAATTACGCCGAGGCTCTGGAGTATGCGGAGCTATATTTGCAGGGGCAAATGATCCAGGCCTTAAAAAAGAATGCGATTCATTAGCTCCTTGCAACGTAGGAGAAGCAGTTATTACTAAAGGATATAATTTAAAAGCTAAACATATTATCCATACGGTAGGACCCATTTGGCATGGTGGAAATGATAACGAAGAGATGTACTTAAGAAATGCTTACAAGAATTCGTTAGAATTAGCAAAGAAAAACGACTGTAAATCGATATCCTTTCCGCTTATCTCTTCAGGAGTATACGGATATCCAAAAGAAGAAGCCTTAGATGTCGCGATATCCACTATAAAAGAATTTATTATGGATAATGATATGGAAGTTAATCTTGTTGTGTTTGATAAAAAGGCAGTTAATTTAGGAGAGGAACTGACCAAAGATTTAGTTCACTATATAGATAAGTACTACGATAAAAATAAAGAATTAAATTACTCCTACGAAGAAGGCCTTTTAGTAGAAGAAGTTGATGTTAAATATTCGATTTCCTTTGATATAGATATAGAGTCTTTAAATAAAAGTCAGAGCAGAAAGTTATCCGATTTATTGAAAAATCCGGTTGAGACATTTACAGATATGCTATTTAGATTAATAAATGAAAAGGGTTTTACTGATTTAGAAGTATATAAAAGAGCCAATATTGACAGAAGGCTTTTCTCAAAGATAAGAAGCAGTAAAAACTATAATCCAAATAAGCATACAATAATATCTCTAGCAATTTCCCTTGGCTTATCACTTGATGAAACTAAAGATTTACTGGGGAAGTGCGGATACGCTTTTTCTGACAATTTTAAGTCGGATGTGATAGTAATGTATTTTATCGAAAAAGAAAAATATGATATATTTAAAATAAATGGAGCTTTATTTTATTTTGGAGAAAAGACTTTGTAACGATTTAAATGTCCCTTGCAAAGCGACCATACCTATTTATTATACTGGTAATATATAAGTATAATAAACAAGGAGGTAAGGAAAATGAAAAAGGGCTTAACAGAATTGGTATTTATACTAGATAGATCGGGTTCCATGTCAGGATTAGAAAGTGATACTATTGGAGGCTTCAACTCTATGATCAAAAAACAGATCAAAACTGAAGGTGAAGCAAATGTTACTACTGTGCTGTTTGATGATAGGGTCGAAATTCTTCACGACAGAGAGGCAATAGAAAATGTAAGAGATATAGACCAAAGTCAATATTATGTCAGAGGGTGTACAGCGCTTTTAGATGCGGTGGGAACCACCATATGTAAAGTGAAAAACGTCCAGAAAAAACTGGATGAGAAATTGAAAGCTGATAAAATAATCTTTGTAATTACTACAGATGGCTATGAAAATTCAAGTAAAGAGTATTCCTGCTCAGGATTGAAACGACTGATTGAAAGGCAAAAAGAAAGATACGAATGGGAATTTGTATTTCTAGGCGCCAATATGGATGCCGTAGCAGAAGCTGAAAAGTTTGGAATATCAGCGGACAGATCAGCCACATATGTAAATGATAAAAAAGGTGTTGCAATGAGTTATAGATCAGTTTCAGACTTTGTGTGTGAATGCAGAACTTGCGACGAAAGGATTGACGGGTGTTGGAAAAAGGACATTGAAGAAGATACGGATAATAGGAAATAAAAAAATGGCAAAGACGAGAGTCTTTGCCATTAACTTTGCTATTAGTTTTTATCTCCTGGCAAAAATGGTGCTAAAGCTAATGCCATAGAACGAGGTGATAATGTTTGTAATCCTATTTTACCTGGACCGGAAATAACAGTGTTAAATAATCCTTCGCCACCTAATAAGAGGTTTTTTGCACCTTTTACAACGGTAACATCCATTGAACAAGTTCCAGACATGTACGCTAAATGGCCTGTGCTTACTACCATCTGTTGGCCAGCAGCTAAAGTATACTCTATAACAGCACCAGCAACCTCAATAAAGGCCATTCCGCTACCGCCTAATTTCTGCATAACAAAACCTTCTCCACCACCGAAACCTGCGCCGAGTTTTTTCTGGAAAAACACAGAAAATTCTACTGTTTGGTCACTAGCTAAGAATGCAGACTTTTGTACTACATAGTCTTCAGTGCTAACATTTATAGGTACTATAGAACCTGGGAAACTTGATAAAAATGCTATTTGAGCACCATTTCCCTTAGCTGTGTACACGTTTCTAAACATAGATTCTCCAGAAACCATTCTGCCTAGCATCTTTTTAGCTCCGCCGCCACTTGTTGACATTTCCATGTTTGGTGTCATCCAACCCATACTACCACTTTCGGTAATCATTGATTCGCCGGAATCCAATGTGCAAATTACAACTGGTAACTGTCCACCTTCAATTTTATATTGCATAGCCAACCTCCTTGAAAATTATATAATAACTTATTATTAATTATATAGTTAGTTGTGGTCCTAGTCAATCTAATTTCGAAATTAGTGAAAAAATAAAAGTTCAAATGAGTTTTTATTGGTTTAAAGCATTATCTATTAAATCGAGATAACCTTTTATGGTTGCATCTTCGCCACGACCCGGAACACCGAGTTGCCTTGAGCCTACAATATTGCCTTCTGAATCTACGAATATCGTAGTTGGAATAGCGTCTACCGTAGACAGAAATCCAGCTTCCATATCGTCTGTTGGTATAAGAACCGTAAAGGTTGCATTGCTCGCTTTCATAATTTCTTTCGCACTGTCTGCTTCATCTTTAGCATCGGTGCATATTCCTATTAATCCCACGTTATCTGGTAATTGCTCGTTTAGTTTTGCCAATGCAGGCATCTCTTCCACGCAAGGCGGGCACCAAGTTGCCCATATGTTTACCATAGTTATGTCATTTTCCATAAATACTTCATAGGTAACATCGTTACCTTGCAAGTCTAGTGTTTCAAAACTGCCTAAGGTAGCATCTGTTGGGGTTTCTGATTTACCGCAAGAGCTTAGCATTATTACGATAGCAATCAGTAGTACTAGTAATCGTTGTTTTTTCATATTTGTTCTCCTATTATACTAATATTATTAGACCGATAACAATCTCTGCAATTATGTACGGCCTATCAATCAAAGTGTACTATTTAAATGCATGGATAACTTACTAGTGGTTTATCTTACAAAAACATAATGATATATGACCACGTTGGTAAACACTCATCTTTGATTGGAATATATTATATATTATAAATGATTATAAAGCAACAAAAAAGCCTTTAAGCATTTGACTTAAAGGCTTTTAGGCAATTCAATTTAGCTTAGAATAACACACCGTGTTTTTCGTTATCTACAGTAGGAATTGGAGTCATATCCTTATCCATAATATGCTCGGGGTTAAGGTAATCTTTGCCTTCCTTAGCAATTACTCCGGATAGCAGAAGAACTGCAACTAAGTTAGGAATCGCCATCATACCGTTTAATGTATCGGCGATATTCCAAACAAGTGACATGCTAGATACTGAACCAACAAATACTAATATAGTCCAAACAACCTGATAAGGCCTCTTTATTTTTTCACCACCAAGGTAAACAATACAACGTTCACTATAGTAGTACCATCCAAGTATAGTAGAGAAAGCAAATGTTGCCATGCCCACCGTTAAAATTATTGGACCCAATATAGGAATCATAGCAAATGCTTGAGTTGTAAGCGTCCCACCGTCACCCGATATTGCATCAATTCCAGGATACTTGATAATACAACTTACAAGAGTCAAACCAGTTATTAAACAAACAACTACTGTATCCCAGAAAGAACCAGTCATTGATACTAACGCTTGTCTTACGGCATTTCTTGTCTGCGCAGCGGAAGCCACTAGTGGTGCAGAACCTAAGCCGGCTTCGTTAGAGAATAATCCTCTAGCAATACCAAAACGTGCAACTACCATAACACTAGCTCCTATGAAACCGCCACCAGCAGCTCTTGCATTAAAAGCAGATTTACAAATTAGTACGATAGTTTCTATCAAAACATCTCTATTTAAGACTAAAATAATTACGCAGCCAAGGAAATAGAAAACAGCCATAAATGGTACTAGTTTTTCTGAAACCTTAGTTATTGACTTAATGCCTCCGATAATAGTAAAGCCTACTAATATAGCGAGTATAAGTCCCACTATCCATACAGGTGCTCCTGTATTTTCATGGACTATTGTTGATACGGCATTAGCTTGCACAGTGTTTCCTATACCAAAGCCAGCAAGCCCGGTAAAAATTGCAAAGATTACGCCTAACCATTTCATTTTAAGTCCTCTTTCTAGAGCATACATCGCACCACCTATCATGGTGCCGTCCTTACTCTTTACTCTGTACTTAACACCGATTAAACATTCTGCGTATTTAGTAGCCATACCAAATACACCTGTTAGCCATACCCATAATATTGCGCCTGGGCCTCCTAGTGCCAACGCTGTACCCACCCCAACTATATTACCTGTACCTATAGTTGAAGCTAAAGCTGTAGTTAATGCACCAAACTGAGATACATCGCCTTCTGCGTCGGGATCTTTTGTCACAGAAATTTTTATCGCTTTAAATATATGCTTTTGAACAAAACCCGTCCTTACAGTCATAAATAAATGCGTTCCAAATAGGAAGATAATCATAGGGGGTCCCCATACAAATCCGTTAACCGCATTTATGACACTGTTTAATGCATCCATAAATCCACCTTTCTTAATAAACGAAAAAACAATCAAATGTATTTTACCATACTTTTAGGCATATTACACTAGTTATTAATCCGATTTTGTATATTAAACCAAAAACATCCTATGAGAATGTGTCTTTATTGTTTTATATAGAAAAAACAACGTATAATATGGGGAAAGCGTCTAAAGGCTTATAAAATCAAAGAAAAATGATATTTTATTCACATATTAAGTTGACATAATTTGTTTTTGTAACTATAATATTTACATTGGGTATTGTGATATTTAATAAATTTTATATTTAGGAGAAAATTATGGACAAGAGAGAACAATTTGGATCGAGACTGGGATTTATCTTAGTTTCCGCAGGTTGCGCCGTAGGTCTTGGTAATATTTGGAAATTTCCTTATATGGCAGGACAGTATGGAGGGGCGGCATTTATTTTAATCTACCTAGCATTCTTAGTACTTTTAGGTATTCCAGTAATGGTAGCTGAATTTACAGTAGGTAGAGGCTCGCAGAAATCGATAGTTAAAGCATTTGAAACATTAGAGCCAAAAGGTACAAAATGGCATAATGCAGGTTATTTAGGATTTGTAGGTAACTATATGCTTATGATGTTTTATACTACAGTAGCAGGCTGGATATTGTTTTATTTGTATAAAACAGTTATAGGAACTTTCAATAGTATGACGCCTGATGAGGTCGGTGGAGTATTTGGTGCAATGGTTAGCTCAGGAAGTACGTTAGTATTTTGGATGGTTTTAGCTGTGCTTATATCCTTTGGGGTTTGTGTATTAGGATTAAAAAATGGAGTAGAAAAAATTACTAGCGTAATGATGGTATGCTTATTAGTTCTGATGGTAATAGTAGCTGCAAGAGTGCTAATGTTACCTGGAGCTAAAGAAGGACTTAAATATTACTTAATACCTGACTTTGCTAGAGCAGCTAGTCAAGGATGGGGCAATGTAATATTTGGAGCAATGAGCCAAGCGTTCTTTACACTTAGCCTTGGTATTGGTTCCATGATGGTTATGGGAAGTTATTTGGGTAAAGATAGATCAATTACAGGTGAAGCAATAAACGTAACAATTTGTGACACGTTCGTAGCAATAACCGCTGGCCTAATAGTTATACCAGCATGTTTTGCTTTTGGTGTAGACGTAGGAGCTGGTCCTTCACTTATATTCATAATATTACCGAACATATTTAACACTATTTCAGGTGGACAGTTGTGGGGATCGCTGTTCTTTGCATTTATGGCATTCGCTGCTTTATCTACAGTAATAGCAGTATTTGAAAATATAATTGCCTTTGCTATGGACCTATGGGGTTGGAGCAGACAAAAGGCAGTAGCAGTAAACATAGTTTTAGTAATCGTGCTTTCATTACCGTGCGCACTAGGATTTAATGTGCTATCAGGATTTGTACCATTTGGACCTGGATCAGTAATACTTGATTTAGAAGACTTTATAGTATCTACTACTTTATTGCCACTAGGTTCAATGATAGTAATGAGTTTCTGCTCACAAAAATATGGTTGGGGATGGGATAATTTCCTTAAAGAAGCGAATACAGGAATGGGTATTAAATTTATGTACCCTAGAGCTTACGTAATGTATGTAATCCCTGCAATAGTAGCAGTTATATTTGTAAAAGGATATTATGATTTCTTCTTAGGACAAGGAATGAATACTAATGTCGGATTAGGACTAGCTATTGCATTACTAGCAGTTACGGGGTATATTATGTTTGGAAGGAAAAAAGAAACAATTCCGAACGCATAATGGAGGTATAAAAATAACATGAATATATTGGTAATAAATCCAGGGTCTACAACAACTAAAATAGCCTTGCATGATGGCAATGACAATATATTCACCGAAACAATAGAGCATCCGGTTGAATTAATTGGTCAGTTTAGTGAAATAACTGACCAATTTTCTATGAGAAGGAAAAGCATCAGGGAGGTTTTAGAAAAACATGATGTGGATAGCTCTAAACTAGTAGCAGTTGTATCTAGAGGAGGACTTCTGTTTGGTTTAAAGGCCGGTGGATATATAATAAACGAAGCTTTGGTGGAAGCGTTTAAAAGCGATAAAGCTTCTCCGCATGCATCAAATCTAGGGGCAATTATTGCATATGATATAGCAGAACCTTTAGGGATTCCTGCATATATCTACGACAGTGAGGCATCTGATGAGCTTGATGAAATAGCCAAGATTACAGGAATGAAAGGCTATAGATATAAGCCCCTCGCTCATGTGCTCAACCAAAAAGCAGTGGCTAGAAAAGTGGCAAATGAAAAGTTCGGTAAGGAATACAGCGAATTTAGAACCGTAGTAGCTCATATGGGTGGAGGAATTACAGTAGGAGCCCATAAAGACGGAAGGATAGTAGATTCTGTTAGAGATGACGAAGGCCCTTTCTCACCTGAAAGATCTGGAGGAATGCCGCTTTTAGA
>JAAYHV010000108.1 GCA_012744355.1 Clostridiales bacterium
TAAAGCAGAAGGCATGAAGACAATCAAGGAAGGCTGCATAGAATTGCTACTTGAAGGGATCACAAGCGTAGGTGATGTGATAAGGGTTATCGGTGACGACCAGAAAGGATGGTAATATGAAGCTAGAAAAACTACTGAAGTTAGCAATAGAGAATGAAAGACTAGTATCAGACATCCATGTTGCTCCAGGTAAGCCTTGTACATTTAGAATAGATGGGGAATTAGTCCCTGTTGATGATAAAATATTAGAACCAAAGGATACAAAATCCTTGGCAGAAGAATTGATGGCAGAAAAGGATAAAAAAGTTCTTGAGGAGTCAGGAGAAGTCGATTTTGCTTATTCAAAAGATGGCCTTTCGAGATGCAGAGTTAACGTCTTTAACCAAAGAGGAACACTAGCTATAGCGCTAAGACTTTTGACCTTTGATATCCCAAAACCAGAAGATTTAGGTTTGCCTAATGCCCTTGTAAATTTGACTAGCAAGAGAAGAGGCCTAGTACTAGTTACTGGAGTGACTGGTAGCGGTAAGTCTACGACATTAGCTTCTCTTATTCATAATATTACGACAAACTATAATAGAAACATAATAACTCTAGAAGACCCAATAGAGTATTTGCATAAGCATGGCAAGTCGATGGTAGTGCAACGTGAAATAGGAACTGACACCTTTTCGTATGGCAATGCTTTAAGGGCGGCTTTAAGACAAGACCCAGATGTTATACTGGTAGGAGAGATGAGGGATTTGGAAACAATTTCCATTGCAGTTACTGCAGCAGAAACTGGGCATCTTGTGTTTTCCACACTTCATACAAATAATGCTGTAAACACTATTGATAGAATTTTAGATGTATTCCCACCATACCAACAGCCTCAGATAAGAGTTCAGCTAGCGGGCGTTCTTGAATGCATAATATCACAGCAACTTTTGCCTAAGAGCAAAGGTGGCAGAGTAGCTGCATTTGAAGTTTTACTTGCAAATCCTGCAGTCAGGAATTTGATAAGAGATGCTAAAGCATATCAGATTCCAAATGTAATGCAAACATGTAGGAAAGAAGGCATGATACTTATGGATGATGCCATACTCGAAATATATAAAAAAGGCGAAATAGATATAGAGATAGTATTAAGCTATTGCCAAGATGTACAGTCCATGAAGAAGAAATTAAATGTGCTTTATTAAAGGAGGAGTTTAAGTGACAACTTATTCATATGTTGCATTTGACAACAAAACTGGCAAAGAAATAAAAGGAAGTGTGGATGCTGACAATGAGTTTTTAGCTCGTAACACTTTAAAATCAGAAGGTAAAGTTCCTACTGAGCTAAGTGAGGCAAATGCGCTGAACAAGGAAATTGAATTCTCACTTTTTAGTAAAGTTAAGGTTAAAGACTTAGCTACCATATGCAGACAATTTGTGAGTATATTAAAAGCAGGCATACCGCTTACTGAAGCGCTTAAAATGCTTGAAGATCAGACTGAAAAAAAGAAACTCGCAAAAGCATTAGCAGATGTTAGAATAGAAGTTGAAAAAGGCGAAACACTTTCAAGTGCAATGAAGCTAAACACTTCAGTTTTTCCTGACATCATGATTAACATGGTAGCAGCTGGAGAAGCTTCTGGAAGTTTGGATACTTCATTTAAAAGACTTGCGGTACAATTTGAAAAGGATCAACGCTTAAAAGGTATAATGAAGAAGGCTATGATTTATCCAATAATCGTAACTCTTGTAGCAATAGCAGTTATTATTATACTTCTTGTTGTTGTTATCCCTAGATTCATGACTGTATTTGATCAATTAGGTGAAGAACTTCCTATGGTTACAAAAGTAGTAGTGGGAATGAGCGGTTTTATAACAGGTTACTGGTATATACTGGTAGCGATAATTATAGGTATAGTGTTTGCAATAAGAGCCATA
>JAAYHV010000109.1 GCA_012744355.1 Clostridiales bacterium
AAAGAAATGATAAAAATGGTTAGAGGCGAAGCGGGAATCAAAGCTCTTTTAGGTACGACCGATATGAGACTTGTAGAAGAACAGCTGAAAAATGGCGATAAGGAAGCTGAACTCATATACTCGGCTATGGCATATAAAGTTGCCAAAGCCATAGGAGGAATGGCTACAGTACTAAACAGGGACCTTGACTGCATAATATTAACAGGTGGCATAGCATACTCTGAATATATCGGCGATATAATTACAGAAATGGTTAAAACAATAGCTCCAGTAGTAATTGTGCCTGGAGAATACGAGATGCAGGCGCTAGCGTCAGGTGCTGTGAGAATTTTAAGCGGCAAAGAAGAAGCAAAGAAATATTAGAGGAGGAATATATTGAGCAATAGTAAAAAGGGTTTAATTGCGGCGATGTTATCAGCGGTGCTATTTGGGTTTATGCCGATAACGGCCAAATATTTATATAGTTTTGGATGCAGCACAATTACAGTTGTTTTCTTTAGACAGATAATGGCGCTACCTATTGTATTAGTTTTATTTGCCAAGTCCAAGAAAGTTAAAATGAGCAAAAAGGAGTTTTTTGAAGCTTTTAAAATAATAGTAATTGGTATGCTACTTACTCAAACTTTACTATATGCATCGTATAGATATATATCCACAGGACTAGCTATGACTGTACATTTTAGTTATCCTGTTTTTGTTGTTTTAGGAATGCTGATATTCTACAAATCAAAATTAACATGGGTTAAAGGGATATGCGTAGTACTTTGTACTTCAGGTATCATATTGTTTTATGATCACGTAGAAGGAATCGCAATTAAGGGCATGCTTATAGCTTTAATTTCAGGAATTTGTTACGCTTACTACATAATTAAATTAGCCAATTCAAATTTAAGATTTATGCCACCAATGCAGTATGCAGTACTATTTATTACAATTAATTCTGCAGTGCTCTTTGCTTACGGAACTGCTACAAAATCACTGGAATGGCAATTCCCGTTAAGGTTTTGGATAGTTATGTTCTTATTTGCTATAATAATAACTATTGTTGCAGTGCTTTTGGTGCAATATGCAGTTAAATGCATTGAGCCACATACAGTCTCAATATTGAGCACTTTAGAACCGATAACAAGCATTATTGTAGGGATTATTTTCTTGAATGAAATATTGACATTAAGGACTGGTTTAGGAATGATTTTAATATTAGCCGCGGTGCTAATTGTCACATTATTTGATAAAGAAGCAGAAGAGGTCTAGACAAATGTTTATGACTATTATGCCTTTCGCATGCTTAACTGCAGGAGTGGTAATGGGTCTGCGTAATATGCCGAGTAAATTCTATTCTTTGGCAACGATTGTTACAAACGTAGCACTAGTTTTTCTAATGGTAACAATCGGTGCTAACGTAGGAATCAATGATGATGTAATGAATAACTTAAATACGATTGGTTTAAACTGCGCACTGATTTGTCTTCTGGCAATATCATTTAGCGTAATTTTTTGCTATATAGTTGAGAAAAAACTTATTGACTTTGATAAGATTAGTAAAAAACTGAATAAAGACAATATTAAAGAAGAAAAAAAACAAAGTAAAATTGACCCGATATTAATAATTATTCCATTTAGCATTATACTAGGAGTTGGACTTGGTTATTACTTTATACCAAGTGGTTATGCTCATATATTAAACTACTGCCTGATAGTATTTTTAATATTTTTATACACAAGTGTAGGGATAGGAATGGGATCAAACATTGGAGTTTTTAAGTTTATAAAAGCAATTGGATTAAAAATAGTTTATTTAATCATCGCGATATATATAGGAAGCATAACAGGCGGAGCTGTGGCTTCGCTAATTACAGGAGTGCCACTTAAATATGCAGTTATTTCAGCAAGCGGTCTTGGTTATTATAGTTTAACAGGAGCAACGATGATGCACTTTTATGGCGCTGAGGCTGGAGTATACGGATTCATGGTAAACGTTATGAGAGATTTATTTACTGTTATATTGATTCCGATATTTATGAGAATATCACCAAGCGCGGCGATGGCGTCTGGCGCTGGAGGCAATATGGATACTCTTTTGGTTCCAGTTACGAAGGCTGTAGGCAAAGAATTAGGTGTAATAGCCCTTGCTATAGGAATAATTATAACAATATTAGTACCAATTATATTGCCGATTCTTTGTACTGTAATATAGTTGTAAAACAAATCACTTGACAGACACCTAGGGCTATGGTATATTATTTTCTGTCAAGTAGTTTTACTTAACAGAAGAAGCAGGAGTAAAAAATGATTAGAGATATAGAGTATGCGAGTCTTTTGTTTGATTTTTACGGAGAATTGCTTGCAGACCAACAAAAAATTGTTATGAGTCAATATCACGAAGAAAATTTATCTCTAACTGAAATAGCTGAAAATTTGAAAATTACAAGGCAAGGCGTGCATTACGCACTTAAGACTGCGGAAAAAACCTTAAAAGATTATGAAGATAAATTAGAACTTGTGAAAAAATATTTACAAAATCTTAAGACTGTTGAAAATGCAAAAGATATGTTAAAGGATTTAGTAAAATTGAGGGAAGAAGAAAAAAAAGAAGTACTGGTTTGTAAACTGGAAAAGAGTTTAAACTCTTTTATAGAATAAATATTTGGAGGAACTATGGCATTTGAAGGATTATCCGAAAAATTACAAGATACATTTAAAAAACTAAAAGGAAACGGCGTATTAACAGAATCAGATATTGATCAAGCAATGAGAGAAGTTAAGCTGGCTTTATTAGAAGCTGACGTTAACTTTAAAGTGGTCAAATCATTTGTAAAGAATATAAAAGAAAAAGCTATGGGTAGTGAGGTAATGGACAGCCTTACCCCAGGCCAACAGGTCATAAAAATAGTTAACCAAGAAATGGTTGAATTAATGGGAGGAACAGGAAGTAAACTTACCTATTCTCCTAGCGGATTTACCATATACATGCTAGTAGGTCTTCAAGGTACAGGTAAAACAACTACTTGTGGAAAACTTGCAAACTATTTAAAGCAAACCGGTAAAAAACCAATGCTTTGTGCATGCGACGTATACAGGCCTGCTGCAATAGACCAGCTGGAAATTGTGGGCAAATCTGTTAACACTCCAGTTTTCACTATGAGAGAGTCAAATGACCCTGTTAAAATAGCCAAAGCTGCCGCAAAAGAAGCGGAGCTTAAGGGGTATAATGTACTTATAGTTGATACTGCAGGAAGACTTCAAATTGATGAAGCGCTTATGACAGAGCTTGTAGATATTAAAAAGGCTGTAAGACCACACGAAATTCTTCTTGCAGTAGATGCGTTAACAGGCCAAGATGCAGTTAACGTAGCTGAAGGATTTAACGAAAAACTCGGAATAGATGGAATCATCATGACTAAAATGGACGGTGATTCAAGAGGTGGTGCAGCGCTTTCAACAAAAGCAGTTACAGGAAAACCGATTAAATTTATGGGTATGGGAGAAAAGTTTGATGCTCTTGAAGTCTTTCATCCAGAAAGAATAGTATCTAGAATATTAGGAATGGGCGATATGCTTTCCCTGATAGAGATGGCGGAATCAAGTTATGATGAAGAACAGGCAGCTAAGCTTGAAGCGAAGATAAAGAAAAATCAGTTTACGCTGGAAGATTTTCTAGAGCAAATGGCTCAGATAAAGAATATGGGTGGAATCGGGAAAATGATGGGAATGCTTCCTGGAATGAACTCGACGGGCATAAAGGATTCAGACATTGAAAAGAGCGAGCAAGAATTCAAGCAGATGGAGTCTATAATATATTCAATGACTATAGAGGAAAGACAAAACCCTTCGGTATTAAATGCAAGCAGAAGAAAGAGAATATCTGCAGGATGCGGACAGCCAGTTAGCAAAGTTAATAACTTAATAAAAAAATATGAAGAAGCAAAGAAAATGATGAAACAGTTTAGTAACCCAAAAGCGCTTAAAAGAAATAAGATGCTCAGAGGTTTAGTATAAAATTAATAGGAGGAATATAATGGTAAAAATCAGATTAAAGAGAATAGGTGCTCATAAAAAACCTTTCTACCGAGTAGTAGTAGCTGATTCACGTTCACCTAGAGATGGTAAGTTTATCGAAGAAATTGGTACTTACGATCCTCTAAAGGAACCTGCTGAAGTTAAAATCGATACTGAAAAAGTACAAAAATGGTTAGCTAATGGCGCACAGCCTACAGAGACTGTTAAACGTCTTTTAAAACAAGCAGAAGTACAATAAGAAAGCGGTGATGCACATGACTAATCTAGTTGAAGCGATTGCAAAATCACTAGTAGCTAAACCTGATGAAGTAGTTGTCACCGAAGTTGAGGACGGAAATAGTTCTGTAATTAAACTTAAGGTTGCACCAGACGACATGGGTAAAGTGATAGGGAAACAGGGTAGGATAGCTAAGGCAATAAGAACTGTTGTGAAAGCTGCTGCTATCAGACAAAACAAGAGAGTAACAGTTGAGATTGTAGAAGACTGATTTACTTTAAAAGTATGGGAGCTCTTACGGGGTTCCCTTTTTACTATAATCAAATAAAACACCCTTACATAGTTTACTTATTATACAGAATATAGTAAAATGTAAAAGGAGTATACTAGATGTGGGGGAATTATGGAATTAGGAAAGCAGATAAAAATAGGCGAGATAGTATCGGCTGTCGGGATAAAAGGTGAGGTTAAAATCTACAATTTTTCCAATGTGATGGACCGTTTTGAAGATGATGAGTTGTTTTACCTTGGAACAAGAGAAAACAGTAGCAAGATGACCATAGATAGCATTAGGTATCAAAAGAATATGCCTGTTGTCAGATTAAATGGTGTTACAGATAGAAACGAAGCGGAAAGACTGATTGGAAAAGAAATATTCATAAGCGAAGCAAGTCTTCATGAACTGCCGGAAGACACATTTTATGTTAGAGAGTTAATAGGAGTTTTGGTATACGATAAAGAACTAGGATTAATTGGAGAAGTTGTGGATGTGCTTCAAAATACAGCACAGGATTTGTATAAAGTAAAAACAAAAGAAGGCAAAGAAGTTTATATACCTGCTGTAAAAGAGTTTGTACTAAGCGTAGATATTAAACAAAATAGAATCGATGTTAAATTGATTCCCGGATTTATGGAGTAATTATGAAAGTAAACGTATTGACACTTTTCCCGGAAATGTTCGATGCTTTGCAAAAAAGTATATTAGGAAGAGCCATAGATAATGAGCATATTGAACTAAATATTATTAATATAAGAGATTATACTAAAGATAAGCATAATAAGGTCGATGATACTCCTTTTGGGGGTGGGGCTGGAATGATTATGCAAGTAGAACCTATAAAATTAGCAATAGACAATAATAATTTAGAAGGTAGATGTATTTATATGTCTCCAAGAGGTAAGCAGCTAGACAAAGAGATGGCCATGGGGTTAAGTGAACAAGATGAAATTACCATATTATGCGGCCATTATGAGGGCGTAGATCAAAGAGTTATAGACATGTATGAAATGGAAGAGATAACTATAGGCGATTATGTGCTTACAGGTGGAGAACTTCCGGCCATGGTACTTATAGATACAGTGGCTAGATTTGTTAAAGGAGTATTATCTTCTGAAGAATCAACGTTGGAAGAATCTATTTATTCTGGGCTCTTAGAATATCCTCAATATACTAAACCAAGAGAAATTTATGGAGAAGAAGTTCCAGAGATTTTATGCAATGGAAATCATAAATTGATTAAATTGTGGAAACTAGAAAAGTCGCTTGAGCTTACTAAAGAGAGCAGACCGGACTTATTTGAAGGTTATATGAAGAATCATAGTAAATTGGATAAAGATGAGCTGAAAATCTTAAACAAGTTTAAATAGACATTGTAATAATTTCTTGTTTAATGTAAAATGTAACGAAGGGCAAAAATGAAAAAAAAGAAACTGCTAATTACAATATACTTATCGCTTGTTTTAATTATGGCAGCGATTGTTTATCTTGTACCATCAATTGCTGGTATGCTAGAGCAGACGTATATTGCAGAGTATGGTAGCCTCAAAACCGTAGATGATGTAAAAGCTTGCATTATAAGAGATGAGACGGTTTATGTGGCACCTGAAAACGGTGAAATTAATAGACTTATGAAAGAGGGAATGCTTCTTAAGCAGGGAACTAAAGTGGCTCAGTTAAACGGAAACGGCGCTGAAGAAGCCAATGACAAGTACTCTCAAACCTTAATAATGTTAGGCGAAAGCACAGAAACTAATATTGGAAATATAAATAAAGCGGCTGGAGTGGTGACATATCATGTAGATGGATATGAGAAAAAATGGAATCCCAAAACCATTGGAAAGTTTACCGAAAATGAGTTAGAAAAAATAAGCAATACAAAAGTGCTGAGTATAGACGAAACCAATTTTCATAAGGGGGACCCGATTTTTAAAATCGTGAACAACGGAGGCTGGTACATAATATACTTTATAAAAAATTCTAAAGCAAATCTTTATGCCGAAGGCGAAAGCGTCAATGTTAGTTTTAGTGATGATAACGTCGAGTGTGTAGTTGAGAGCATAGAAAAAATTGATAACCACACAAAAGTTGTACTTAGTTGCAATAGATACTATGCAAGGTATACGCATGTTAGGGTAGAGGAGATTTCAGTACTAATCAACGAAGAACAGGGAGTTATATTAGACAACAAAAGCATCTTTGAGCTTGACGGACAAACAGGAGTTTATCTGAAAAATAAGTTGGACGAAAATGTGTTTAAACCTATAAAAATAATTACTACCGACAACAAGAAATCTGTAGTGTATTCTAAATACTATAACGGAGAAGATGGAATGCCTATAGAAACAATAGAACCTTTTGATGAAGTTGTTAAATCACCTAAGGTAATCGAAACTGGTAAGGAGGAATAATTTTGACAATATCTAGAAACATAGAACAGATTAATAAACAAAAAACCCAAGCAGCGATAAAAGCTGGCAGAAATCCAGATGATGTTACTTTGATGGCGGTAACCAAATTGCACAACGTAGAAGAAATTAACGAAGCAGTAAAAGCAGGAATTGCTGACATCGGAGAAAATAAAGTTCAAGAGCTACTGAGCAAACATGATGATGTTTTATCTGTAAATTGGCATTTAATTGGTCACCTTCAAACCAACAAAGTTAAGAGCATTATAGATAAAGTGGTTATGATACATTCTGTTGACTCACTTCGCCTAGCAAAAGAGATAAACAAGAGATCCAAGCAAAAGGATCTTGTAATGGATGTACTCGTTCAAATAAATTATGCTAAGGAATCTACTAAATTTGGGATTGAGGCTGATGAAGCCCAGGAGCTTATTCGTGAAATCTCTGAAAAATATGAAAATATTAGAATTAAGGGGATAATGTGTATACCTCCCTATGAAGATAATCCAGAGGATTCTAGGAAATATTTTAAAAAGGCAAAAGAAGATTTTGAGAATTTGAAAAAAAAGAACTTCAACGACAGGGTTTCTATGGAATATTTGTCCATGGGAATGTCAAACGATTTCGAAGTTGCCATCGAAGAAGGTTCAAATATAGTAAGGGTAGGAACTTCGATTTTTGGAAACAGAGATTACCGCTAAGTTATTAATTGTTAATATCAATTTAATATAGAAAAATGGAGGAAGAAAAATGGGTTTCGCAGATGCTATGAGAAAACTAGTCGGTCTTGAAAGTGAAGATGAGGAATTAGTAATAACTGAGGAAGAAGTTGAAGCTGAAAGGCAAGTTATTTATGGTGATGGTAAAGAAAAAAGCATCAAATCGGGAGAAAAATTAACAGATAAAAAAGAGCCTCCTGCTAGCTATACAGATAAAAAGTTTTCAGTTAATGCATCTAGCTCATTTAAATTAGTGGTTATAGAACCAAAGAATTTTGACGAATGTAGGAAACTTGTTGATAGCCTAAAGGCTCGAAAGCCTGTGATCATAAACTTGGAAATGGTAGAGACAGAAGTTGCCCGTAAAATATTTGATTTTTTAAGTGGAGCAGTATATGCTCTCAATGGTAATGTTCAAAAAGTTGCTAGTAACATTTTTATTTTTGCACCAGAGAATGTGAATATTTCCGCATCGGTAGAAAGAGATACTACTGCCGATTTTAAAGAAGATAAAAACCAAAGTCCGTGGAGGTAAAAATTGTATGGAATATCTATTAATAAGAGCTATTAGTTGGTTTGCCCAAGTAATTATGCTATTACTTATGGCCAGAGTAATATTAAGCTGGTTTGCCCGTAACCCAAGCAATACAGTGGGTAAAATTTATCAAGTTGTTATAAGACTCACTGAACCAATAGTAGAACCTTGCAGGAACTTAATGTCAAAATTCAATACTGGAATGTTTGATTTTTCAGTGTTAATAGCATTTTTTCTTGTTGACATAGTTGCGATGGTATTGAAATTATTAGTATCATTAATATTTTAATTTAGGAGGAGATTGTTATGATTATGCCGTTAGATATTGAAAAGAAAGAATTTTCTAGAGAAAAAAAAGGATACAGTGCTCACGAAGTTGATGAATACCTTGATTTAATAACTGTAGATTATGAAAAGTTACTAAATGAAAATAGGAACATGGCGCACAAAATTAAATTCTTAGAAAAACAGCTTCAAGAAGCTCAGAAAGCAAGTAATTCTATTGTTGATACATTAGAATCTGCTAAGAGTTTAATGTCTGATATTTCGGCCAGTGCTGAAAGAAGAGCTGAAATAATTTTAAGAGATGCAGAACTTGAAGCTGAAAACATAAAGAAAGGTGCGAAACTTGAGGTATCAAAAGCTATTGAAGAGCAACTTAAACTTAAGAGCCAGGTAGAAAGATTTAGGGACAAATACAAGAGAATGCTTGATGATGAAACTAACAGATTAAAAGAAGATGAATACGAATTTCTTCAAGAGATTGATGAAGTGAAAAACTTACAGGAAGAAAGAGAAGAAATAAAAAAGTATGAAAAAGAAGCTGTTGTAGAAGAAAAATATACAATTGAAGATACTCTAGTAATTAGCAGGGCACAAGAAGAAGCACCTGCAATTGAAGATGCGGAATCTGATGATGAATTGGAGACTACAGGAGAACAAAGAGCTACGGTAAATGATTTAGCAGATGGTCTTAAGAGCTATAGTAAGCAAACGCCAAAAGGCGGAAATACATTGTTCAATAAATAAAGAATAATACAGCGAGGCATATAGCCTCGCATTGTATATGGAGAAAATAGTGTACATATTTTTGATAACAACAGTGATAATCATTGTTGATCAGGTAAGTAAAAATATAGTTAGAAACAATTTGGATTTAGGGGGCACAGTTCCTCTTATTCAAGATTTTTTTCATATAACATATGTTCAAAACACAGGTGCCGCATTTAGCATATTAGAAGGTAAATATATTCTTACTATCGGAATACCAATAATTTTATTAGTAATTTGCATAATATTTTTAAAAAAGAACAGTGGTAATATGCACCTAACATTAAAGCTAGCAATGCCCTTAATATTAGGCGGAGGCATAGGAAATCTTTACGATAGAGTGATGTACGGTTACGTAACTGATATGTTTGATTTTAGAGCAATTTCATTTCCGGTATTTAATATAGCTGATATAGCAGTATGCATAGGATGTGGACTTTTGCTAATATTTGTAATGTTCTTTGATGATAGCGAAGGTAAAAAAAATGCCGAAAATTAAAATTGAAGAAGAAGATTCAAATAAAAGGTTAGATGCTTTATTATCAAACAAACTTCATGACATATCAAGGAGCAGAGTTCAAAATTTGATTATCGAAGGCCACGTAGAAGTTAACAAAGAAACGATTATAAGTAAGAAGATTAAACTGAAACTAGGAGACGAGGTGGAAGTATTTTTACCAGAAGCCAAAAGGTTAGATGTTGATCCTGAAAATATACCCCTTGAAATAGTTTATGAAGATGATGATATTTTACTTGTAAATAAGCCTAGCGGAATGGTGGTTCATCCTGCGACAGGTAACTATACGGGAACCCTAGTTAATGCTGTTATGTATCACTGTGGCGATAAATTATCATCGATTAATGGGGTTATTAGGCCCGGCATAGTACATAGAATTGATAAGGATACAAGCGGACTGATAATGATAGCTAAAAATGACAGAGCTCATGAATCTTTGTCAAATCAGCTTGCTAATCATACTGTTACCAGAGAATATTGGGCAATAGTTTTTAATAATATTAAAGAGGACTCTTTGAAAATTGATATTCCTATTGGGCGAGATTATAGAGACAGAAAAAAAAGAGCAGTTAATGGTACTGGCTCTAAAAACGCAGTAACGAACTTAGACGTTCTTGAAAGATTTGGTAAATATACGTTAGTAAAAGCTGTCTTAGAGACAGGAAGAACACATCAGATAAGAGTGCATCTGGCTTATTTAAAACATCCTTTAGTAGGAGACACAGTATATGGGCCTAAGAAACAGGTGTTTAATGTGAATGGACAACTCCTTCACGCTAAAACTCTAGGTTTTATACATCCGAGAACTGGTGAATACATGGAATTTACTAGCGAAATACCCGAGAGCTTTCAAAGAATACTGAGCAAGCTAAGGAGAGATTCGAATGGTTAAAAAAAAGGTTAGTATAAAACCAGGGCCGATGCTTTATCCGTTACCTGTTGTTATGGTTACAGTTGGCGATATGAAAGAGAATAATATAATTACTATAGCATGGACCGGGATTATTAATACCGACCCGCCTATGACATATATATCGGTTAAAAAGTCGAGATACTCCCATGATATAATTTCTAAAAACAAAGAATTTGTAATAAATCTGACAACTGGTGATACTGTAAAAGCAACTGACTATGCAGGAGTTAAGTCGGGAAAAGATGTAGACAAGTTTAAAGAGATGAATTTAACACCTATAAGTGCAGATAAAGTTAAAGTTCCTATGATCAAAGAGGCACCTATTAATCTTGAATGCAAGGTGTTTGAAATCAAGGAACTTCCATCACACGACATGTTTTTAGCGGAAATTGTGGCAGTACATATAGACGGAGATTTAATAGATGAAAATGGAAA
Source organism: Clostridiales bacterium (assembly GCA_012744355.1). Classification (GTDB taxonomy): domain Bacteria; phylum Bacillota; class Clostridia; order Peptostreptococcales; family Anaerovoracaceae; genus JAAYHV01. The sequence goes on from JAAYHV010000109.1 coordinate 11,092, forward strand.
ATACTGCTTTGAAGATGCAGGACTAATAGCCTTTAATCATGGAGCATATTATAGATTAAGCAGCAAAAAAATAGGTGGATTTGGATATTCTATAATGAAGAAGAAAACAAAGAAAAAACTTGCAAAAAATAAGAAAAACCCGAGTTGATTCGGGTTTTTTGCTATTGAGGAATTTTAGGATTAACGTAAACGGTTTTATTGTGAGTAAATATAACCATTCCTGGCTTAGAGCCTGAAGGCTTTTTTACGTACTTTACCTGAACAAAATCAACAGGAACATTAGATGAGGTTCTTGCCTTGCTGTGATATGCGGCTATTGCTGCAGCTTCCAAAATTTGGTCTTCATCTAAATCGTTTATAGAAATCCCATGCTCGAGAGGCAGTATGACATGAGAACCTGGAATTTCTTTTGTATGCATCCAAACATCACTTCTGTTTGCCACCTTAGTTGTAAGATAGTCATTTTCCTTATTGTTTTTACCAACCAGAACCTTTTGCCCGCTTGAAAGATAATACGTTATTGGCGTAGCTTTATATTTCTTCTTTTTCAGGTTGGATATCTTGCGTCTTCTAAGATAACCGGTTTCAATTAGCTCTTCCCTAATTTCATCTAAAATTTCAGTGTCTGAAGCATTTTCAATATGTGATAAGACTGAATAAAGATATTCAAGATCAACTTCATTCTCAGTGAGCTGAACTTTCTTTTCTTTGACCGCAGTTTTAGCCTTAGCGTATTTCTTGTAATACCTCTGAGAATTCTTTGAGGGTGAAAACTTTTCATTAAGAGGGATGCTAATGGTCTCATCATTATAGTAATTTAAGACATCGACAGACTTATAACCGGTTTTAATTAAATGTAAATTAGCAGTTAAAAGTTCTCCGTAAAGTCTATATTTATCTGAATTCTTAGCTTCTAAGAGGTCTTCTGAAAGCCTCTTTTTTTTCAGGTTAGCTTTATCGATTGAGCTCTTTACAGATTTTAAAAGAGATTGGGACTTTTGCTTTGTTCTGTTTGAAGACATTCTATGATAGTAATAATAGTTTATTGCTTGACTTATGCTCTCAAAACCTAGAACGGTAGCTGAATTCTCATATTGCGTTAGAGGAATGGTATGAAATTCTATTGGAGTTTCGCTACTATCAAGATATACTCTTGTCTTGTAATCATCTTCCTTTAGTGAGTGGATTGCGTCTTTTAAGAAGCTTAAAGGATCAAGGCTTAATGCCATTTCTTCAGCTATGGATGGAGAAATTCCTAGCACTGTAGATAAAATAGTTTTTTTATCCTTAATTTGGAATGAGTAATTATTCAATTCTATAAACTGCTTAAAGGGAACTTTATCTTGAACAGGTGGGTATTCATATATAAGGCCTGGAAGAAGTTGCCTAATTCTGTTTATATCAATAGAGACTCTTTTTATACTATCAACTATTTTACCCGTTTCAAGATCGACTAAAACAATGTTACTGTGTTTTCCCATAATCTCAAATATAAGTCTTTTAGATACAGAGAATCCCAGCTCGTTGAAAGCTTCTACGTCCATTTCAACAATTCTTTCAGAATCCTTTTGCCTGATATCTACGATACGCCCACCTTGAATGTGCTTTCTAAGCAACATGCAAAAGTTATAGGGCGTTGCAGGGTTCTTAAAACTATCATCAATTAAGCAAACTCTAGAACCTTGGGATGAAGATGTAGCGTAAAACTTGTGATTACCAGTTTTCGTATGTATGTGAATTACCAGCTCCTCTTTGTCAGGCTGGTATATTTTTTCTATTTTACCTAAAACGAGTTTTTCCTTAAGCTCATCGACCATGCACATGGTCAAGATTCCGTCAAATGCCATAAAATCACCTTTTCCTTAATATATAGAAATATATCATATGTAGTGATAACTAGCAACAAAATAATCCTTTATTACTTTACATAAATTCATATTAGTGATAAACTTGATTAGTTATCATGGTTAATTATGAATAGGAGAAGACGGATGATAAAAAGTATGACAGGATTTGGTAGAAGTGAATATTCTGACCAGAAAAGAAACATTATAATAGAAATTCGCTCAGTAAATCACAGGTACTGTGATTTGGGGATTAGATTACCTAGAAGATATAGTTTTGCCGAAGAAAAAATCAGAAGCTTAGTAAAAGAAAAACTAAAAAGAGGCAAAATTGATTTAGTAATAATAATAGATGATTTTGAAGACAGCGATACAGACATTAGATTAAATAAATCCTTAGCAAAAAAGTATTACGAAGCCTTTACAGAATTAAAAGAAGAGTTTAATATTAAGGACAACATATCTTTAACTAATTTAGCTACTCAATCTGATGTTATTAAGGCAATTCCTAAGATTGAAGACGAAGCAGAAATTATTGAAAGTATATTAATACCTCTTAGACAAGCAGTAGACAATATCTATAATATGCGCGGAATAGAAGGGGAAAAACTTGCTGAAGATCTTATTATGCGTGCCGACGTTATTGGTAATCTCGTAGGTTTCATTGAGGAAAGAGCTCCTCAAATAAGCGTAGATTATGTAGATAAACTAAAAAGCAGAATAAGTATGTTGATAAACAACGAAGTTGAAATACCTCAAGATAGAATTCTTGTGGAAGCTGCTATCTTTGCAGACAAGTCTAATATCGATGAAGAGATAGTTAGACTAAAATCTCATATAGATCAGCTTAAAAGCATTTTAGCAGATGACACAAAATCCATAGGAAAGCGAATAGATTTCTTAGTGCAGGAGATGAATAGAGAGGTAAATACCATAGGTTCTAAGGCAAATGACATAGAAATTACCAACTATATGCTTGATGCAAAAAGCGAAATTGAAAAAATTAGAGAACAGGTACAAAATATAGAATAACCTTGAAATATAAGCATTAGTGTGGTAAAATAAAGGACTAAGAAGCGACAATGAGGAGTGGTATATGAAATTAGGTGAATTCTTAGCTTGTAAGAAAGGGATGCTGTTTGTAGTGTCTGGGCCTTCAGGAACAGGCAAAGGTACTATATGCAAAAATGTAATCAAAAATATCGGCGCAGATATATCAGTATCTATGACTACAAGAAAGCCAAGAAGCGGTGAAAAAAATGGAAAAGAGTACTTTTTTGTAACCGAAGAGGAATTTGTCAAAACAATAAAAGACGATGGATTTTTAGAGCATGCAAACGTGTTTGGAAACAGATATGGCACGCCTAAAGCAAATATATTAGACAAATTAAATAGTGGAAAAGATGTAATCTTGGAAATAGATGTACAGGGAGCCGTGCAGATAAAAAAAGCTTTTCCTGAAGCCGTATTGATATTTGTTTTACCTCCTAACATGCAAGAGCTGAGAAGAAGAATAATGACTAGGGGTACAGAAACAGAACAAAAAATAAATGAGCGTTTAGATAAATCTTTACACGAAGTTAAATTTATAAACAGATACGATTATGCTGTTATAAACGCAGACCTACATATAGCTGTGTCTGAAGTTGAAAGCATATTAATTGCAGAGCATTTAAAATTAAGAATAGACACAAATAAAATAATCACAAAATATGAGGAGGAATGTTAACATGATGCTATACCCATCCATAAATGAGGATTTAAATAATAAAACTGATAGTAAATACACTTTAGTTGTTTTAGCAGCTAAAAGAGCTAGAGATATTATTGATGGTAAACCAGTTTTGACTGAAGTCGAGTCTGAAAGACCAGTAAGCTTAGCGGCTAATGAGATATCTGAAGGGCTCATTACTTATAAGAGAAATGAAAGTGTAGAAGGAATATTAGAATAGTAAAAACAAAGGGAGCTCGGAAACGAGGTCTCTTTTTACTAGGAATCAGCTTAAAATGTGAAAAATAACAAATTATTAAAAAAATACTTGTATTTTTTTATGCATTGTGATAATATATAGAAAATTAAGGAGATTCAAATGAATAATTTATTTTTCGCAGCAAAATACTACTATTACTTTTACTTTATGAACGAGTAAGAGAATTTTTGCTGTAATGAATGATAAAAGGGATTTCCTGCTAAATCGCGATTCAACTCACAGTAAAAAATTCTGTGAGTTTTTTATTTGAAAGGAGCATATTATGATTGCTATATTAAAACAAAATACAACGGAGCCTCAAAAAAAACATTTAATAGAATGGTTTGAAATGCAAGGACTAAAGGTACATGTTTCAGATGGTGAGTTTAGAACAGTACTAGGAATAATCGGGGATACGTCTACGATGGACTTAGAGATGATTGAGTTACTAGACATAGTAGACTCTGTTAAGAGAATTACAGAATCCTTTAAAAGCGCCAATAGAAAATTTCATCCTGAAGATACAGTTATAAAAGTGGGAGATGTTAAAATAGGTGATGGTAGCTTAGTTACAATTGCAGGCCCATGCTCTGTAGAGTCAGAAGAACAAATTTTAGAAATAGCAAAAGCTGTTAAAGAATCAGGTGCGGATATTCTTCGTGGCGGGACCTTTAAACCAAGGACATCTCCATATGCTTTTCAGGGAATGAGGCAAGAGGGTATACAGCTTCTAATCAAAGCGAGAGAACTAACTGGACTTCCTATAATAACAGAGATTATGAACGCTGAGCACCTAGAATATTTTGAAGATGTTGACATAATTCAAGTTGGAGCTAGAAATATGCAGAATTTTGAACTTTTAAAAGCACTAGGCAGAATCGATAAACCAATCCTAATTAAGAGAGGAATGTCATCAACTATAAATGAGCTGCTCATGAGCGCAGAATATGTAATGGCTGGTGGAAATGAGAAAGTTATACTTTGCGAAAGAGGAATAAGAACTTATGAAACAGCAACTAGAAACACTCTTGATTTATCAGCTGTTCCAGTGCTTAAAGGATTGACGCATTTGCCGATATTAGTAGATCCAAGTCACGCAACTGGTAAGCGTGCATTAATTGAACCAATGTCTCTAGCAGGAGTAGCTGCAGGAGCTGATGGACTAATGATAGAGGTGCATAATCATCCTGAGTTAGCGCTCTCAGATGGACCACAATCACTCGTTCCTGAAGATTTTGATAAACTGATGACAAAGATTAGAAGGGTAAAGGAAGCAATATCATGAAAATTGGCATAGTAGGGCTCGGCCTAATTGGAGGATCTATAGCAAAAGCATACAAACTAAACGAAGATAACTGCGTATACGGGTATGATTTAAATAAAACAGTATTAAGCTTTGCCAAAATGTCTGATGCCATAGATGACGTGCTCACAGACGAGAATATTAAGGAATGTGATTTAATAATAACTGCAATATATCCAAAAGCCACGATAAAATTCCTAGAAGATAAGGGAAGCTTAATTGGGGAGAATGCCATTGTAGTTGACACTTGCGGCATTAAAAGTGCAATTTGTGAAAAAGGTTTTGAGATAGCAAAGGAAAAGAATTTTAGATTCGTAGGTGGTCATCCGATGGCAGGAAAACAACTGTCTGGATTTAAACACAGCAGGGATTCTCTTTTTTCTGGAGCGCCGATGGTCATAGTTCCTGAAGATTATAACGACCTATTCTTCATAGATAAGGTTAAAGAAATGCTAATGCCTATAGGTTTTAGCAATGTATCGGTAACTACATCTAAAAATCATGACGAGATAATTGCTTACACTTCCCAGATGCCGCATCTGGTGTCTAATGCCTTTATTAAAAGTGAGACTGCAGATAAGCATAGAGGGTTTTCCGCAGGAAGCTATAATGACTTAACTAGGGTGGCATATCTAAATGAAGAAATGTGGTCGGAGCTATTCTTAGATAACAGCGATCACCTTATAAATGAGCTTGACGGTTTTATTTCAGAGTTGATTAAATACAGAGAAGCTTTAACACAGCATGACAAAGAATTGCTTGAAAAACTTCTGAAAGAAGGTCGCGAAAAAAAAGAAAAGGTGGATGGAAAATGCAGATAGTAGACATTAACTGCTCAAAAAAATATCAAATAAGAATCGAAAAAGGGATTATAGAAAACCTGGGAAGTATCTTAAACGAATATAGCGCTGTTAGTAAATTTTGCATAATTACAGATAAGAATGTAATGGGTATATATGAAGAGAAGATAAATCACGTTTTGTTAAAATGCAATTCTGAAATTATATATTACGTTATAGAACCAGGTGAAAAATCAAAAAGCGGAGAAGCATATCTTGAAATACTTGAATTTCTAGCTAAAAATGAGTTTACAAGGACAGATATGTTAATAGCATTCGGCGGCGGAGTAGTAGGAGATCTAGCAGGGTTTGTTGCAGCATCATACCTTAGGGGGATAGACTTTATCCAGATTCCGACCACCATACTAGCTGCTGTGGATTCTTCCGTGGGAGGAAAGACGGCAATAAACTTAAAAGCAGGTAAAAATCTAGCAGGGGCTTTTCATCAACCAGTAATGGTAATATGTGACTCTGAAATGTTTAACACGCTAACAAAAGATGTTAGAAGAGACGGTTTTGCCGAGGTTATCAAGTACGGAATTATAAATGATGCAGAACTTTTTGATAAGCTTAGTGAAAATGTTGATATTGAGGTTATTATTAAAAAATCTGTTTTAGCTAAAGCAAAACTTGTTGAAGAAGATGAATTTGACACTGGGAGTAGAAGACTTCTAAATCTAGGCCATACCTTTGGACATGCTATAGAAATCGCGGGAGAATATAGATATTCTCATGGAGAAGCTGTAGCTATGGGCATCATGATCGTTTCAAAGGCAGCTGTAGCTAAAGGATATCTTGCTAAAAATGACTATGATAAAATAAAGAACCTTATTTCAAGCTATGAATTTGATTTAGAACCAGAGTTTACAGCTGAAAAACTTTATGAGATAATGCTCTTAGATAAAAAAAGAGAAGGCAAAAGTATTACGGTAGTTGTGCCGTTTGCTATAGGAGACTCAAGACTGGTTAAGCTTAAATTAGAAGAGGCTAAAGAGTATTTGGTGGAAGGATTAAAACAGGGAGCGCAATGGATGTAAAGGTCAACTTGAAAAATTTGAATAGCTGCATAGAAGCCATTCCTTCTAAGTCGGTAGCTCACAGAAGAATAATTGCAGCTAGCCTTAGTGGAACAGAGGTTTTAGGAGTTAATATATCAAAAGACATCATTGCAACTGGAAAATGCATGAAAGCGTTAATTGGCTATGAGGAAGAATTTTATTGTGGAGAGAGTGGGTCGACGCTTAGATTTCTACTTCCACTAGCAGGTGCTTTGGGCAAAAAAGGCACGTTTATAACTGAAGGAAGATTGTCAGAGCGGCCAATAAAAGATTTAACTGATGAATTAATGAATCATGGAATGAATATCAATAAAAATGCAGACGGTAATATAGAAGTTAGCGGTAAACTAAAAAGTGGCATATATAAAATACGAGGCGATGTATCCTCACAGTACATATCGGGGCTTCTATTCGCACTTCCTTTATTAGAAGGCGATAGTGAGATAAAAATTATTGGCGGCACTGAATCCAAATCATATATCGACATGACCCTTAAAGTGCTTGAAGAAAGCGGCATAGAAGTGAAGGATTTTCACATTAAAGGGAATCAAAGTTATAGGCTTACAAAAACTGCCGTTGAAGGCGATTGGTCAAATGGGGCTTTCTGGCTTTGCGCAGGAGCGCTACTAGAAAATGGACTGACAGTAAGGGGATTAAACTTAGAATCGCTACAAGGCGATAAAAAAATAATTGATATTCTAAGAAGATTAGGTGCAGAAGTAGACATATTTAATAGTGAAATAACAGTGCGAAGAGGAAACTTAAGAGGCATAGATATAGATGCTTCTGATATACCAGATTTAATACCTGTGGTTTCACTTTTAGCAGCTGTGTCTAAAGGTAAGACAAGAATATCTAATGTAGGAAGACTAAGACTTAAAGAAAGCGATAGGCTAGAGAGCACTGAGAAAACCTTAAACATGCTAGGCGCAGAGGTGAGCATTGTGAATGAAGAATTGATTATAAATGGACTTGGTCACAGCCTTAGAGGAACTAAAGAAGGTATACATGGTTATAACGATCATAGAATTGTTATGATGGCAGCAGTGGCATCAATTGCTTGCGACACGCCTGTAGTTATCAATGGATGTGAAGCGGTTAATAAATCCTATCCTAAATTCTTTGAAGACGTTTTGAAATTAGGTGGGGAAGTAGAATTTATGGAGGACAAATAGATGGCTGCAATTTTAGGTAATAAAATAAAAATGGCAATCTTTGGGCAGTCTCATGCTGAAGCCATAGGAGTTGTAATATACGGCATTAAGGCAGGAGAAAAGATAGATACTGAAAAACTTCAGAAATTCATGGAAAGAAGAGCTCCTGGCAGAGATGAGTTTTCAACTCCGAGAAAGGAAGCAGATGAAGTAATATTTGTTTCTGGATTAATTGACGGATTAACGTGTGGCGCTCCGATTTGCGCTATGATAAAGAATAATAATATCAAGAAAAATGATTACGATGATTTAAAAGATATACCAAGGCCAGGTCACAGTGACTTTGCAGCATTTATGAAGTTTGGAGACGATTTTGATTCTTCGGGAGGAGGACAGTTTTCAGGACGAATGACAGCGCCGATGTGCATAGCAGGCGGCATTGCAAAACAGTTACTAGAAACAAAAGGTGTCGAAGTTAGTGCGGCCATAGATGAAATAGCTGGCTTTCAAGGCGATAAAATGTATGATGCTATGAGAGAAGCTAAAAAAGAAGAGGATTCTGTAGGTGGTATAATAAGTTGCCTTATACACGGCGTAAAGCCAGGACTAGGCGATGCTATGTTTGACGGTATAGAAGGAAGTATTGCCAGAGGAATATTCGGTATACCTGCAGTTAAGGGCATTGAATTTGGCAGTGGATTTAGCGGTAGCAGATTAAAAGGATCAGAAAATAACGATGAGTTTATATCGGATGGAGATAAGATAATAACTAAGACCAATAAGCATGGAGGAATCTTAGGCGGCATTTCATCAGGCATGCCGATTAGCTTTAGAGTAGCCGTTAAGCCAACACCATCCATAGGCAAGATGCAAAATAGTGTAAATACAAAGACTAAAGAAAACGTTAAAATGACAGTAAGAGGAAGGCATGATCCGTGCATTGTGCCTAGGGCTGTGCCTGTAGTAGAGGCAGTAGCGGCTTTCGTAATATATGACATGATGATGAGTGAATAGGAGTAATTATGGCTGATAAAAATTTAGTTGAATTAAGAGAAAAGATAGATGCTATTGATGATAGTATAGTGGATTTACTTGCAAACCGTATGAAGGTTTCTGGAAATATTGCAGAGTATAAAAGAGAAAACAACCTCCCTATATTAGACAGAACTAGAGAAAGAGAAAAGCTGAAGGAACTTTCACAAAAGGCTGAACCTGAAATGGAATCTTACACAAGAATTTTATACAGCTTGCTTTTTGAAATGAGTAAAGAACATCAACTGAAGCTTAATAAAAAACCGAGCAATGTATATAATATGTTCGTAGAGGCTTTAGAAAGAACGCCTAAAGAATTTCCAAAGCGAGAGACAGTGGCTTGTCAGGGGATTGAAGGCGCTTACGCGCAGCTTGCTAGCGATAAATTCTTCGATGTGCCTTGCATACTATATATGAAGAACTTTGAAGGCGTGTTCGCTGCGATTGATAACAAACTTTGTAAATACGGCGTGTTGCCACTTGAAAACAGCACAGCCGGTTCTGTTAACAAGATATATGATTTAATGATGAAACATAACTTCCATATAGTAAGGTGTGCAAGAATTAAAATAGATCATAACTTGCTTGTAAATGAGGGCGTTTGCAAAGAGGATATAACAGAAATAGTATCACATGAGCAAGCTTTTTTACAGTGCACTGACTATTTAAAGGAATTTAAAAATGTCAAGGTGACTGTTTGTGAAAACACTGCTGTTGCGGCTAAAATGGTCAGAGAATCAGGAAGAAGAGATTTAGCAGCGCTATCTTCATATACATGTGCTGAGCTATATGAGCTAGATATTATTGATTCATCTGTACAAAATAGTGGAAACAACTATACAAAGTTCATATGCATAGCTAAAGATTTGGAAATCTATCCTGCCGCTGATAAAACCAGCTTGATGATGGTAATTCAAAACAAACCTGGAGCTTTGTATAAAGTCCTTTCAAGATTCTTTGTGCTTGGAATAAACTTGATTAAACTTGAAAGCAGGCCTATTCCGGATAGAGATTTTGAGTACATGTTCTATTTCGATGTAGAAGGTTCAGTGTATTCAAAAGAGTTTAATACACTAATCAGTGAAATTGATGATTTAAGTGAAGAGGTTAGATATTTAGGAAGCTATATGGAGTTAATATAATGGCTGATAGATTTGGGCTTATAGGAAAAACCCTTGAGCATAGTTTTTCCCCCGAGATACATAAAAACTTTGGTAATTATGAATATGATTTAATTGAAGTAGCGGAGGAAAAAGACCTTGAAGCTGTTATATTAAACGATGAATATAAGGGCTTTAATGTTACCATACCATACAAAAAAGCTGTAATTAAATACTGTGACAAGCTTACTGATAAGGCTAAGATTTCAGGTGCTGTAAACACTATATATAGGGATAAAGGTAGCATAGTAGGAGAAAATACTGATGTTGATGGCGTTATGTATCTTTTAAATCAGATAAAAAAACCAGTCAAGATTTTGATACTAGGAAGCGGCGGAGCACATGGAGCAGTTAAGGCGGCCCTTAAAGAAAAGAATATATCTGACATAGTTACTGTATCTAGGCGAGGAGAAAACAACTACAAAAACTTAGATAGGCATTTTGATGCAGATATAATAATTAATACAACGCCAGTTGGAATGTATCCAAATAATGGAGCATCTCCAATAGACATAGGAAAATTTAGAAATCTAAATACAGTTATAGATATAATATATAACCCATATAAAACAAAACTCCTTCTAGATGCAGATAAAGAAGGCATTAAAACAATTTCAGGTTTAGGAATGCTAGTAGCGCAGGCAAAAGCAGCTAGTGAAATTTGGCAGGGGATTAAGCTTGGTGACGACCTTATTGACAGCGTGACTTTAAAACTTCTAAGGAAAACGCAAAACGTAGTTTTAATAGGAATGCCAGGTTCAGGAAAATCGTCTATTGCTAAAATTATGGGAAGGGTTATGAAGAAACCATTTTACGACCTCGACAAGGAAGTGGTTAAGCACATGGGCAAAAGCATCCAAGAGGTTTTTAAGGATGATTCTTTAGGGGAAGCGTATTTTAGAGACAATGAAACCGAAGTGTTCAGGGAATTATCTAAAAAAACTGGAGTTGTCATAGCAACAGGAGGCGGAACTATTACGAGGGAAGAGAATTGGCCTTTGATTAAGCAAAATGGAGTATGTGTATATGTTAAGAGGGATGTCAGCCTTTTATCTATGAAGGGGAGACCTATATCACAAAAAAGAGGTGTAGAGGCTATATTCAGTGAAAGAGCGATCATATACGAAGAGCTAGCGGACATAGTCATTGAAAACAATAGAGTTTTTAAAGATAACTATTTTACAGAATTATATAATTATGTACATAAAGTAAAAAAAGATATCAATCAATATTACAAGAATTTATGAGGTAGGAAGTGAAAATATTAATAATAAATGGGCCAAACATAAATATGATTGGAATAAGAGAGCCAAAAATTTATGGAAAGAAGTCATATAAAGAGCTTACTAAAGTTATGTGTGAATATGCCAATGAAAAACGAAATTTAACACTTGAAACTTATCAATCTAACCATGAGGGAGATATAGTGGATAAAATTCAGTACGCGTTTTTTAATAAATTTGATGGAATACTTATTAACCCGGCGGCATATACGCATACTAGCATTGCGATTGCAGATGCAATTAAGGCTGTAGGAATTCCTACCGTTGAAGTGCATTTAAGCGATATTTCCATGAGGGAGGAATATAGGCAGATTTCATACGTTTCGGAGGTTGCAGTAAAAACCATTATGGGTAAAGGCTTTGATGGATACATTGAAGGAATTGAATATTTGTTAACTAAAAAATGGACTATTTGAGGTCACCTTAAATTGAACTGACCTCCTTTAGTTAGATTTTAGGTCTAACTTTTGGGGGTCAGCTCAATTTTTAGTACCTTTTTTTATCTTTCTATGCCATCTCTGGCTTTTAGATTTTTAGTGTTATAATAGTGCTTGACTTCTTTCATCTCAGTGACTAGGTCAGCCATTTTAATTATTTGATCAGTAGCTCCGCGACCGGTTAGCACTAGCTCTATATAAGAGGGTTTAGCTGAAATAAGATTTAAGATATCTTCCTCTTTGATAAAGCCTAAGACCATAGCGACGTTTATTTCATCACAAACGATTAAATCATATTTACCACTGTTCATTGCTTCATGGATTTCTGTTAAAGCATTAGCGGCGCATTCATAGTCTGCAGGTTCTGGCTCTCTACCTATTAAACAGCCTGTACCTGTTCCGAAGAGCTTTACAGTTATGCCACCAATAGATCTTAATATTCCGATTTCATTGTATTCCACGTCCTTTATAAACTGACCGAAGAAAACCCTATAACCTTTTCCTGCAGCTCTCACGGCCTGGCCGATTGCTGCTGTGGTTTTGCCCTTACCGTTTCCGGTATATACTTGTGTTTGACCGTTTATCATTTTACTAAAATTTTTCCTTTCATTTCATCATCAGGAACTTTTAATCCCATGATTGTAAGAAGTGTTGGTGCTATATCTGATAGCTTACCTTTATCTATTAATTCTCTAGGATGGTTACTTACGTAACAAAGGGGAACTTTAGCCAGTGAATGAGCAGTAATCACCGCACCTGTATCATCGAGCATCGCATCTGCATTGCCGTGATCTGCAGTAATTAGGACTTGCCCATCGTGTTTTAAAATGGCATCTACAACTTCTGGAACAAGTTTGTCTAAGGTTTCAATTGCCTTAACCGTGGCATCGAAATTCCCGGTATGTCCTACCATATCTGCGTTAGCGTAATTTAATATTATGAGATGGTATTTTTCTTTGTTAATTTCGCTGACGACTCTTTCGGTAAGTTCATATGCACTCATTTCTGGCTGCTTATCATATGTTTCAACTTTAGGTGAAGGGATTAGCATTCTATCCTCATTTTTATATGGCGTTTCTATTCCTCCGTTAAAAAAGAATGTAACGTGTGCATACTTTTCTGTCTCAGCAATTCGAAGTTGTCTTAAGCCCAAATCGGAGATAGTTCCTCCTAAAGTGACTTTGATTTTCTTAGGTGGGAAAGCCACTTGAACATTAGGTATAGTAGAATCATACTGCGTCATACACACATATACTAAATTCTTTAATGTTTTCTTTCTTTTAAAACCATTAAATTCAGGATCTACAAAAGCTCTTGTAATTTCTCTTGCTCTATCAGGTCTGAAATTATAGAAGATAACTGAGTCGCCGTCTTCAATTCCTCTGGAGCTTAGAACAGTAGGTTTTACAAACTCGTCCGTTTCGCCCCTATCGTAAGCCAATTCTATTGCCTGTGAAGGTGTATCGGTTTTGATACCTTCGCAAAGGGTTAAAGCATCATAGGCTTTTTCAAGGCGCTCCCAACGTTTGTCTCTATCCATAGCATAAAAACGACCAGTAATAATACCCACTTGGCCTAGGCCTATGCCGTTCATATGTCTTTCTAATTTTTTAAAGTATTCTCCAGCGCTGCAAGGTGGTACATCTCGCCCGTCTAAGAAGCAGTGGATATATACTTTTCTTACATCTTGCCTCTTGGCAAAATTGAGAAGAGCTTTTAGATGAGTGATGTGACTGTGCACACCGCCGTCTGATAATAGCCCCATTATATGTAGTGCATGATCATCAACTTTTGCATTTTTCATCGCATCTTTTAGTGCGGGATTACTATAGAAATCTCCGTTTTTAATATGCCTGGTGATATTAGTAAGTTCTTGATAAATTATGTCACCTGCCCCTATATTTAGGTGTCCCACTTCGGAATTGCCCATCTGTCCCTCCGGTAGCCCAACGGCAAGACCAGAAGCATCTAGTTCTGTATATGGATAACTAGCGAATATGGAATCTAAATTAGGAGTATTTGCTGCCTTTACGGCGTTGCCGTAGACCTGCTCGTTAGCTCCATAACCGTCTAGTATCATTAACATAGTTGGTTTTACTTTTTTACCCATAATAAACCTCCAAATAAATGTAGTGAATTTTTAATATTTCATTAATAGTATATCAAACAAAGCTTTAAAAACCTAGTAATATGAAGTTTTAAATATGTTTTTCTGAGTTTTTGTTTCGTTGACTTTGCATATTCTAAGTGTTAAAATTAATACATATTTGGAGGGCTATTATGAAGTTTACAGTAGAGCAACAAAGGGCAATTGACACTATCGACAAGAATGTTCTTGTTTCCGCGGCGGCAGGGTCGGGTAAGACGGCAGTTTTGGTTGAGAGAATTATAAAGATTTTGTTAAAAGGACAATCATCGATAGATAATATGCTTATTGTTACATTTACAAATGCTGCTGCTTCAGAAATTAAAGCAAAAGTTATTAAAGCAATAAAAAAGGAAATGCAAGAAAACCCTAGTAAGCGTTCACAGCTCAGCAGGGAACTTGATGCTATGTACAGATCCTATATATCGACATTTCACAGCTTTGCTATGAGAATTATCAAGGAATTTTTCTATACGATTGATATGGAGCCTAACTTTAAAATTTGTGATGAAGCTCAAAGTGCGATTATGGAGAATGATGTAATAAACGAACTATTTGAAGAGGGATTCAATAATGATGGATTCATTTCAGGTGGTTCTTTTATTGAATTTCTTGAAACGTATAGTAGCGATAGAAATGAAAACTGGCTAATGGATGAGCTCGTATCTAATTACCATATATTAAGGAGTATTCCTGACTACTTCGACTGGGCGGATAGCAAAATAGCGGACATGTGTATAACTAAAGAAAACGTCAGGAGCTGCAAGCTTGTTAATATTGTTAAGATAAATATTAAGACTAGGCTCGGTGAAGCTGTTAAGTTACTTGATCAATCAGTCTCAGTAATTGGCATAGATGAATTTTCTGTTATTAAGGAGAAGATAATAGCTGACAAGACAATGATTCAAGGAATCATTGAAGAGACTGACAATATATTGTCGATTAATCTGATAAATTCATTTGATGAATACAAGTTCCAAACATTAAGTGCACCTAAGGATAAAAAGAATGAATGGGAAGATATTAAACCTGAGATTTACATCTATAGAGAAAAATCTAAGGCTATAGTAAAGGATGTAAAGGAAAAGTATTTCTGTGATACTATAGAAAATCAGCTTTTAGAAATTAGTCAGACTGCAAAATATGCGGGGTACTATATAGACTTGCTTAAAAAATTCGAAGTTAAATTTCAAAAGAAAAAGCAGGAAGCTAATCTAATGGATTTTAGCGACATCGAGCACGTGGCACTAAAAATACTCAAAAACCAAGAGGTTGCTGACACATTTAAAGAAAGACTTGATTTCATATTTATAGATGAGTATCAAGATACTAACTATATTCAGGAAAGCTTGATCGCTAAAATTTCACGAGATAACAATTTGTTTAAGGTGGGAGATGTTAAGCAGAGTATATATAAGTTTAGACAGGCTGAACCCCAGATATTTATTAACACCAGGGCTGAATACAGTAAGAAAGAAAACATTAAATCTACGATTGTAGATTTAAATAATAACTTTAGAAGTAAAGGCAAGATCATAGACTATATAAACACGGTGTTTGAAAAGTTGATGAACGACTATGATGATGCGGCAAAGCTGTATGAAGGAATTAAATATGATGGAGAATATAATGATCTACCAGAAGTTCATATAGTAAACATGGATAAAGAGCAAGAGGGAATAGGTGATGACGAACATGTCTTCATAGACAAGATAGAGGTCGAAGCTAGAGCCACAGCTGATTTTATTAGGAATCAAATTGGCAAGGATTTTCATGATTCTAAAAATGATGTAGTTAGGCCTTTAGAACCTAAGGATATAGTCATACTTATGAGAAGCACCAAGAGATATGCAGAAGTCTTCTATAAGGAACTTCTAAGGGAGGATATTCAAGCATATATTAGCGATGATGATGGATATTTTAACACCATCGAAATTAACTTGATAATTGAGTTACTTTCCTTTTTAGACAACATGAAGCAAGATACTCCGATGATCTCAGTTCTTTATTCTGAAATGTTTAGTTTTACCACGGAAGAACTCGGAAAAATAAGAGCATTTACCGTAAAAGAGAGCCCTTATATAGCATATCACCAGGCTTTTAATATATATTCTAGCGAAGGTGATGATGAAAGGCTGAGACAAAAATGTAATATGGCTATGGAGAAGCTTCATTCTTGGAAAAACATGTCAGGCCTAATGACATTAGACAAATTCATCTGGAGGGTAATCATAGAGAGCAACTACTATTTGTATATAGGAGCAATGCCAAGAGGTAAGCAGCGCCAAGCTAATCTAAGAGCGCTTGTTGACAAGGCTATAGATTACCAGAATTTCTATTCTGGTTCACTCCATGATTTTGTAAATTACTTAAACGTATTAAAGACTAAACAGGTTAGAACTGGGCAAGCTAAAATATTTGGTGAAGACGATAACTTAGTGAGAATTATGACTATACATAAGAGCAAAGGTCTTGAGTTTCCTTGTGTAATTTTGGCTGGGCTTGGTAAAAAGCTTATGCAAACTAATCTTAAATCAGTTGCGACTATTCATAGCGGTCTAGGTATAGGTATCACTCGTGTTGATAGGGATAAAAACTTTAAGAGAAAGACGATTCTTCAAAAACTTATTGCTGATGCGTTAGCGGAAGAAGGATACCAGGAAGAACTTAGAATTCTCTATGTTGCTATGACTAGAGCTAGAGAAAAACTTATATTAATGGGGCTAAGCACGGATATCAAAGAAGATAAAGGCGACTTAGACAGGAGTAAATTTATAACTATACTAGGGCAACTACTTCACAGTAGTAATAATAAATATCTAATAGAATCTGGATACCTTGGCGGGAAAGTAAAGGACGTAAGTTCTAAGGACAAGATTGAAATCTTGCTAAGCAGGCTAAAAAATTCAGAAACTTCGGAAGGTTATGATGATGTTTTAGACAGGCTGTCTTACGATTATCCATATGATAGCGCAGTAACTACTAAATCAAAGTATTCTGTAAGTGAGCTTACTTCCGGTGAGCATGAACTTGAAGAAACGTCTATGATGAAAGATGTCGAAATGAAGGTTCCCGAATTTGCAAAGTTGGACATAAAAGTCAAAGGTGCTGAAATTGGAAATGCATACCACAAAATTATGGAACTTATAGATTTTTACAAGGTGGATACAGAAGGCATTAGCTACGTTGAAAAATTGGCATCTGACCTCACTAATGGAGGCGTAATAAACGGTGCTGTATTAAAAAATGTTAATTTACAAAAGATTATGAACTTTATAAATAGCGATATAGGACAAAGATGCGTAAAAGCATTCAACAGTGGGCTACTTTTTAGAGAACAACCATTTACAATGATAGAAAAAATTGGTAGCGAGGATGTTTTAGTCCAAGGTATAGCAGATTGCTATTTCTATGAGGGAGATGATGTGATACTTCTAGACTATAAATCAAACACGGTTAAGGAAAGTATAATTCAAGAAGAGCTAGATAAAATAAAGGAGAGATATACAAAGCAGATAGATATTTACCAAAAAGCGCTTGAGAGTGGACTCAATAAAAAAATATCAGAAACGTATCTATATCTATTTTCTGCAGAAAGGTTAATAGAAATGATATAGAATTAATTAGAAATTAGAAAGGATGAATGATGAATAAAAAGAATAAGTAAAAATTTTATTCCAGAGGATTAAACGACAGGATTCCTGCTATGTTTGTCCTATGCATTATTGTATCAGGCGGTATATGGAAATACTCTGAAGCTATCGTAGAAGAAAGAGTTGATATAGATATATCGTTATTTGTAGGAATAATATTTTGGGCACTTTTATCTGTATTACTTTTTACGATATGTAAAAAAATAATGGTAAAGGTTTATTCAAAAAAGGAAGATGAACTTTTCGAAGAAAAAAGGATAGATATGATGGAGAGGGAAAAGAAAAGCAAATAACCATCAGCAAATATAAAATCCGGCATTTAGATAATTCTAAATGCCGGATTATTTGTATATATTCGTTTAGTTTATACGATGCCTTGAGCCATCATAGCTTCAGCAACTCTTTCGAATCCTGCTATATTAGCACCTGCAACTAGGTCATATCCAAGATTATATCTTGCAGAAGCTTCTGAAGCCACTTCGTGGATATGTATCATAATAGCTTCTAATTGAGCATAAACTTCTTCAGGAGTAAACACTGTTTTTCCTGAGTTTTGTCCCATTTCGATACATGAGCACGCAACACCACCAGCATTTGCAGCTTTAGAAGGACCGATGATAACTTTATTATCTTGAAGATACTTTAATGCTTCGTTAGTTGTAGGCATATTAGCACCTTCGCAAAGATATTTACAGCCGTTTTCAACCATCGTCTTAGCATCTTCAATAGTAATTTCATTTTGCGTAGCGCAAGGTATGTATAGGTCAGCCTTTATGCTCCAAGGTTTTTTACCTTTTAAGAACTGAGCAGTTGGATATTCTTCACAGTATGGAGCACAGATGTTTTTACCACAAGATCTTAAGTCTAACATACAACATGCTTTTTCAGCAGTTATACCACTTTCATCATATATGCATCCGTCTGGTCCAGAAATTGATATTACTTTAGCACCAAGTTCGTTAAGTTTTAACACAGTTCCCCATGCAACGTTACCGAAGCCTGATACTGCTACTGTCTTGCCTTTTAAATCTTCGCCGTGTCTTTTTAGCATTTCTCTTGCGAAGAACACAATTCCGTAACCAGTAGCTTCTGTTCGTCCTTGCAATCCTCCGTAAGGTATTCCCTTACCAGTTAAAACGCCTTCGAATCTGTTTGTTAATCTTTTGTACTGTCCAAATAAATATCCGATTTCTTTTTTACCAACACCAAGATCTCCTGCTGGGATATCCGTTTCAGGGCCTAAATATCTGTAAAGTTCAGTCATGTAAGCTTGACAGAATCTCATTATTTCTCCGTCTGATTTTCCGTTAGGATCAAAGTCTGCTCCGCCTTTTCCTCCACCTAGAGGAAGTCCGGTCAAACTATTTTTAAAGATTTGTTCAAATCCCAGGAATTTAACTATGCTAGGACAAACTGAAGGTGCAAATCTTAAGCCACCTTTGTAAGGTCCGATAGCACTGTTATACTGATATCTAAAACCACGATTAACTTGAGTTTTACCCTCATCATCTACCCATGAAACTCTGAAACTAACGCCCCTTTCTGGCTCTATAAGTCTTTCTATTAAACCTGATTCTATATATTCAGGATGTGCCTTAAGAACTGGTTCTAGAGAAGTTAATACTTCCTCGATAGTTTGTAGGAATTCTGGTTCTCCAGGATTTCTTTTTGCAGCGATATCAATGTACTGTTGAGTTAAATTTGCCATTTCATGCTCCTTTGTTATTATATAGTGATACATCGCATACAATATAACACTAAAGAAGAGGGTAGTCAATAGTTTGTATACAAAGTTCAAAGTATTTATTTTGATACAAAAAAAGGCTTGAAACGCTGCAATTGTAGCAAAGTGAAGGGCAGTGTATATAAAAAACATAAAAACAAGAGTGTAAATTCAGCATGTATTATGGTACAATTAAATGAAGCGTTTTACGCAGTAAATTTAGCGCAGGAGGGCAGATGAACTATAATAATTTAAATAGCAAGCAAATAGAAGCGGTTAAGCAGATAGATGGACCGTTACTTATTTTGGCCGGAGCAGGCAGCGGAAAGACTAGTACGATGACAAATAGGATCGCATATATGTTAGAGCAAGGTGTGAGTCCATATAATATTTTAGCAGTGACATTTACCAATAAAGCTGCAAATGAAATGAGAAACAGAGTGGAAAGTTTGACAAAATCCATGAATGGTCTTTGGATCATGACATTTCATGCAATGTGCCTTAGAATACTTAGATATCATGCCGAGATTTTGGGGTACAGAAATGGTTTTGTAGTATACGATGAAAAGGATAAAAAAACCGCCATAAAGAGCATCATAAAAGAATACAATTTAGATGATAAGATTTATTCAGTTAAATATTTGACTTCAGTTATAAGCAAATGCAAAGAAAAACAAATGTCTCCATTAGAATACATCGAAAAGAATGGTGATTATGATGTAAAAAGCAAAAAAACTTTTTTAGTTTACAGGTCATATGTAGCACTTCTTAAGAAGAATAATGCTATGGATTTTGATGACCTTCTACTTAAATGTGTTGAACTCCTTGAAAAAGATGAAAAGGTTTTGCATCATTATCAGAATAGATTTAAATATATAATGGTAGATGAGTACCAGGATACAAATTTCTTGCAGTATAAATTAATCAAGTATTTGTCCAGTGCAAGTAGAAATCTTTGCGTCGTAGGCGATGACGATCAATGTATATATGAATGGAGAGGCGCTGATATAAGAAATATATTAGACTTTGAAAAAGACTTTCCAGAAGCTGTTGTAATCAAGCTTGAGCAAAATTATAGATCGGATAATAATATCTTAAACCTAGCAAACTCTGTAATTAAAAATAACAGGGGCAGAAAGAGCAAGGCTCTTTGGTCTGACAAAAAGGATGGAGAAAAAATAACCTATGCTAGGCTAGATAGCGAAAAGGCGGAGGCAAGATACATAGGAAATCAAATAAAGATTCTAGTTAGTGAAGGATATAGATATAACGACTTAGCAATACTGTATAGAAAAAATGCCCTTTCGAGAAGCTTTGAAGATATTTTTGTGTACGAAGAAATCCCATATAGAGTTTTAGCTGGGCAAAAGTATTATGAAAGAAAAGAAATCCGAGATGTTATAGCCTACATGCGAGTTGTAGAAAATCCTGATGACAATTTCTCGCTTATGCGAATTATTAACGAACCTAAAAGAGGCATGGGTAAAGTCACGGTAGATAAAATAATTGCTTATGCTAAGGTAGAAGAAATTAGTTTAATGGAGGCGCTACATAGAAAAGAGATACTAGAATCCCTTTCTAATAAGTCCAAACCTTTAGTTGAAAATTTTATCGAACTAATAGATGAATGTAGGGAAGAAATTGAAAATGCTTCTATAGCTGATATATATGACAACCTTATTATAAGAAGTGGATATTTAAAAACACTGGAAGATGCCGATTCTGTAGAAGCTGAAAGCAAAATAGAAAATATCATGGACTTTAGGTCGGTAATTGTGGAATTTGAAAAGGCTAAAGAGGCAATTAAAAGTCAAGAAGCAGATGATGAAAAATTATTGGCACTGGATGGGTTTCAAGTACACGAACGCTCGCCTTTGAGCGAATTCGTAGAAAAGATAACACTTATGGCAGAAGTTGATAATCATGACGAAAAGCACGATGCTGTAGTACTTATGACACTTCATAGTGCTAAAGGTCTTGAATTTCCTGTAGTATTTATCCCGGGAATGGAAAACGGCGTGTTTCCAGGAAACAACTCACTTGAAGATGATAAGTTGGAAGAGGAAAGACGTCTTTGCTATGTAGGTATAACAAGAGCAAAGAAGAAGCTGTTTTTAACATCTGCGGCGGAAAGAATGTTGTATGGCAAAAGAGATATCACGCTTGAATCGCTGTTCTTAGAAGAGATGGATAAAAACTTAATGGATGGAGACAGGCTTGATAAAGAAGGCCGCACTAAGTACAAGAGAATAGAAGACGGTTACGGCGGCAACCCTCCAATGAAACCTTTTGACAACCTAAAATATGCGAAGTCGATGGCTAAGCAAAAAACCATAAGCAATGATAATATTAACTCAGGAGACAGAATTAAACATGACAAGTTTGGAGAAGGTCTGGTTATAGAAACTGACGCAAGGACCATAACTATAATGTTTGATAGCGTTGGCAGAAAGAAAATCGGCAAGGGCTTTGTAAATCTTAAAAAGTTGGGAGAATAATATGACCCATGATAAAAAGAGAATAATTGAATTAATTAATATACTCAATTCGGCTGCTAAAAAATATTATGTAGACGGTGACGAAATAATCAGCAATTTAGAATACGATAAGCTCTATGATGAACTTTTGTTACTTGAAGAGAAAACTAATATTACAATGGGTAACAGTCCTACGCAAAACGTAGGTTATGAAGTGATGACTGATTTACCCAAAGAAAGACATCAAAGTAAAATGCTCAGTCTTGATAAAACAAAAGATAGGGATGAGCTTAAGAGCTGGCTAGGACCTAAGGATGGTCTTTTGTCATGGAAGTTAGATGGGCTCACGGTAGTTTTAACATATGAAGAAGGTAAACTTATAAAAGCGGTAACCAGAGGAAATGGAGAAATAGGTGAGGTAATAACATCGAACGCTAGAGTGTTTAAAAATGTTCCAGTGATTATTCCATATAAAGGAAACTTAACACTTAGGGGTGAAGCCGTTATTAAATATTCTGATTTTGAAAAGATCAACGAATTAATAGATAACGTTGATATGAAATATAAAAACCCAAGAAATCTTTGTAGTGGTAGCGTCAGGCAATTAAACAGCAAGATTACTGCAGAAAGAAATGTTAATTTTTATGCTTTTTCAGTTGGCGATGCAGGCGGTGGATTTAACAACAGTAGAGCTGAGGCAATGCGCTGGCTCAAGGCTCAAGGGTTTGATGTTGTTGAGTTTTTTAATGTTAGTGAGGAAAACTTGGAAAGCACAATTGAAAAACTTTCAATCGAAATAAGCGATTTGGACATTCCTTCTGACGGATTAGTTTTAACCTATGATGACATAGAGTACTCTAAAAGTTTAGGAAGCACTTCAAAATTCCCAAGAGATTCAATTGCCTTTAAATGGAAAGATCAAGTGGCTGAAACCATACTTAAAGAAATTGAGTGGAGTCCCTCAAGAACTGGGTTATTAAATCCAATTGCAATATTTAAACCTGTTGAACTTGAAGGTACAACAGTAAAAAGAGCATCAGTACATAATCTTAGTATACTTGAAGAATTAAAATTAGGTTTAGGTGATACTATTAAAGTGTATAAGGCCAATATGATTATCCCTCAGATAAGTGAGAATTTAACCCAGTCAAATAATATTGAAATTCCTAAAAACTGCCCGGTATGCGGCAGTGAAACTAAAATCTCCAGTGACAGCAGTACTAAGCTGCTTATGTGTCCTAATCCCAAGTGCGCAGCAAAGCAGACTAAGTTGTTTACGCTTTTTGTATCAAGGGACGCACTTAATATAGAGGGACTTTCAGAAGCTACAATACTTAAACTTATGGGTAAAGGCTTTATACATAGGAGAGAAGATATATTTAAACTTGAAGTTCACAAAGATGTTATTAAAGAAATGGAAGGCTTCGGTGAAAAGTCAGTAACGAATTTGCTAAGATCGATAGAAAAAGCTAAAGATACGACGCCAGAAAGACTGCTTTACAGCTTAGGTATACCTGGAATAGGTGTTACGAATGCAAAACTTATCAGCAGGCACTGCAAAAATTCGTGGATTGATATGATCGATTTAAGTATTGAAGAACTTCTGAGTATAGATGGTATTGGAGATGTTATGGCTAATGATTACTATGATTATTTCAAGGCCAATGATGTTACTGAATTAGTAGGGCTACTAAACATAAATGAAACATACGATGACGTAAGCGACGTATTATCGGATAAAGTATTTGTAATAACAGGCAGCCTTGAGAAGTTTGAAAATAGAAAGCAGCTTAAAGATGCCATAGAAGTGCTTGGGGGCAAGGTTACAGGAGCAGTAACTTCCAAAACCGATTATTTAATAAATAATGATATCAAATCAAATTCGGGGAAAAATAAGAAAGCTAAAGACTTAGAAGTGGAAATCATTACTGAGGATCAAGCTATAAGTTTAATGAAAAATGAGCAATAAGTGTTGTAAGTGATTTAAATTTAGTATAAAATAAGCCGATAGGCATAAGGAGGTGATACTATGGAAAACTTTAAAGTCGATGTTGCTTTAGAAGAATCTAAAGAGAAATTGTTTGAATATCTTAACAAAAAGCAATACTTTAAGGGCAGAGATGAGTTGTTAAAATATCATGCTGTAGACATAGCTGAACTTCTTGAGGAAATAATTGAAGAAATTGGTATCCAAAAGGCAGTAATAATGTTTAGGCTGCTACCTAAAGATATTTCTGTTGATGTTTTTTCAAGTCTACCTATAGTGGATCAGATTGATATTATTAACGTTATAACTGATGTCGAAATAGAGTACATATTAGATGAAATGGACTTTGACGATATGATTGACGTGCTTGAAGAACTTCCAGCAAACATAGTTGATAAAATACTTGAAAAAACACCAAAAAATGAAAGAACTCTTATAAATACTTTTTTAAACTATAAAGCAGACAGTGCCGGCAGTCTGATGACGCCTGACTACATAAGCTTAACAAAAGAAATGACGGTAAGAGAAGCACTTAAGTATATAAGAGAAGTCGGCATGGATTCTGAGACAATGTATACATGTTATGTTAAGGATTCGGGTAGAAAACTTCAAGGTATAGTTTCCTTAAGAACCCTTGTGGTAACTAGCAAAGATTCTATGATATCTGAAATAATGAATGAGGACTATGTATGGGTTAATGTAGATGATGACCAAGAACAAGTATCTGATGAGTTTAGAAAATACGGATTTCTGGCAATTCCAGTTGTTGATAAAGAACATAGATTAGTAGGAATAATAACTGTAGATGATATCTTAGATGTAATGGAAGAAGAAGCCACCGAGGATATGGAAAGAATGGGTGGTGTTATAGATCAAGAGGATAAAGATTATCTTGATATGAGCGTATGGCATCATGTAAAGGCAAGGCTGCCTTGGTTACTGTTACTAATGTGTTCTTATTTGATCACAGGAACTATAATTACTCGTTTTGAAGATGTATTATCATCTGTGATATGCTTAGTTTCATATATGCCAATGCTAATGGGCACTGGAGGCAACTCAGGTTCACAATCCTCGACATTAATCATTCGTGGTATGGCAACAAATGAAGTTGACACGAAGGATGCTTTAAAGGTATTATGGAAAGAATTCCGAATAAGCTTTGTGGTCGGAATGGTAGTTAGTGGAATAAATTTTGCTAGAATAATTTGGCTTGACAACAATTCAATTATGATAGCACTTACTGTAAGTAGCTCTATGCTTGTGATTGTAATTATTGCTAAGTTAATAGGAGGCATGCTTCCTATGCTAGCAAAGAAAGTAGGCATAGACCCGGCTCTTATGGCCGGTCCTATGATAGCATCGATTACAGATATGGTTGCGTTAGGAACTTACTTTTTTATGGCAGCAGTATTTTTAGGATTATAATATGTATTTAATTTACATTGGGAGGTAATATTGAGAGAGTATTCGAAATTAAAAGAGATAGCTAACAAGATTAGAATAGATGTTGTTAAAGCTGTTTACAATGCAGGTTCTGGCCATCCGGGGGGATCTTTAAGTGCTACAGACATATTAACGGCTTTGTATTTTGATGAAATGAACATCGACCCAAAAGATCCTGATTTAATTGGCAGAGATAAATTTGTTTTGTCCAAAGGCCACGCTTGCCCGGCGCAATATGCAGCATTAGGCGAGAGAGGGTACTACCCTGTGGAAGATATGATGACTTTAAGAAAAATCAACAGTAAATTTCAAGGTCATCCTAATATGAAATATGTAAAGGGAATTGAAATGTCCACAGGCTCGCTGGGACAGGGGTTTTCGGTATCTGTAGGCATGGCAATAGCAAATAAAATAGACTGCGTGGAGAGCAGAGTGTATACAATGCTTGGAGATGGAGAATTGCAAGAGGGCCTAGTTTGGGAAGCGGCTATGGCAGCTGCTCACTATAAACTAGATAATATGGTTGCTATAATAGATTGGAATGGATTGCAAATAGATGGAAATAATGATGACGTAATGTCGGTTAAACCAATAGATAAGAAATTCGAAGCTTTTGGATGGAACGTTTTATCAATAGACGGTCATGATTTTCAAGAAATATTCAGTGCCTTTGATTCTGCAAGAGCATTCAAGGGAAAACCTACAGCCATTATTGCAAAAACTCATAAGGGTCAGGGAGTTTCATTTATGACTGATGAAGCTGGTTGGCATGGTAAAGCGCCTAATGATGATGAATATGAAAGAGCAATTTCTGAATTAGGAGGTGTAATATAATGGGAGACGTTAAAAAGATGGCTACTAGGCAGGCGTATGGAGAGTTTTTAAAGGAAGCTTATAAAACTAGAAAAGACCTAGTTGTATTGGATGGTGACTTATCAAAGTCAACAAAGACAGCAGATTTTCAAAGCGTATGTCCAGAAAGATTTATCAATATGGGAATTGCAGAGCAAAACTTATTTGGCACTGCAACGGGCATTGCAATTTCAGGGAAAGTAGTTTGCGCAAGTACATTTGCGATGTTTGCAGCAGGAAGAGCTTTTGAAATAATAAGAAATTCTATTGGATATACTGGGGCAAATGTCAAGATATGTGCTACGCATGCTGGAATTACGGTGGGAGAAGACGGAGCTAGTCATCAAACTTTTGAAGACATAGCTTTGATGAGAACCATACCAGGGATGACAGTTGTCAATCCTTCCGATGCAGTTAGTGCAAAGATACTATTAAATCAAGTTATTGACTTTGATGGTCCCGCATATGTTAGGCTTGGAAGAGCTGCAGTGCCTATGAATTACAGCGAAGATGCCGAAATTAAGCTAGGCAAAGCTAATATACTAAGGGAAGGCAAAGACGTAGCGATTATAGCAACAGGAATAATGGTAAACGAAGCGATTATTGCAGTTGAGCAATTAAAAGAAAAAGGTATAGATGCTATG
>JAAYHV010000110.1 GCA_012744355.1 Clostridiales bacterium
ACTGTTAAGTCTTATTACGGCATCATGAAGTTTTTTCTCTGCACTTATTTTGTCAGCTTGTAAAACTTCTTCATTTTTTTCCAGTTCTTTTAACTTAGCGTTTTCCGAATTAAGTTTTTCATCAGTTTCTTTTATCTCGCCTTTTAATCTAGCAATATCTTTATCTACAGCGCTTAGTCTCTCTTCGTTAACCTGTCCTTGGCTATTTATTATGTTAAGCTCGTTAACTTTTCTAATAAGATTATCGTTTGCTTCAGCGCTAAGCTCATCTAAGTTCTCGTTTTTCTCCATAAGCTGATCCATTTCAGCTTCTAAAGAATCCCTTTTATTAACTAGCGATTTAATCTTCTCTTCACTTTCAGAAACTATGCCTTTTAATGCTTCAGTGTTTTTATCAAGATTACCTATATTATTTAAAGCTAAATTTATTTCTAAAAACTTATATCTATCTCGAAGATTTAAAAATTCCTTAGCTTTGGTGCTGTCTTCTCTTAAACTGCCTATTCTGTCTTCTATTTCATTTACTATATCGCTTACTCTATCTAAATTATCCTGTGCGCTGCCTAGTTTTTTCTCGGCCTGAGATTTCCTTTTTTTATACATCACAACACCAGCTGCTTCTTCGAATATTTCTCTTCTGTCCTCAGCTTTAGTGCTTACTATGTCTGCTATTTTACCTTGACCAATAATGGAATATCCGTCAACCCCTATACCTGTATCCATTATTAGTTCTCTTATGTCTTTAAGCCTGCATTGATTGTTATTTATTAAGTATTCACTTTCACCTGAGCGGTACATACGCCTAGTAATTGCCACTTCATTATATTCAATGGGAAGAATTCCGGTGGAATTGTCTATCACTAATGTAACTTCTGCCATACCACGTGATTTTCTGTTAGTGGTACCTGCAAATATTACTTCTTCCATTTTGCCGCCACGAAGAAGTTTAGGACTTTGCTCACCCAGCACCCACCTTATGGCGTCACTTATGTTGCTTTTACCGCTTCCGTTTGGGCCTACAATGCATGTTATACCTTCGTGAAATTCTATAATTACAGGATCTGCAAATGATTTAAATCCTTGCATCTCTATTCGTTTAAAATACACTACTTCTTTACTCCTCTCGTAAGAGCATCTGCTGCTGCATTTTGCTCTGCCTCTTTTTTACTTTTACCAAGTCCTTTACCTAAAACCACCTTGTCTAATACTAAGTTAACAAAGAAAACTTTCTCGTGGTCTGGTCCTTCTGTTTTTATCACTTCATATGAAGGTGCCTTATCCTTATGTTTTTTTTGTAATATTTCCTGTAATTTGGTTTTATGGTCAGTTAAAAGTTTTCCTTCAATGGCTAAATTTATTTTCTCATCGAAGAGTTTACTTACAACTGCATAAGTAGCATCATAATTACTATCTAGATATATAGCGCCTATAATTGCTTCTACAGCGTTTGCTATTATTGATTTTCTGGTTCTTCCTCCAGTCTGTTCCTCGCCTTTTCCGATGAGCAAATAATCACCTATTTTAATTTCTTTCCCTATATCTTCAAGGGATTCTTCACATACAATCTTAGCTCTCATCTTGCTAAGCTTACCTTCTCGTTCTTCTGGTAAAAGCTTGTAAAGCCTATCTCCTATTATTGCATCAAAAAATGCATCTCCTAAATACTCGAGTCTTTCGTTGTTTTCGGGGTAGCTCATACCCTTATCGCTTGAGTAAGAACTGTGAGTGACTGCATTTATGAGGAGTTTTTTATTTTTAAACCAATATCCTATGGCGTCTTCTAAACTCATATAGGATTCTCTAATCATTTAAATCTCCGTTCCTTTTAACGCTACTCTCTATCATGTCAACTAAATCTTTTTCCACGTAAGGTATGGCTTTTAATATTGAATTATACACTGCATTAGATTTAGAAGAACCGTGAATTTTAAGTACCACACCTTTTACTCCTAAAATAGGAGCGCCTCCAGCTTCTGCATAGTCAAATTCCTTTTTCAATGATCTTAATTTCTTTGAAGAAAGCAACGCGCCTAATTTAGATATACTGCTTTCCATAAGCTTGATTTTTATAAGCTTCATAATTGAGCTAGCTATGCCTTCAGAAGTCTTTAAAAATATGTTCCCTGAAAATCCGTCAGCAACTATTACATCGCAAACACCAGCTGGAACTTCTCTTCCTTCAACGTTGCCTATGAAGTTAAGATTGCTATCTTCTAAAAGTATATAAGCTTCCTTGTGGAGCTTATCTCCCTTATTATGTTCTACACCTATGTTTAGAAGGCCTACTTCAGGATTTTTCCTTTGTAAAATATTTTCAATATATATGCTTCCCATGATCCCGAATTGTAATAGATTTTTAGGCTTAATATCAGTATTAGCTCCGCAGTCAAGTAAAAGAGCAGGCTCATTTTTACCTATTTTAGGATAAAACGCAGCAATTGCAGGTCTGTCAATACCCTTAATTCTTCCTAAAATTAACAAGCTTCCAGCTAGCAACGCTCCTGTGCTTCCTGCAGAAATGAATACATCAGCTTCGTCATCTTTAATCATATTAAGACTTTTTACTATAGCAGAATCTTTTTTCCTTCTTACAGCTTTTACAGGTGATTCTTCATTTGTAATTTGTTCGGTGGCATTTATCAATGTGATATTGTCCCCTGTATAATTATTCTTTTTTAATTCAACAAGAATTCTATCTTCTTCTCCAATTATAATTACTTCGTGTTCGATTTCTTTAGCGGCTAAAACAGCACCCTTTACAATCTCTCTGGGCGCATAATCTCCACCTGTTCCGTCTATTATCAATTTCATAAAACACTCCTTCATTAAAACATAATTAATCAATTTATTATACCACATATCACTCTTTTTTGCATTATTTTGCCTTCTTTTTTTCTTATGAATGTGTTATACTTACAACTCGGAGGCTACTTATTAGATGAAAAATTTACTGAATTTAGAATACTCTCTGGTGCAGGGAACATATTGGATGTACTACGGTATCGCGTGCAGTTTTGCCTCAGTATTTCTGCTTGATAAAGATTATTCCAATTCACAAATTGGAGCTATCTTTGCTTTTGGAAGTATTTTATCTGTTCTGATTCAGCCAGCTCTTGCTAACTTTACAGATCGCTCTAAGAAGTTTTCTTTATTAAATGTAATAGAAGGACTTGTATTAGCCATCCTAGTATTAAATACTGGGCTTTTATTTTTTGAAAGCCAGTCTATTTTGCTGACAACCATATACATAGCTATTATTGCCTTAACAACTTCTGGTCAGCCTTTTATAAATTCCCTCAATTTTTATCTACAAAGAGCCGATTGTCAGATAAACTTCGGTTTAGCTAGAAGCATGGGATCTCTTCTTTTTGCTTTAATGGTTGCTGCTCTAGGGTCAATAGTTTTACGCTACGGTATAGTATCTATTCCTATATCAGGGCAAATAGTTTTAATTTTAATGTTAGGGTTTGTATTTGCAACTCATATCAGTTTTGGAAAAGAAAAGAATAAAACATTTTTAAAAGATGAGGATGAAGAGCATATAAAACCTATTGCCTTTGATGAGTTTGTAAAAAGAAACAAATATTTCTTCATCATGAGTTTTGGTATAATTGGGCTTTACTTCGGGAATGCAGTGCTTAATATCTTCATGATGCAAATAGTAGGAAGCGTAGGTGGAAACAGCGCTGACATGGGCAGAATACTGTCTCTGATGGCTGCTCTAGAGATACCAACTATGGTATTATTTATGAAAATTAAAAAAAGGTTCAATTGCAAGACGCTTATTGTAGTTGCTTCATTTGGATTCACCATAAAGGTGGCTCTATGCTACCTTGCAAAATCTGTCTTTTTAATATTTGTCGCTCAACTAACGCAGCTCTTTGCTTTTGCACTTTTTCTTCCAGCTATGGTTCACTTCATAGATGAGGTAATGGATAAAAGAGAGGCAGTTAGAGGTCAGGCCTTATTTATAGTAATGACTACAATAGGCTCCGTGTTTTCAAGTATACTTGGTGGAATGATTTTAGACTTAGGCGGCGCTTCTACTTTGCTTATGGTTTCAACTATCTTATCCATTATTGGAACAATTATAATCACTCTTTCAATACAAAAAATAACTGCTAATTAGCAGTTATTTTCTTAATCTAAGCTGCCCACAAGCAGCATCTATTTCATCTCCTAGTTCCCTTCTTACAGTTGCCTGTATACCTCTTTTTTCAAGCTCCCTCAAGAACGCATTTATATTTTCCCTTCGCGCTTTTCTAAGGCCAGTTTCAGCAACTGGATTTAGTGGAATGAGGTTCACATGGCATAGCAATCCTTTTAGAAGTTTTGCTAAAGCAGCAGCATCTTCTCTACTGTCATTTTTACCATCTACTAAAGTATATTCAAAGGTTATCCTTCTGTGTGTTTTATTTACATATCTTCTACATGCACTTAAAAGCTCTTTTATTGGATATTTATTATTTATTGGCATTATTTCTGTTCTGTTTACATCGGTAGCGGCATGAAGTGAAACGGCCAAGTTTACTTGGGGAAAATCGTCTCCGAATCTATCTATCACAGGAATTATTCCGCATGTAGATATGGTTATATTTCTCATACCTATGTTTAATCCATCCTTGTCATTTAACAGTTTTAAAAACTTAGAAACGTTTTCGTAGTTATCAAAGGGCTCGCCTATTCCCATTACAACTACGTGATTGATCTTTTCTTGGCTTTCTTTTTCTGCAGCGATTATCTGTCCTAAAATTTCTCCTGGCGTAAGGTTTCGTGAAAGTCCATTTAATGTTGATGCGCAAAACTTGCAGCCCATTTTGCAGCCTGCCTGAGAGGATACACATACGGTATTACCATATTTATATTTCATAAACACGGCTTCTATTCTATTTTGATCTGTAAGTTCAAATAGATACTTCCTTGTACCATCTGTTTCTGAAATTTGAACTTCTACCTGCCTGGGAAGATCTATAACAAAATTTTCATTTAGTGTTTCGACTAAAACCTTAGGGAGATTTTTCATCTCCCCAAAGTCGTCTACTCCCTTAATTATCCAGCTGTATATTTGTTTAGCTCTAAACTTTTTTTCGCCAAGGGCTACTATTTCGTTTTCAAATTCAGAAAGCGAATACTCTAATATGTTGCTAAGCATTATTACCTATCCTTCCAACATCTAATCCTGTTTTGTGACCATTTACGTCATACAGAATGATGTCTTCTTTGGCTATGATATCCTTAGCTAATGTTTCTTTCATAATGAATTCTTTGTTATCTTCTATAGCCTTAGCTATAACTTCATCTGCGTTTATAAAGATATTTATATTATCCATCATTTCAAAGTCGTATTGTTTACGAAGCTGCTGTATCTTAGAAATAACTTCTCTTACATATCCTTCTTCAATCAACTCATCTGTTAGATTGGTATCTAATATGGTAAAAGTATTGCTTTCCATAGCTACTGCAAATCCTTCTTTAGCACTTATTCTAACATCTACAAAATCTCTTTCTATATCAATGATGTCTCCATTTAAGTCAAGTTTCAGCGCCCCTCTGTCAAGAGTTGCTACAAGCTCTTTTGCATTTGCTTTAGCTAAGAATGCTCCAAAGGCTTTTATGTTTTTACCAAGCTTTGGCCCAGCTGTCTTAAAGTTAGGTTTAACAGAAAAGTCCATATACTGGTCTAAGTTGTTTTCAAATTCAACTCGTTTTACATTTAATTCTTCTAGGATTAGCGGAACTAAATCGCTGATTACTGACTCATACTTACCATCTACGATAGCTTTGTTAAGTGGCTGCCTTACCTTGATTCTTTCCTTTTCTCTAGTTCCTCTACCAAGAGTTACTAAAGTTCTAACAAGGTCCATTCTTTCTTCAACCTTTTCATCGATAAGGTCAAGATTAGCCTCAGGATAATAAGCTATATGAACTGTTTCGTTACCTGTTAGCTTAACGTACATTTCATCTGAAATAAATGGTGCTATCGGTGCTATTAATTCAACAATTCCTACTAGAATTTCATATGTAGTAGCATACACAAATCTCTTATCTTCAGTCATCTCCTCAGCATAGAATCTTCTTCTCGCTCTTCTGATGTACCAGTTAGATAGGTCTTCTGTTACAAAATCATTTATGGCTTTAACCATTTTCATGTGATCGTATTCATCCATAGAATTTGTAGCATCTCTTACCACTTTGTTATACTTAGAAAGTATCCATCTGTCTAGTTCTGGTCTATCTTCCTTAGAAACATTTAACATATCAGGATTTATATCATCTATATTTGAGTAAAGTACAAAGAAGTTATATACATTCCTAAGCGTACCAAAGAATTTACTAACCACATCTTTAAGACCTTCCTCATCAAATTTAGTCGGCGTCCATGCAGGTGATACGCTTAGTAGGTACCATCTGGTAGCATCTGCCCCGTATTTATCAAAAAGTTCAAAAGGTGATACTGTATTACCCTTTGTTTTAGACATTTTCTTTCCTTCTTTATCAAGGATTAGATCATTTACCAATACATTTTTGTACGGTGCTTTTCCCATTATAAAGGTTGATATTGCCATCAATGAATAGAACCAACCTCTAGTTTGGTCAATTCCTTCGCAAATGAAATCTGCAGGGAAAAGTTCACTTTCGAATTTTTCCTTGTTTTCAAATGGGAAATGCCACTGCGCAAAAGGCATAGCGCCTGAGTCAAACCAGCAGTCCATTACTTCAGGAATTCTGCTCATTTCTTTGCCGCAATGAGGGCATTTAATATGTACATCATCCACATATGGTCTATGCAATTCAATATTAATATCTATTTCTTCTGTAACTCTATCCTTAAGCTCCTGCCTGCTACCTATGCATTCGAGATGACCGCACTCACATCTCCAAATAGGTATTGGTGTTCCCCAATATCTACTTCTTGAAATCGCCCAATCTTTTACTTCTGAGAGCCAGTTTCCGAATCTTTTCTCTCCTACGTAATCAGGATACCAATTTACTGTGTTATTATTCGCTACAAGCTGTTCTTTTAGCTTACTCATCTCTATGTACCAACTTGGTTTTGCGTAGTACACAAGAGGCGTACTGCACCTCCAGCAGTGAGGGTAGTTATGCATGAATTTCTCTTTAGAAAAAACTTTATCAACAGCTACAAGTGACTTTAATATTTCTACATCAAGACCATCTTCCATTACAAAACGGCCTGCCCAAGGAGTCTCTGTAAATTCTCCTTTTTCGTTTACAGGTTGAAATACTGGTAAGTCATACTTTCTTCCTGTTTGGTAGTCATCTTCACCAAATGCAGGGGCAGTATGCACAATACCTGTTCCGTCTTCTACTGTTACATAATCACCAAGGGTAACAAAGAATGCTTTCTTATCAGTGTCTATATATGGCATAAGTTGTTCGTATTCCATATACTCAAGGTCTTTGCCAAGCATTTCGCTCAGTACTTCGTATTTACCTTCTCCAAGCACCTTATCAGCTAATACCTTAGCAATATAAAATACGTTTCCTTCTTCTTCACCTTCTGTCATTTTAGCTTTAATGTATTTAATCTTAGCTCCAACTGTAAGCGCTACATTAGAAGGAAGCGTCCATGGAGTTGTTGTCCAAGCTAAGAAATATTCGTCTGCATCTGTTCTTTTAAATTTGCACGTAACTGTAAGGGTTTTGATTTCCTTATATCCTTGAGCTACTTCGTGAGATGCAAGGCCTGTTCCACATCTTGGGCAATAGGGAAGGATTTTATGGCCTTCGTATATCATTCCGCCATCAAAGAATTCCTTTATTATCCACCAGCCGGTTTCTATATAGTCATTATCTAGCGTAATATATGGATTATCCATATCTACTAGGTAACCCATTCTTTCAGTCATCTCTCTCCATCGATCTGTATAAGCAAATACGGATTCCTTACACTTTTCGTTGAATTCTTTAATTCCATATTGTTCTATGTCCTGTTTGCCTGACATTCCAAGCTGTTTTTCTACTTCAATTTCTACTGGAAGACCGTGAGTATCCCAGCCTGCTTTACGATTAACTTTAAAGCCCTTCATTGTTTTATATCTGCACACTGAGTCTTTAAGGGTTCTTGCCATAACATGATGAATACCTGGCAGCCCGTTTGCAGTTGGTGGGCCTTCATAAAATATATAACTTGGGCAATCTTCTCTTTCCGTTACGCATTTGTCCAATAAGTCTTCTTCTTTCCATTGCTCTATTTGTTCTAATTGAAATTCAGCAATTGGTTTATCCGATAATTTTTCAAACATTCTTTTTTATACCTTTCTCTATTTATCAAAAAATCCCTATAGAATTCTATAGGGACGATTTATTCAAACCGCGGTACCACCCCAGTTGCTACCTCAATCAAGGCGCCTCTCTTTAGTGTTAAGCTCGGAAGTGATTTTCACGTAGGGTTTCACCGACATGCTCTCACCTATGCACATCTCTCTGTAAGGGTATTGTTCCCAGTTACTGTCTTCGTCACCGCTTAATATTTAATTAAACTACTAGGTAATACTACTATGTAATCTTGCGATTGTCAAGATTTATTTATTTTCTTTATAATAGGCTTGATTATATTATATTTATTAGTTAAAATGTATATAGAACAAACAATTAAGGAGTTGATTATATGCCATTAGCTATACTTGGATTTATCTTTTTAGTAGGAATATTTGCCTACTATTTAATAAGTACTTCATCAGGAAAACCACACGATAAAACTCCGGATAAAGATGATGTACCAAAAAGAACATACGAGGATAAAGACAATACAGTCCTCTTCCCTTCTGATGTTGAAAAAGCTAAAAAGAAAAGAAATATAGGAAAGTAGAAAACAGTATTTGTAAGTGCTGTTTTCTTTAATGAGGGTTATTATGGAGCTATTAAAAAGTTTAAGATTATCTACAATCATGTCATCAGTAATTATGCTGATTCTGGGTTTTGCTTTGGTATTAAAACCTGAAATGTCTATTAAGATGATTTGCTACGGCTGCTCTGCAGCTTTTATTGCATTTGGAATCATCAGTTTATTTGGGTACTTTATCAAGAAAAATATTAACCCTAGAGGCGCAATGCTTAACCTAGTCCTTAGTATATTTACAGTGCTGCTTGGTCTGTTCATATTTATAAGACCAATAGCTGTATCTTCAATAATTCCAATTATTTTAGGGATCACTTTAATTGTTGATGGTTCTCTTCTATTTATAACCGGAATAAATTTCAGAAAAGAGCTTCCTAGAAAAGGACTTGTAGCTATCTTGATAGGATTGGGCATTTGCCTATTAGGTATAGCAATCGTGCTCTATCCTTTCGAATCGGAAATCTTTCTCATGACATTTATAGGAATTAGTTTAATATTTACCGGAATAAGCAATCTGATAAATCAGTTTATTATAGAGCATAATTTAAAGAAACTGGAAAAAGATATTACCGAAATATAGTAGCATTTAAAATACACATCCTCGGATGTGTATTTTAAATATTCTTAATTAGTGAAATTATCAAAATACCCTTGAACAAGCACTACCGGCGTGCCTTTGTCTCCAGAGCCACTCGTTAAATCGGCAAGGGAACCAATCAGATCAGTTAGCTGACGCGGAGTAGTTCCTTGAGATGCCATGCTGCCTACCAAGTCATCATCTTTTTCTTTTATGCTTTTAGAAATAGCATCCTTTAGCTCTTCGCCTCTTAATTCTTTAAAATCATTGTCCGCTAGGTACTTTAGTTTTAATTCATTGGGGGTACCTATTAATCCTTTTGTGTAACCAGGCGATACTACTGGATCGGCTAGTTCCCAAATCTTACCTTGAGGATCTTTAAATGCGCCATCTCCATAAACCATAACTTCGATATCTTTACCTGTATGTTCCTTAATATTTTTCTGTACCTCTTTTACTAATTCATCACATTTTTCAGGAAAAAGTTTTATCGTATCTTCCGTGGATTTGTTAGAACCAAGTAGACCATATTTTCTGTTATATCCGCTTCCGTTAACACTTTCAGTGAGAATATCATCCATACCCATTACAGTCTTAGCACCCGCTTCTTTTAAGATTCTTTTAGTTCTATCCCTAGTGTGTATATCACAGTTTAAAACTTTATCAGTATAATCTAATATGGTTCTTGCTTGATTAGAAAAGATAACTTCCACTTTTGCTCCTGAGTCCTTAATGAGATTGCTGTAGTAATCTACATAATCAACGCCAGTAAACTCATGCTTGTTTTCTCCAAAAAGCTCTCTATACTTTTCTAATGTCATAACATCGCTATATGGGTTAATTCCTACCTTATCCATATCATCCCAAGTCATAAGGGCATTTCCCACTTCATCACTAGGGTAGTTTAGCATTAAAACTACTTTTTTTGCTCCCATTGCCATGCCTTTTAAGCATACAGCAAATCTGTTACGAGAAAGTATAGGAAATATTACTCCTATAGTTTCTCCACCTAGTTTTTGCTTAACATCTTTAGCTATAGCAGACGTAGGCGCATAATTACCCTGAGACCTTGCAACTATAGATTCGGTAATGCAAATTACATCTTTATCTCCTATATTAAATCCTTCACAGGAAGCAGCTTCTAAAACACTATCTGTAACAATTTTCGCTAAATCATCACCTTCTCTTATGATTGGACAACGTATACCTCTTGAAACTGTACCAACTTTTCTCTCCATTTTAAATATCCTTTCAGCTTAACAATCATATATTTAATTAAACATAATTTTAATTATACTATACTTGACTATTTTGTACAAGAAATTATAGCTGATATGACTCTAAAAAAATTTTAGAGTCTATGGTATAATTAAAAAAATGTTTTGAAAGAGGCTATTTTGAGAAAAAATAAAGGTTTTACATTAGTCGAGCTAATCATTACAATTTCAATAATGGCTGTCTTGGCAGGTATATTGATACCCCAGTTCCTTAATTATATAAATAAAGCCCGTGCGCTGGTGTACGAAACTTCAAGAACTCAAATTGAACGCCAAATATCAGCTATGATGGCTGATGATGTAGATGGAACTTTTAGAAGATTCTTAAACACTAAATATGGCATTAATAACCCAAATGACATTAATAAAGCTGGGAAGAATATAAGGTGACCCCCGAATGTTGGACCAGCGATCTAATATGCCCCCTGTCAAGTAGACAGGTTAAATATCTAAAAAAGGTCTTTACAAACAATGTGAGGTCAGTTTTTTATTGCGAAATATCATTTTTTATTTAAACTACAAATTGTAACAGAATTTTTAAATAAAAGAAAGACCAACTCCTAAAAGTTAGCCTTTCGTTCTTTTATACTAAGTCTTTTCTCGAAAGATTAATTCTGTTTTGGTTGTCAATTTCAGTAACTTTTACTGTCACTTTATCTCCGATGTTCATTACATCTTCAACCTTTTCTACTCTTTCATTTGACATTTTTGAAATGTGTAGTAGACCTTCCTTGCCAGGAAGCACTTCTATGAACGCTCCGAAGTTCATAATTCTTTTAACTTCGCCTTCGTAGGTTACGCCTACTTCTACTTCTTTAACTAGATCTTCAATCATCTTCTTAGCAACTTGTGCGCTTTCGCCATCGTTACTGTAGATGTTTATACGACCTACATCTTCTTCACTGATATCTATTTTAACTCCAGTTTCATCGATGATTTTATTGATCATCTTGCCACCAGGTCCAATAACAATTCTAACTTTATCAGGATTAATCATCATACTAATAGCTCTTGGAGCATATGGTGACATCTCTTTTCTGGTTTCAGGAAGTTCTTCTAACATACTAGCCATTATTTCCATTCTGCCGACTTTTGCTTGCTTTAAAGCCTTCTGCAAAATATCTCTAGATAAACCATGTACTTTTATATCCATCTGAATCGCTGTTACGCCTTCATCTGTACCTGTTACTTTAAAGTCCATGTCTCCTAGGAAATCTTCCATTCCTTGAATATCACTTAAGACCGCAAATTTACTTGTACCATCTTCTTCTACTC
This sequence comes from Clostridiales bacterium, assembly GCA_012744355.1. GTDB lineage: Bacteria > Bacillota > Clostridia > Peptostreptococcales > Anaerovoracaceae > JAAYHV01. Next base: position 11,993 of record JAAYHV010000110.1, read on the forward strand.
TTTCGATAAGGCCCATAGCTATGCCTGATACTGGTTTTTTAAGTGGTACACCTGCATCCATTAATGCTAGACATGCGCCGCAAGTTGATCCCATTGAACTAGAACCGTTTGACGATAATACTTCGGATACAACTCTGATAGCATAAGGGAAATCTTCCTCTGAAGGAAGTACTGGAAGTATAGCTCTTTCTGCAAGCGCTCCATGTCCTATTTCTCTTCTACCAGGTCCTCTGCTTGTTCTTGCTTCACCAACAGAAAATGATGGGAAATTATAGTGATGTATATATCTTTTTTCTGTTTCTTCACTTATCCCGTCTAATCTTTGCTTTTCGCTAAGAGGTGCTAAAGTAGTTATAGATAATACTTGAGTCTGTCCTCTCTTGAAAAGGCCTGATCCGTGAGCTCTTGGTAAAAAGCTGGTTTCTGAGTAAAGCGGTCTTACTTCATCTGATTTTCTGTTATCAGGTCTTATGCCTTCATCAAGAATCATGGATCTAACGCTTTCCTTAGTAATATTGTATAAGACTTCGCCTATTTCTTTTCCTTGTTCAGGGAAGATTTCAGCAAAATGCTCTTTAGTTTCCACTTCAACAGCGTCCATATTATCAAGTCTTTCTAACTTGTCATAAGTTTTAATAGCTGCTTTCATTTTATCTACTGCGTAATCACGAACTGCTACGTCTATTTCTTCAGAAGCTTTGAAAAGCTGAACTTCCATCTTTTCTTTTCCAACTTCTTCTATTATTTCTTCTATGAATAAACATATCTTGCTAATTTCTTCATGAGCAAACATAATACCATCTAGCATAGTTTCTTCAGGAACTTCTTTTGCTCCTGCTTCTACCATCATTATAGCATCCTTAGTACCAGATACTACAAGGTGCATAATAGAATTCTCACGCTGTTCAGTGTTTGGGTTTATAATAAACTCACCATCTATCATTCCAACTGCTACTGATGCAGTAGGACCATCCCATGGAATGTCAGATACAGATAGAGCAACTGATGATCCAATCATAGCTGCTATTTCAGGTGCGCAATCTGGATCAACGCTCATTACTGTAGCAATTACTACAACGTCATTTCTATATCCCTTTGGAAATAAAGGTCTAATAGGTCTGTCAATTAGTCTAGAGGTAAGTACAGCTTTTTCGCTAGGTCTAGCCTCTCTCTTTATATATCCTCCTGGTATTTTACCTACAGAATACATCTTTTCTTCATAGTCAACGCTAAGCGGGAAAAAATCAATGTCTGGTTTTGATGACTTTGACGCAGTGGCTGTACAGTTTACTACTGTATCTCCGTAACGAACTGTTACTTGCCCATTGGCCTGCTCACAAACCTTCCCTATTTCAAATTGTAATAGTCTTCCTCCTACAGCTGTCTTAAACACCCTGTAATCTTCAAATCTTGCCATTTAATTAACAACTCCTTCCTGTTAATTCTTACTTTGTTATAAAAATAAAAGCGGGAATGCCCCGCTTTATAATCAATTAGAACTATTTTCTCAATCCTAAACGAGCAATTAGAATTCTGTATCTTTCAATGTCTTCGCCCTTAAGGTAATTAAGTAAATTTCTTCTCTGACCTACCATCTTTAAAAGTCCTCTTCTAGAGTGATGGTCTTTCTTGTGAATCTTTAAATGTTCATTTAAATCATTAATTCTGTAAGTTAAAACAGCAACTTGTACTTCAGGGGATCCTGTATCGTTTTCCTTTAACTGGTACTCTTTAATGATTTGTCCTTTTTGTTCTTTTGTAATCATTTTATTTCTCCTTTTCTTTTTCATACACCTACTCTAGGAATCCGCCGGAGTTGCAAAATACCGAGGGCAGGAAATATTTAACACCTAATATTACCATACGCTCTTATTTATGTCAAGCTTTCGTGATACGCTTTAGCTGATACACAGTCTTTGGTAATCTGTTCCGAAAGCTCTTTAACACTATCAAATTTAATTTCATCTCTCATCTTTTCTAAAAATTCTACTCTGATCTCTTTGTTGTATAAAATACTATCAAAGTTAAAAATATGAGTTTCTACATTTTTTTTATACTTACCTATTGTAGGCTTAACACCTACATTAGTTATGCTTGGATAATCAATTCCATTATGATGACATATAGTTACATAAACTCCATTAGGTGGGGTTACCATATTTTTATCTACAGTGATGTTAGATGTAGGAAAACCGATTGTTCTTCCTAGCTTGTTTCCAACTACAACTTTGCCGCCAATTACATAATTTCTACCCATAAATTTCTTGCATTTTACCATTTCTCCATTTTCAATAAGATGCCTTATTAGTGTAGAACTTACTATCTCGCCTTCTACTCTAATAGGTTCTAGTATGTGTATGCCATAACCCTTCGTTATACCTTCTCTCATGAGCACTTCAGGTGTTCCTTGGGCAAACTTACCGAACCTATAATTAAAACCGCATACGGCCTCTTTCATGTTCATTTTTCCGATTAGTATATTGTCAATAAAGTCTATTGGGTCTGTATTCATAATTTCTTCGTTAAATTCAATATTATATAGATAATCTACGCCAAGCTCCCTTAGCATTCTGGCTTTTTCATTAGGATAAAGAATACTCTTTACGATTTCTTCTTTACCTAAGAAATTCCTAGGGTGGTTGGAAAATGTAAAGACTGCAGCTTTTGTTCCTGCACTTTTGGCATTTCTGACCGCTCTATAAATCAGCTTTTGATGACCTATGTGAACTCCATCGAAATTACCCAACACAACTATGGACTCTTCTACGTTTTCAATTTGGTCTAATGAGTTAAATATCTTCATTAATATCACCAATAACCTTTACAGCTTTGTAGCAATAATTTTCACTCTCGTATTTTGCGGTCCCTAAAAAATTCTCTGACTTTTTATCATTTAAATAAACTGCAAATCTATTATCTATTTTTGTGTCACTTATTAAGCTTACATTGCGCTCTGCTATTCTCTGGCCTCTGACAAATTTCCATGCTGATTCATCGTCTATTATGCATAAACCAAGATCATCTAAAGAAAAGTCTAGTGGAAGTACCAGTTCATTTATTGTATCAGTACTTATAGTATCAAAGTCATATAAATCTATAGCATTTTTAATATCAAACTTTCCACTTTGAGTTCTTACTAACCCAGTCATAGTCGCTCCACAGCCAAGCGCTTCACCTACATCTCTACAGATACTTCTTATGTATGTACCTTTAGAACACTTAACATCAAAGGCAATCACATTGTTTTCAAGATCAATCGTTTTAATTTTCAAATATTCTATAAATGTTTTTCTGCTCTTTATTTCTACTTCTTCGCCTTTTCTTGCATATTCATAAAGCTTTTTCCCATTTACTTTTAGCGCCGAGTATATTGGTGGTACTTGGTCAATTTCACCCTTAAATGCTTTAAAGGCTTTTTTAACTTTTGCATCCGTAATATCTGAATAATCACTTTCACTAACTACTTCACCCGTTATATCTAAAGTATCAGTAGTTATTCCTAGCTGTATTTCGCAGCTGTAAGTTTTCATATCCGATTCCATATATTCAATTATTCTGGTAGCGTTGCCAAAGCACACGGGAAGAACACCAGTGGCCATAGGATCTAATGTCCCTGTATGACCTGCTTTTTTAATACCCAATTTCCTTCTGACATGATAAATAACATCATGTGAAGTTATGCCTTTTGGTTTATTAATTATTATTATCCCACTATTAATTTCCATTATGTCTCTTTATTTCCTTAATTAATTCTTTTTTAATTATTTCAGCTGCTTCATCTATGTTTTTATCTATAGTGCAACCAGCCGCTTTTACATGACCGCCTCCACCAAGAGCTACTGCTGTTTTTGCCACATTGGCATATTTTTTAGATCTTAAACTAACTCTAGTTTTCTTTTGTCCATCCTCTTTAACAAGTGCTGCTATCTCTACTCCGCTTATACTTCTTAAAATGGTAACTATAGACTCAGTTTCGTTCATTTTGCAACCAGTCTTTTTTAGAATATCTGCAGTAACTTTGGCAATAGCAATTTTACCATCTAGTACAAATTCTGTACCAGCTAGCACTATTGCTTCTGTCTGAATTTTAGCCCAACTATTATTTTCATATATGTTGATGCTGACCTTGTTAGATTCTAAGCCGTGTTTATATAGAGCGGCTACAATCTGGTGAGATTTAGAAGTAGTATTGGCATACTGAAAATTACCTGTATCCATTGTTATAGAAGTGAACAAACTATTGCTTATCTCTTTATTAAATTCTATGTCCATTACCTTAAGAAGCCCATAAACAAGTTCACCCGTCGCTGCTGCATCAGGTTCTATAATATTATAGTCAGCTATGCCTTCACTAGTTCCATGATGGTCTATACACATAGTAACCTTTCCAGTGAAAAACTTATCCGCTCTTTTAGGAAATCTGCTCGTTTCTCCACAATCAATGCAGATGGTTAAATCTGGATTACTAATTATATTCTGATCTCTAGTAACATACCCGTCATCTAGGAACAATAAATTATCAGATATTTCGTCTTCCAGTAAAATATATGCCTCTTTGCCCATATTGCGAAGAGCTATGCACATAGCTACTGATGATCCCATAGCATCACCATCAATATTGATGTGTGGAAACAGCAAAATATTATGCGAACTATTTATAATTTCAGCCAATGTTTTATATGAACTATTTTCTTTCATCCGTATCTTCCTCTTCTTTTTTAATATCTAAAGAATCTATTATTTCATCAATATGCCTGCCGTATTCCATTGAGTGATCAAACTTAAATATTAATTCAGGAACATGCCTCATTTTTACAGCTTTACCTATTTCTCTTCTAAATATACCTTTAGCACTATATAAACCCTCTAATATCTCTTGCTCTTCTTGCTCTTTCTTTTCGCTATCTACGATCAGCGGCATTACGTAACAAGTAGCATAGCTAGAGTCTGCAGTAACCTCAACTGAAGATATGCTGATTATACCAGAGAGCCTTGGGTCTTTAACTCCATTTATTAACATACCGCTTACGATTTTTCGTATTTCTTCGCCTAAACGACCTTGTCTATAATTTTTTCCCATAACATTCTCCATCTTCCCTTAAATAAGTAAATAGCCATAATAAACACTATGGCTACTTAGTTTTTCTATTTCTTTATTTCAACCATTTGGAAACATTCTATGGTATCATCGATTTTAATATCGTTATATTTTTCTATTCCGATACCGCATTCATACCCTTGATTTACTTCCTTAGCATCATCTTTAAACCTTCTAAGTGACGATATCTTACCTTCATGTATAACTATACCGTCTCTAACAAGTCTTACTTCAGCGTTTCTTAATACCTTACCTTCAGTAACATAAGCTCCGCCAACGATTCCAATGCCTGGGACCTTGAATATTTCTCTGATCAGAACTTTACCCAGTACTTCTTCTTTATACTCAGGATCAAGCATACCAATCATAGCTTTTTCAACTTCATCAATGATGTCATATATTACTCTGTAAGTTCTTATTTCCACATTATCTTTGCCAGCCATATTGACAACTGCTGTAGAAGGTCTTACATTAAATCCAATGATTATAGCGCTAGTAGTTTCTGCCAGCATTACGTCTGATTCTGTAATTGTACCAACACCGTTGTGAATGATATTAACTTTAACCTTGTCGTTAGACAATTTTTCAAGGGAACTTACAATAGCTCCTACGGAACCTTGAACATCACCCTTAATAATTAGGTTAAGTTCTTTAAAATCTTCCTCTTGAATCTGGCTAAACAATTGTTCCAGTGTCGTGCTAGAGTTTCTAGCTAGTACTTCTTCTCTTTGCTTAGACTTTCTATTTTCTGCTATTTCTCTTGCTACTTTGTCTTCCTTAGTAGCATTAAACTCATCACCTGCAAGAGGTGTTTCTGTTAATCCTAATATTTCAACTGCTGTAGCAGGTCCTGCTTTTGTTATAGTTTCACCCTTAAAGTTAGTCATCAGCCTAATCCTACCAGATGTAGTACCAGCTACAATACTTTCTCCTGATTTAATTGTACCATTAGTTACAAGAAGTGTGGCAATAGGGCCCTTAGCCTTATCAAGTCTTGATTCAATTACAGTACCTAATGCTAGTCTGTCAGGATTAGCTTTAAGTTCCAATACCTCTGCTTGTAATAGTATCATCTCTAAAAGACTGATTATACCATCGCCACTCTTAGCTGATACAGGCACGGCAATTACATCTCCGCCCCATTCCTCTACAAGTATCCCATTCTCACTTAAATCTTGTTTTACCTTATCTGGGTTAGCCCCTGGCTTATCCATCTTGTTTATAGCTACGATTACCGGAACACCAGCTGCCTTAGCATGACTTATAGATTCTATAGTCTGAGGTTTTACGCTGTCATCAGCCGCTACTACAAGTACAGCTATATCCGTTACATGTGCACCTCTTGCTCTCATTGCAGTAAATGCTTCATGTCCAGGAGTATCAAGAAATACGATTCTCTGTCCTTTTATAGTTACTTCAGAAGCACCAATATGTTGGGTGATTCCGCCTGATTCTTTTGCTGTTACATTAGTTTTACGTATAGCATCAAGAAGCGATGTCTTGCCGTGGTCTACGTGACCCATAACGGTTATAATTGGAGGTCTTGACACTAAATCAGCATCTTTATCCTCAAATATTTCTAATCCAACTTCTTCTTCAGCTTCTTCAACTTTTCCCACAACCACTTCGAGCTTAAACTCCTCTGCCAAAAGCAGAACTGTGTCTTCATCTAAATTTTGATTTATGGTAGCCATAACGCCTTGCTTCATAAGAGACATAATAACTCTTGAAGTTGATATTTCAGCCTGCTCACAAAATCCAGCAATTGTTATAGGTACATTTACAATGATTGTACCTTCTTCTACTGTTTCTTCAATAGGAATTATTTCAGGTTCTACAGGTTTAGGCCTGCTCCTTCTCTTTTGCTTAACTTTCTTCTCCAGCGATCTACCTTCAAAGTACTTTTTGCTTTTTGTAGCACCGCCATCTAGCTTGGCAAATTTATCTCTTTCTTTATCCTTGGTCTTAGTCTTGTCGACTTTACTGTTTTGTTTTAGACCAGGCTTAACTTCCATACGTTGCAAAGTAGAGCCATCTTTATCATCACGCTTTACGTATGGCTTCTTATCTTTATCAGTTCTATTATTACTAAATCTGCGATTATCAGGACTTTGACTTTTACTAGTACTAGCAGGCTTGTCGCCTGGCTTGAAGTTACGATTATCCCTTGGTTTATTGTCACTAGGACGTCTAGTGTCAGTTGCTCCTCTGGTATCATTACTACGCCTGTTATCGACAGGTTTTCTATTATCACTAGGACGTCTATGAGTTTCCTTTTTTTCTTCCTTTGGCTGCTTAGTAGAATCAAAGATTTTTTTAAACCTCATAGGCTTATTTGGAGCATTTACATACTCTTTTTCTTTTTTAGGAGCTTCCTTAGGCGCGTCTGCCTTTTTAACAGGCTTAACTTCTTCCTTAACAGGCTTAGCTTCTTCCTTTACATGCTTTGATTCTTCCTTTACAGGTTTAGCTTCTTCTTTTACAGGCTTAGAATCTTCCTTTGCAGGTTTAGCTTCCGTTTCTACAGGTACTTCAGTTTTTGCTTGTTTTACCTTTTTCTCTTTTGCTAACTCTGGGACATCGTCTTCTTTTTTAGGTCTGTTTTCAAAGTCCTTAGGTATTATAGGCTTTCCCACAGGAGGTTTAGGCCTATTAAATGATTCCTCATTAATTATAGGTTTTCCTATAGGGGCAGCTTTCTTAGAAGGGGCATCTTTAGTTTTCTCTTCGCTTTTTACACCTTTTACACCTTTTTTAACACTTAGTGCCTGTTCGTCGCTAATTGAGTTCATATGACTGTTTGCCTCAATTCCCATGGAATTGATCTTCTTCAATAAGTCCTTACTCGCCATATTAAGTTCTTTTGCTAAAGCATAAATTTTTACTGTCATTAGAATTCCCTCCTCTCATATTTTTTTTCAATAATAGATTTTAAATCGCTTCTCATAATCATTAATCTCTTGTTAATAATAATTAACTCTCCTTATCATTCTCGGTTAGCTCGTTAACCACCTTATTTAATACTTCCTCAGTAAAGTTTGTCTTAAAACTTCTCTGAAAAGCTTTTTTCTTTACAGCTATTTTTATGCATTCTTCATCATTGCACAGGTAAACACCTCTGCCTTTTGCTTTACCAGTTTTGTCAATCGCAAGCTGTCCCTCATAATACGCTACTCTTATCATATCCTTTTTAGGTTTTACACTCTTACACCCTATACAAGTTCTCATAGGTTCCTTATTCTTCAACATCTTGCTCCGGTCCTTCTTTATTTTCATCTACATCTTCTTCATTTTCATCTACATCCAGAAAGGACTCGAAATCAAAATCACTATCTTCAAGCTGACTTTTACTCTTAATGTCTATCTTCCATCCGCTTACTCTGGCTGCAAGTCTAACATTTTGGCCTTCTCTGCCTATTGCTAGAGACAATTGTTCTTCAGGTACAACTACAATCGCTGCTCTCTCATCAATTGCTATGTATACCTCTTCAACTTTTGCAGGACTAAGCACATTGCTTATTAGCATTTCAGGAACATCGTCCCAAACTATTATATCAATCTTTTCTCCGAAAAGTTCATCTACTATATTTTGTACTCTAGAGCCTCTTGATCCAACGCAAGCTCCTATAGGATCGACATTTTCATCATGCGACATTACAGCTAGCTTAGTTCTTGAGCCAGCTTCTCTTGCAATTCCTTTGATTTCTACTGTTCCGTCTGCGATTTCAGGAACTTCTAGTTCAAAAAGTTTCTTGACTAAACCAGGATGAGATCTTGACAAGAAGATTTGAGGACCTCTTGTAGTTCTCTTGACATCCATTACATACACTTTAATATCTTCATTTAATCTGAAATCTTCACCTTGAACTTGTTCAGATATCGATAAAATACCATCAGTATCTCCAATAGTTAAAAATACTGTATCATTACTTATTCTTTCAACTCGCGCGGTTACAATTTCGCCTTGTCTGTTAACAAAGTCTTCATAAGCGTTGCCTCTTTCAGCTTCTCTTATCTTTTGTACTACGACTTGCTTAGCAGTTTGTGCAGCAATTCTACCAAAAGCTTTCGGCTCAACCTGATATTCAATCACATCACCTATTTGATATCTAGAATCCAATGACAAAGCATCTTCCAAAGAGACTTCAATCATTTCATCAGATGCTTCTTCTACTACATCCTTACGCATAAGGACTGCAACGTCTCCTGTGTCATTATCAACAACTACCCTTACATTTTGGTATGATCCATAATTTTTTTTATAAGCTAACACTAAAGCAGTTTCAATTGCTTCTATAATTTCCTCTTTGGAAATGTGCTTTTCTTTTTCTAAATCATTTAACGCCTTTATGAATTCAACGTTCATTATATCCTCCTAAAAAACCACAGCTAAATTTATTTTTGCAACCTTATCTCTAGGTAATGTAATTTCTTTATCCAAAACCATAATTACAATTTCATCGCTTATTAGTCCTACTAATTCTCCGGAAATTTCCTTTGAACCATAAATTGCTTGATAAAGCTTTATATCTACAGTATAACCTTTGAATGTCTCAAAATCTTTATCAAAGATTAACTCTCTATCCATTCCAGGTGATGACACCTCTAAGTAATAGTTTTGATCTATTACATCGAGTTCATCTAACTTCTCACTTAAATATCTAGAGACTTTTTCACATTCGGAAGTACCGATATATTTTTCTTCAGCATCTATCTTTTTTTCGATAAAAACCCTTAAATACCAATCTCTTCCTTCTTTTTTAAATTCCACATTGTAGAGTTCAGTATCTGTATCAGACAAAAAATCCTTTGTTAAATCAGTTACTATAGTCTTAACATTGTTTTTTCTAGCCATATATACACCTCTAAAAAAATTCAAAGAGTGGGACACACCCACTCTTTTACTTTAACTTATCTTACCGTAGAAATTATACCACAATGCTACTAATTAATCAACCTTTTTTTACGCATCAAAGAAAGATATCTGAGCCGAATCAGGTACACCTTCAAATACTCCGTACTTATTTAATTCGTCTATATTGCTTGATGAAAGTTTAGTTTTTTGTTTGACCTCTTCTAATGTCTTAAATACAATCAGATTGTCTTCTTTCGTTAAGGATTCAGCCGCCGTGTGGCCTACTCCACTAACACAGCCAAATGGAAGCCTCACCTTGTTATCATTAAGCGTAAATACTGCTGCTTTAGAGCTTCCCAGTTTAGGAGGTAAAAACTCATACCCTCTTGAATACATCTCATAGGCAACTTCAAATATTAATACTTCGTCTAATTCCTTCTTAGTTGCATTCTTTCCCATCCGATTAACTTTCTCCATTTTTTCATAAACAGAGTCTATACCGCCTAATATAACTTCGGCATTAAAGCTATCAATTTTCGTGGTGAAATATGTAGCATAAAACTCTAGTGGATAGTATACCTTAAACCATGCCATTCTAAATGACATCATAACGTATGCTACGGCGTGTGCTCTTGGAAACATGTATTGTATTCTTTCGCAGGACTCCACATACCAATCTGGCACATTATGCTTTTTCATTAACTTTAGTTGCTCTTCCTTAAGAGGTCTGTTCTTGCGCACATCCTCCATTATTTGAAATGAGTCAGCATTGTTTATCCCTTTGAGAATAAGATAATTCATAATATCGTCTCTTGTGGATATAACCTCTTTCATAGTTGCTGTACCATCAGTAATGAATTTTTGTGCATTATTAAGCCAAACATCTGTACCGTGGGAAAATCCAGATATTCTAATTAACGCCGACATTGTTTCAGGGTGAGTGTCATCGAGCATTTTTCTTACAAAAGATGTTCCAAATTCAGGTATGGCATAACTGCCATGAGTAAACTTGTATTCCTTGTTTTTAATATTTAAAGCTTTAGTGCTCGTAAATATGCTCATGACTTTCTTGTCACTTAAATCTATACTTAGCGGGTCTACGCCAGTCATATCTTGTAAATGCCTTATCATAGACGGAATATCATGACCCAGTATATCTAGTTTTAATAAGTTTTTTTCAATTTTATGGTAATCAAAATGAGTGGTTATGATGTCTGTATTTTTAGAGTTAGCTGGATGCTGCACTGGGCAGAATTCATAAATCTCATTTTCCTCAGGAACAATTATTATTCCCCCTGGATGCTGACCTGTAGTTTTTTTGACTCCCGTGCACCCTTTAGCTAATCTATCAATTTCAAATTTATTGTATTCATAGTTGTTTTCTTCTAAATAGTGTTTTACATAACCGTATGCCGTTTTATCTGCTATAGTGCTTACCGTACCTGCCTTAAAGACATTTTTTTCACCAAATATTTCACCTACATATTTATGAGCCGTAGCTTGATATTCTCCTGCAAAGTTAAGGTCAATGTCAGGTTCCTTATCTCCTTTAAATCCTAAGAAAGTAGCAAAAGGAATATTGAATCCATCTTTTTTAAGAGCCTCTCCGCATTTAGGGCATACCTTATCTGGCATATCAACTCCGCAGTCATATTCATTTAAGTCTCCCCACTCTATGTACTTGCAATTAGGGCAGATATAGTGAGGGTCTAAAGGATTTACTTCAGTAATACCTGCCATAGTTGCTGCAAAAGAAGAACCCACAGAGCCTCTGCTTCCTACTAAATATCCATCACTTAAAGATTTTTCTACAAGCATCTGAGCCGAAACGTACATCACAGCATATCCATTAGATATGATTGAGTTAAGTTCTACTTCTAGCCTCTCTTCAATAACTTTTGGAAGATTCTCGCCATATATATTATATGCATTTTTCAGGCATGTCTCTCTTAGTTTCTCTTCTGCTCCTTCTATTTTAGGTGGAAATTTTTTGTTTGAAATTGGCTCCACATAATCTATCATATCAGCTATCTTATTTGTATTTGTTATTACAACTTCATTAGCTCTATCTTCTCCAAGATAACTAAATTCATCCAGCATTTCTTCTGTAGTTCTAAAAAACAAGCCTTTGCTGTTAGCATCCTTAAATCCTATACCTGTCATTATTATATTTCTATATACATATGATTCTTCGTCAAAATAGTGTGAATCCGTAGTCGCCACTGTTAGTTTTCCAAGCTTATCAGCTATTTCGATTACTTTTAAGTTAAATTCTTTCAGCTCTTCGGCGGATTTCACTATATTTTTTCTTATCATAAAATTATTGTTTATTATGGGCTGTATTTCTAAGTAGTCATAAAACGAAGCTACTTCCTCTATTTTTTCATCAGGTAAACCGTTTTTTATTGCCGAAAAAACTTCACCAGCTTCACAGGCTCCTCCTATAATGAGGCCATCTCTATGCTTTTTGAGCACAGACTTTGGTATTCTCGGTTTTTTATAGAAATAATCAATATGGGAAAAGGAAACTAATTTATATAGGTTTTTTAGACCTTCTTGATTCTTAGCTAACAAAATTACATGGTTAGTGCCATGCTTTTTATAGTCAATAGTTCCATCTTCTCTAATTGAATCGCTGTCATCATAAAGATATCCTTCAAGTCCATAAATAACCTTTATATCGCTACCCTTTTCTAAAAGTTTTTTACGTGTAATGGCAGCATCTGGGAATGCTTGAACTACTCCGTGATCGGTTATAGCAATTGCTGGATGACCCCATTCAGCAGCTGTTGTAATCATTTTATCTATATCATTAAAACCGTCACTATCACTCATCTTTGTGTGAACATGAAGTTCAACTCTTTTTCCTATTTTGCAGCAGTCTTTTCTTGTTTCTATTTTTATTTTATTTATCTTATTTGCAATAATCACTACGCAGTTTTCATATGTGTCAAACTGTGCATCTCCCTTTATTAGAAGTTTGTCACCTTCACCGATAAGCTTGTCTAGCTCTTCCCACTTTTCCTGAGATACAAACAGCTTAGCGCAAGCAGAAGTCTTGTGATCTGTTAAAAGCAGCGTATAAAGAATTCTTCCAGATTTAATCTGGAAATGGGATTTTTTAAATACAATTCCGCTTATAGCTACTTTGCCACTAGAACTATTTAACTCTCTTAAACTAATGCCTTCCCCATTAATTCTGCCACCTACTAAATAGTCTCCCTCGGCAGGACTGTCTATTCCTCTTCTTTTCTTTTTATATGGAGAATTGTCGCTTGTTTTTTTCTTTATTGGAATATTATCGTTGTTCGCGGTTAATGCCTTTATCTCTAGGCTATCCATCTTCGATTTTGAATTTATTATTTTTTCAGAATGTTTTTTACAAACTTTAAAATTAAACTCATAATTAAGACCTAGCTGGTCTCGTATTATTCCTTCGATGACTTTTCCTAAATGCTTGTTGAGTTTTTTAGTGGTAATTTCTCCTACCGACTTAGCAACTACTTTTTCGCCTTCTATATGAAAATCTTCTTTTCTTATGAATCTAAGTAAAAAAGCATCATCATTTTTAACGTAATCAGATAGATATGGTATATACATCTTTATAGCCAGCTCATCATCTATTATAAGGTCCTCATAACCGTAGTTTATATTAACTCCATTAATCTCATCTGAGCACGTCGAAACTCTATACTTAAGTAATTTATGTGTATCATGTGGCATAACAAAATTAAGCCTAATATTAATATTTATCATCAGGCTTTCTTTATCTATAAAAGAATCTAAGATTTCAAAGTTTAGATTCTCTTTTTTCATATTCAAACTAGCACATACCGATTCCCAGTCGATTAGACTGTTTATGTATTTTTCCATCCTATTCCTTATCTATTATTTTAATCAGTTCCTTAACTATATCTTTTTCGTCAACTGTTTTAATTACTTCGCCTTTTGAAAAGATAACACCTTTTCCTAGTCCTCCAGCAACGCCGTAGTCAGCTTCCTTAGCTTCTCCTGGACCATTTACAACGCATCCCATTACTGCTACCTTAATTGGAGGTTTTCCTTCTTCTTTTCTTTTAATTCCTATTAACTCTAGTTTTTCTTCTACTTCCGTAGCAAGTTTTTCTAGGTTAACTTTCGTTCTGCCGCAAGTTGGGCAAGATACTAGCTCGATATTCTTTGTGCGCATTCCCACTGTTTCAAGGATTTCTTTACCTAAAAGAACTTCCTTTACAGGATCAGTCGTTAATGAAACCCTAAGAGTATCTCCTATTCCTGCTAAAAGCAGTCCGCCTATCCCTATAGCAGATTTGATTATTCCATGTTTAATAGTGCCAGATTCCGTTATGCCTATATGAAGTGGATAATCCATTTTATTTCTGATTAGCAGATGACTCGCATAGTTCATTACAACATCTGAAGATTTGATTGATAATACTAGGTTATAATAATCCATATCCTCTATTATCTTAAGCGTATTTAATGCACTTTCGACAATTCCCTCTTTAGTAACACCGCCGTATTTATTTACTATGCTTTTTTCTAGGGATCCAGAGTTAACTCCAACTCTTATGGGAATATTTCTTTCCTTGGCAGCATCAATAACCTGTTTTACCCTGTCGTTATCACCTATGTTACCTGGGTTAATCCTGATTTTATCTGCTCCGTATTCTATAGATTTTAATGCTAGCCTGTAATCAAAATGAATGTCAGCAACTAGTGGCATATCAACCTTTTTTCTTATGCTTTTAAAGGTTTCAGCCGAGTCAAAATCAGGAACTGCGATTCTAATTATGTCGCATCCTGCGTCTTTTAATTCATCTATTTGATAAAGAAGGGCTTTTTCGTCTCTTGAGTCTACGTTTGTCATAGACTGAATAGATACAGGCGCTCCACCCCCAATTTTTAT
>JAAYHV010000111.1 GCA_012744355.1 Clostridiales bacterium
AAGAAATGGTGTTTGGTGGAATGGATAAGCTAAAAGACAAGATCCAGGAAACAAAGAAAGAAAAACCTAAAGCAATCATTGTAGTTAGTTCATGTCCTTCTGGCATAATAGGGGATGATATAGATCAGATCCAAGACTTAGAAGGTGATATACCAGTTATAACTTTAAAGGCAGATGGAAATCTTACGGGAGACTATTTACAGGGAATGCTAATGGCATTTACTGGTTTAGCAAAACAAATAATTAGAAAAGACGTTAAACCTGTAAAAAATCTTGTAAATATTGTTTTTGAGAAAGTGGTTGCTAAGAATACGAATAGCAACTACGAAATAGTAAAGAATTATTTAAGTGCTTTTGACGTCAAAATAAATTGCAGATTTTTATGTGAGACAGATTATGATAGCTTGGCGAACTTTAAAGCAGCCTCATTAAATCTGCTAGCATACAGAGATTATACAAGTAACATTTTACAAGATTTTTTTGAAAAGAATTACGATGTAGAATTTTTTGAAAATCCTTTTCCTGTTGGTTTTCTACAAACTGCAGAGTGGCTAGAAGGAATAGGGGAATACTTTGATAAACCCTCTGTAGCTAAAGAAATAATAGAAAACAATACCATAGCATATGAGGACAGAGTTAAGGCGGTTAAAGCGCAGCTTAAGGGTAAAAAGCTAATGGTCATTACGTACAACCATGATATAGATTGGATACTAAAATCTGCTATAGACGTTGGAATCAAAATTACTAAGCTATGCATACTAAACTTTTCACAGGATGAAGGATTTAGAACAAAACTGGGTAGAACTTTTAATTTTGAAGAAAATTATGATAAGGATAAGAGGATACAAGACATAGAGCTATATAAACCGGATATACTTTTAACTAATTATGAATCGTCCATAGGAACAGAAGGTTTAATGACATTTACTATGCCTATGTGTCCTGATGTAGGATTTTTTTCAGGCATTACGGAATGTGAAAAATGGGCAAGGCTAAAAGAAACAAATTTACTGGGGGAATGGAAGAATGACGAAGAATTATTTAGAAAATATAACTCCTGATAGTTTTAGCGGATTGGTTTTCGCTTTTGAGGGAATGAAGAATATCGTAACATTAATCAATGGGCCTAGTGGTTGCAAATTTTATCATAGCGCAACATCTGATAACCAAGAAATAAGGCAATTTGAGTTTGATCCTTTAAATTATCCAGAGAACTGGTATTTTGGTCAACCAAGGGTACCTTGCACATACCTTGATAAACGTGATTATGTTTATGGAAGCAAAGACAAAATAGTTGAAGCCTTGGAGTTTTTAAAGAACAATGTTGAAATGGATTTAATAGCTTTAATCAATTCACCTGGGGCTTCTCTTATTGGGGATGATCTTGTAGGAATCAGTGAAGAGAATTCCCAAACGCCAATAATAACTGTACAGACACCTGGTTATTCTGAAGCCTTTTGCGTAGGATTTGATGAAGGCATATTAGCGCTATTAAAGCATTTTGTGAAAAAAGATGTACCCAAAAAACCAAAAACAGTTAATCTTTTTGGAATATCCATATACCATAGAAACCATAAGGGTGATATTGCAGAAATAACTAAAATATTAAGGTTGTGTGGAATCCAAGTAAACTGCGTAGTAGGTGACGGAAGCAGTATACATGATTTGCAGCATGTGTTAGAGGCTGAGCTGAATATAGTGGTTAACCCTGAATTTGCTATAAAAAGTGTTAATTACCTTGAAAACATGGGAATGAAAACTTACGTAAGCACTCCGTTAATTGGTTTTAATAACACTGAAAAATTCATTACTGAAATATCAGAAATTCTTAAAACAGAGCCAAGTGAGGCAATAGAGTATTCACAAAGAGCCAGAGCACAAGCGTATGTACATTTATCTAGATTAAATTCACTGTCAGGATTGCCTAAAAGCGCGGCTTATTCAGTAGAAGGGTATTATTCACATTGCGCTGCGTACGTAGATTTTTTAAGTGGTTATTTTGGAATGATACCACTTAGCATAAATATTCTTGATGAAGAGGTTGGTATTTATAAACATTGCCTTCTTGAGGAGCTAAATAAGATAAGTAGATTAGGCACATTAGATAGGAGTATAGTTGAGTTTCCTGGGGATATAGTTTTTGCCAGCGGAAACACCATAGCCAAACTAAAGCTGATGAAAAAAGAATTTGTGGGTGTAGAAATATCACTACCTTCTATTGGATATGTTGATGTAATACCTAAAACACAGATTGGGATAAAAGGCGCGCTGACTATAGTAGAAGAGGTTATTAATGGCCTACTTTACTAGACTGGGAACTTAGCATATGCTATAATATTTTGGTATGTTTTATTATAGGAGGAATTATTAGTGAATACTAGAAAAGAAAACCCAGCAGCACTTTTGCCCATTGCATTATTTTTAGTAGTATATATAGGTGGAGGAATAGTTTACAACGATTTTTATAAGATGCCGGCCATAGTAGTTTTTTTAATTGCACTGACTTTTGCGTTTGTTCAAAACAAACAGTTTAGCTTTAGTGAGAAAATGTCGATTATTGCTAAAGAAGTAGGTGATGATAATATCATAACAATGTGCCTTGTATTCCTGGCAGCAGGAGCATTTACAGGAAGCATAAAAGCTGCTGGAGGTGTAGAAAGCACAGTAAACTTAGGGCTTACGTTATTGCCAGGAAGTTTTGCAGTTATCGGACTGTTCATTATTGGTTGTTTTATCAGCCTTTCTATGGGAACTAGCGTGGGAACTATAGTAGCTTTAGCACCTATTGCGATTGGCATAAGTGAAAAAACAGGATTTGCCATGGCTTTATGCATAGGAGCTGTAGTAAGCGGAGCGATGTTTGGAGACAACTTATCAATGATTTCAGATACCACAATTGCAGCAACTAAAACTCAAGGTTGTGAGATGAAAGATAAATTTAAAATGAACTTTAAGATAGTTCTTATGCCAGCTATATTAACTATAGTTTTACTTTATATAAGTACTATGAGTGGTACAGATTATCAAAAGGAAGCTCTATCATATAATTTCTTTCAAGTAATACCTTACCTTTTAGTTCTAATAGGAGCGCTTATAGGATTTAATGTTTTTGCAGTATTAATAGTTGGTATAGTAACATCGATAATAGTGGGGGTAGCATCAGGTGCGATGCCAGTAGATGAGATATTTACCAGTATAGGCATGGGAGTAACTTCGATGTATGATATTACAGTAATTTCTATAGTGGTATGCTGCATAAGTGGATTGGTCAAAGCTAACGGTGGCATTGAAGCTATACTGGGATTTGTTAAAAGACGAGTACATACTAAAAAAGGGGCACAGCTAGGCATAGGTTTAATAGCTGCAGGAGTTGATATTGCAACTGCAAATAACACAGTGGCAATAGTGGTTACAGGCGAGATTGCTAAAGATATAAGCAAGGAATATGACATAGAACCTAAGGTGAGCGCATCTATCTTAGACATCTTTACATCGACGGTGCAGGGAATACTACCATACGGCGCTCAGCTTCTATATGCAGCAGCAGCTACGGCAGGAACTAGTACTGTATTGTCAGCATTTGATATCATACCTTATGCATTTTACCCGATACTAATGGGGGTGTTTGGGATACTATATATATTCTTTGGAAGTAAATTTATTAAAAAATAATTATGGCGGCTAACAGCCGCTTTTTTTATGCACAACGGTATAGTGTTGAAAACATTAAGATTATGATATATAATAATTTTGAAGATTGGATTGGAGAATTATGAATATTAAAAAAAATCTAATTAAAGTTTTAATAATATTTGCGGTGTTATTTGTTTTCGGCACAAGCGTTTATGCTGAAAAAAAAGAAACTGTTAAAGTAGGATGGTTCCCTTTAGAAGGTTTTCAAGAAGTTGATGAAGACGGCAATTGTAGTGGATATAACTATGAGTATTTAAAAAAAATAGAACAATTTAGTGGTATAGAATTTGAATTTGTAGAAGGTGATTGGTCTGAATTCATGGAACTTGTTCAAAGTGGCGATATAGATATGATGGGCAATATAAGTATGACAGATGTAAGACTTGCCAAGTATAAATACAGCAGGCTTCCTATGGGAGAATCTCATACTGTATTATTAACAAGACAAGACGACGAGAGGTTCGCATATGACGATTTAGCGGTGCTTGATGGCACTAGCATCTGTTTTGGCACAGGGGATTACAAACTTGATGAAATAAAAAAACTTGAAAAAGAATATGGATTTAAAAGTAATCATATTATCGGAGACAATAATACAGAGATACAAAATAAACTGATAAATAAGGAATGTGATGTGGCTGTATTATCTTCTTCTGGTGAATTCTCGGGATTTCGCGTAATAGGTGAATACAATCCTCATTTTACTTACTATATAACAGCTCCTGAAAATACTGAGCTTATGAAACAAATAGATTATGCTATGAATAAAATCAAATTATGCGAACCTTCTTTTAGCTATTACTTAATGGAAAAGTATCAAAAGAATAGTAACATAATTGCTTATACTAAAGAAGAGGAAGCATATTTAAAAAAGCTAGAAAAAGTAAAAGTTGGAATACCTAAAGATAGCTTAGTATTGTCACTATATAATGAGGAATCTAACAGTTTCACCGGAGTTATCTATGATCTATTAGAAGATATTGCAGAAAGAACAGGCATCGAGTTTGAATATATACCAATAGAAGAAGGAAAAGATAAGCTGCGTGGGCTAAAGAACGGCGATTATCAGGTGGTTACGGATATTGAAAGAACTACTGCTAATCTAAATAGCATGGATTTCATGGTAACAGAAGGGTATCTGCCTAGCGAAATAACTTTAGTAGGACTCAGAAACATAGAATTTGACCCGATGGAAACTTTAAACATAAATGCATATAATATCGATCAAAGTACAATAAATTCAATAAAGGATAGGAACCCGAGCTGGAATATAATCATTGACGAAGATGATAGTCCATTTGATGAATTAAATAAAAAAAAGGTGGATCTTGTAATTTGCAGTGGTTATTTAGCTGATTACCATATGCAAATGCCAAGAAATACTGATCTAAAAAAAGTTAATTTTGATTTAAACATAAAAGAAAGCTGCATAGCTATAGATAGTAGCTTAGATTATATGCTCCTAAACATCATTAACAAAGCTATGCATGATATTGATTAAGATGTTAGTGCGAAAAATGTGTTAAAGCATTCCGCAATGAACAAATACGAACTCACTACTTTTGATATATTATCAAATCATACTATATTATTCCTAGGTATTATATTAATCGCGATTGCATTTATAGCAGTATCGCTTAAAATTAATAATAACAGATTGAAAGTAGCAAGGAAAGCAGCAGAAGAAGCTAATAGGGCGAAATCAGAATTTTTATCAAGGATTAGTCACGATATGAGGACGCCTTTAGTATCGGTTATGGGATTAGCAGATATAGGTATAGATGATAAAAGAGATATAAAAGACGTTGAATATTTTAAGCAAATTAAAAAGAGTTCAAATTATCTACTAGGGATATTAAACGATATTTTAAACATGCAAAAAATTGAGTCAGAGCAAATAGAGCTGAACACTGAAACGTGCAAATTGTCAGAAATATTTTTCCAAGTTTTGGCATTAACAAAACCTAATGCAGATGACAAGGGAATCGATTTACAGATTACTAAAGGCAAAAAGAATTTGCAAGATTATTATAAAGTAGATGTAATGAGGCTAAATCAGATATCAATAAACATATTAAGCAATGCTATTAAATGTACAAAAGGCGGTGGTAAAATTGTATGGTCTAATAGGATTGTGGAA
>JAAYHV010000112.1 GCA_012744355.1 Clostridiales bacterium
ATAAGCTTCCTTTCGCTCTGTGTAAAACAACTTACCTCTACTCTATACCTTTCAGGAAAAAAATCAAGTAATTAATATGTGAATTGTATGAAAATTGGGTAATATTGAAGTTAAACAAAGACACTTATGTAAAAAGTGTCGATTAAAATCCAGTTAGCTTGATAGTTATTAATATAAATGGTATTGTAAGTATGAAAATATTATAGTTTGCAGAGAGGCATATGTTATGTTAGATAAAATAAAAAAAACAAAAATAGTGTGTACTATTGGACCTGCCAGCAGCGATTTAGAAACCATAGAAAGCATGATTAATGCTGGAATGAATGTTGGCAGAATTAATCTGTCTCATGGTACAAGGGAAGAACACAAAAAAACCATAGAATTATTAAAAGATGCGAGAAAAAATCAGAAAATGCCCCTGGCAATATTATTTGATACAAGGGGACCAGAAATAAGGCTTAAGAAATTTACTGATGGACCTGCTAAAATCCAGCAGGGAAAAAGTTTTACACTTACGACAAAAGATGTTGGTTGCAATGATAATATTGCATCAATAACCTATAAAGACCTACCGAAAGAAGTAAAGGAAAATGATATAATTCTAATTGATGATGGTAAAATTTCCTTTAAAGTTTTAAGTGTAAGCAAAACAGAAATTAAATGTGAAGCATTAAATGACGGTATATTGAGCGACCACAAAGGAATAAATGTACCTCATGTAAAGCTTGACATGGAGTATCTAAACGACAAAGATACTGAAGATATCGTTTTTGGCATAACACAAGGCATAAATTTTGTAGCTGCATCATTTGTTCGAAGAAGAGATGATGTTATAGCTCTTAGAAACCTATTAGACTATAATGATGGCGAAAATGTAAAAATCATTGCAAAAATAGAGAACAGCGAAGGAATAGAAAAATTTGAAGAGATTATGGAGCTGGCTGATGGAATAATGGTAGCTAGAGGAGATATGGGAGTAGAGGTAGATTATGACAAACTTCCGGGAATACAAAAAAGAGTAATTAGGCGTTGCAGAGAAGAAGGAAAAATAGTTATAACTGCTACGCAGATGTTAGAATCGATGATCAATAATAAACTTCCTACAAGAGCAGAAATAACTGATGTAGCAAACGCAGTATTTGATGGAACTTCCGCAATAATGTTGTCAGGAGAAACAGCTGTGGGTAAGTATCCTATTGAAGCAGTAAACGTTATGTCTAAAATAGCGCTAAGAGCAGAAAAGGATATACCTGATTTGAAACTTGTCGGATTTGAACTAGGTATAAAAACACCTGATGATACTACTAATGCAGTATCTCACGGAGCGTGCACTTTGGCTGAAGATATAGATGCTAGAGCGCTTTTGGCCATTACTAAATCAGGAGGTACTGCTGCAAAAATGGCTAAATTTAGGCCTTTAATACCTGTGCTAGCATCCACACCTAATAGAAGGGTATATAATAGCCTGGCACTCGTTTGGGGCGTAAAACCTATGATGGTTGATAATATTAAAGGCGAAGAAGAACTGCTTGCTAAGAGCATAGAAGCAGCAAAAGCATTAGGTTATTTAGCTATAGGAGATAAAGTTGTAGCAAGTTTAGGTGTACCACTTGATATAACAGGTAATACCAATACCATAAGAGTTATAATAGTAAAATAAAAAATAGCCGGCCAAAAGCCGGCTATTGTATTTATAATAGGATTTATTCTTCTACTGGAGCTTCAACTTCTACAGGTGCTTCAACTTCTGCAGCTTCTGCTTCTAAAGGTGCTTCAACTTCTGCAGCATCATCATGCACCACTAAAGATTCCTGTTCACTTAAAACTTTTTCATATTCTTCAAATATTGCATCTCTAATTTTAGTTCTGGTTTCAGGTGATAACGGATGTGCAATGTCCCTGTAATCACTCTTTCCAATTTTACGACTAGGCATTGCAATAAAAAGACCATTAATACCATCAATAATCTTAATATCATGCACAACGAATTCATCATCAAAGGTAACAGATACTATACCTTTCATTTTGTCTTCATTACTCAATTTGCGTATTCTAACATCTGTAATTTCCATATAAATTCCACCTTTCTATCGCTATAATTGAATTATACTAAAGAACGCTTATATTTGCAAGAAATTTCTAAAAGATTTCGCTGTTTGAAACAATCTTGATTTCTTTCTTATCTTCATCTATATACTCTAAATAGGCAATAGGGGAAAACGATGAAACCTTTTTCTTTTCAGGCACCACGGAAGCTATGGCTACGCCGATACCTACGACTTCAATATTGAATTCAGACAAGATGTCTGTAAGACCTTTTAAACTTCCGCCGCCCCTCATGAAATCATCAATTATAAGAGCTTTTGTCCCAGGCTGCACTGCTCTTTTAGCGATTGACATTTTTTGTATTCTGTCATATGAGCCAGAGAAGTAGTTTATACTCACAGTTGATCCTTCAGAATACTTAGCTTCACGACGGATAACAACAAGTGGCAAATTAAGCTGATGAGCAACCATAGAAGCTATCGGAATGCCTTTTGTTTCTACTGTAGCTACGTAGTTAGCGCCTGAATCTTTGAATTTTCTAGCAAAGATTACAGCTAGATCACTTACTAGGTGGCTATCGAACATAATGTCTGAGGTGTATAGAAAACCGCCTCCTAAGATTCTACTGCCGTCGCTAAGAAGAGAGCATAATCTGTCTTGAATTAGTTGAGTTTTTTCTAAAGAAATATCAGGGATAAACTTTACTCCTCCACCGATACCAGGTATGGTGATGATATGACCTTCAGTAATGCTTTCCACCGTTTCGTTAGCTGATGAGACGTCTTCGCTAATGCTAGATTTGGCAGCATCAAACATATCGCAAAAGTATTTTAGGTTATATATTTTGTTTGGTGAATCAGTGAGTATTTTAATTATTGCACCCACACGCATATTTTTTTTCATAATATACCTCCGTATAATTATATAGTATTGGTTTTTATGATAAAAGTCAACAATCCAAAAAAAGATAGAAAATATATGAATACCTATAGCAAAAAATAAATATTATGTTATAATATCAATGTTGTTTAGGACAGTAATAATTGGAGGTGTATCGATGACAGATTTGTCAAAGATAAGTAATGTACATTGTATTGGAATAGGAGGCATTGGCCTTTCAGCCATTGCAGAAATATTGATTAAGCGCGGGTATAAGGTGACAGGTTCTGATATTAAAGAAACAAAACTAACCGAGCACTTAGAAAATTTAGGAGCTATAATATATTATGGCCATAGAGCGGAAAATGTCGAAAATGCAGAGATGCTTATTTATTCTTCTGCAGTATACTCAGAGAATCCAGAGATGATAAGAGCTAAGGAATTAAACATTCCTACTAGATCAAGAGCTGAAATCTTAGGAGAGTTGATGGAGGGATACAAAAATAGTGTAGCTATTTGCGGTACTCATGGTAAGACGACAACCACTTCTATGGTTTCTTTAATTGTTAAGAAGGCACTTTTAAATCCGACTATTCTTGTAGGCGGTGATTTGTCTGAGATAAAAGGTAATGTTGAGGTGGGAAATAGTGAATATTTTGTCACCGAGGCATGTGAATATATGGATTCCTTTTTAAATCTTAAGCCTGAGATTGGAGTAATTTTAAACATTGACTCAGATCACTTGGATTATTTCAAAGATATTGATCATATCGTTCGATCATTCAAACAGTTTGCAAATAAGGTAAAAAAAGATGGTGTTATAGTAGCTTATGTTAATAACCCTTTCGTTAAAGAAGCAACGGATGGTAAAAGCAACGTGCTAACTTTTGGTTACGGTGATGACTGTAATTATAGTGCAAGAAACATTAAATTTGATGATAATGGAAATTCAGAATTTGAGATATATGTAAATAATGAAAATGAAGGAAAAATTAACTTAAAAATACCAGGTGAACACAACATTTTAAATGCTTTAGCTGCTTATGCTACATGTGATTATCTAAAAATAGATAAAGATATTATAGCAAAAACGTTATCAGGATTCATGGGTATACATAGAAGATTTGACATAATAGGTAAAACTGCAAAAGGGTTTGAAGTAATAGATGATTACGCTCACCACCCTACAGAGATAAAAGCAACTTTAAGCGCCATAGGAAATATGAAACATGAAAAGCTATGGTGTATATTTCAACCACACACATATACTAGGACTTTAGCTTTATTAGAAGAATTCATTACGGCATTTGATGGAACAGATAACTTGATAATTCCAGAGATTTATGCAGCTAGAGAAAAGAACATATATAAAATTACGTCAAAAAATCTAGTAGAAAAAATTAAAGAAAGATATCCTGATAAAGACGTAATATTTATGGAAGATTTCGATGACATAGCAAAGCTTATATACGGAAGAGCAGGTAAAGGTGACTTAGTATTAACAATGGGAGCTGGAGATGTATATAAAATAGGCCAAAAAATTATGGAGATAGAAGCATGAATATAAAAGAGTATGATATGATGGTAGAGGAAAGAAAAAAACTAAATATTATGCATTTAAATAATGGTGTAAATATAATAGATATTAATTGTACATACATCGATGATACTGTTGTGATAGAAAAAGATGCTACAATTTGCCCCGGTGTTACGATAACGGGTAATTCAATAATTAAAAAAGGTGCATTCATAGGTCAAGGTTCATACTTAGAGGATGCAAAAGTAGGCGAAAATTCCAGTGTAAAAACTTCATACATAATCGATAGTGAAGTAGGTAATAATACAAACGTAGGACCTTTTGCATATATAAGGCCAGGCAGCGTTATTGGAAATGGATGTAAAGTTGGGGATTTTGTTGAAATTAAAAACTCCACCATGGGAGATGGCAGCAAATCTTCCCATTTAACATACATTGGCGATGCTGATGTAGGCGAAAATGTTAATTTTGGTTGCGGCGTGGTATTTGTAAACTATGATGGGTCAAAAAAATATCGTTCAAAGATTGGTGATGATGCCTTCATAGGATGTAACAGCAACTTCATATCTCCAATAAATGTTGGTAATGGAGCTTACGTAGCTGCAGGTACAACAATTACAGAAGATGTACCGGCCGATGCTCTTTGCATTGGAAGATGCAAACAAACTAATAAAAAGAACTGGGTAAAGCAGAGAAAAATCTTAAAAAAAGATTTATGATAAAAAATTAAATGTATGGTATATGCGGATGAAAGAAGAGGTAAAAAAATGAAAAAAGGAGTATACTCCGATTACAAGATATTTGCTTGTAATTCTCACTTTGAATTAGCTGATGAAATCGTGGAATGCTTTGGTACTAAGCTTGGGCGTTCAACTGTTACAAAATTTAGTGATGGAGAAATCTCAGTTAACATTTGGGATTCGGTTAGAGGCAAGGATGTATATATAGTGCAATCCACATGTTCTCCTGTAAATGACAACCTAATGGAACTACTCATTATGATAGATGCTCTTAAGAGAGCTTCAGCTGGAAGAATAAATGCCGTGATGCCATATTATGGATACGCAAGGCAAGACAGAAAAGCAAAAGCCAGGGATCCTATTACAGCGAAATTAGTTGCAAACTTGATTACAGCTGCAGGAGCTGACAGAGTGGTAACTATGGATTTACACGCCAACCAAATACAAGGATATTTTGATATTCCAGTTGATCACTTAATTGGTTTACCAATTCTTACTGAATATTTCATACAAAAAAACTTAGAGAACATAGTAGTTGTTTCACCAGATCACGGAAGCGTAGCAAGAGCAAGAAATATGGCAGAAAGATTGGATTGCCCAATAGCCATAGTAGATAAACGTAGACCAGAGCCAAATAAAAGTGAAATAATGAATATCATCGGTGACATAGAAGGCAAAAATTGCATCATAATAGATGATATGATAGATACGGCAGGAACATTAACAAACGCTGCTAACGCAATAAAAGAGCTTGGGGCAAAGGCAGTTTATGCTGGCGCAACACATGCTGTTTTATCTGGGCCTGCAGTACAAAGATTAAATGATAGTGTAATTGAAGAATTAGTCTTATTAAATACTATTCCAATAGGAGTTAATAAAAAATTACAAAGAGCTAAAATTCTTTCTGTAGCTCCTCTATTTGCAGAAGCTATGACTAGAATAAACACTAATGGTTCAATCAGCAAATTATTTGATATTGTGCAGTAAATTAGATTAAAGCGGCGAACTCTGAATGGGTTCGTTGCAAAAGTTTTTGAGGGATTTTATGAAGATTATAGTTGGCCTTGGTAATCCGGGGAAAAAGTATGAATTTACAAGACACAATATGGGGTTTATAACAGTTGAATATTTAGCTGATAAGTACAGCATTAAATTAGAGAAACTTAAATTCAGATCTTTAATCGGAGAAGGAATAATTGAAGGAGAAAAGGTCATTCTTGTAAAACCTCAAACGTATATGAATTTAAGCGGTGAGGCTGTAAGAGAAATTGTAAATTTTTATAAAATTTCAACAGATGATTTAATATTAATATATGATGACATAGATACAGAAACAGGGTATATAAGAATTCGTAAGTTTGGAAGCGCAGGAACTCACAATGGCATGAAATCGGTCATATTTCAACTTAAAACTGATAAATTTCCTAGAGTAAGGATTGGAATAGGAAAACCGGGAATTATACCACTCATGCATTATGTAACAGGCAAAATATCTACAAGTGAAGCTAAACTTCTAAGACAATCAGTAGAAGAGGCGTCAGGCGGAATAGCGAGCATGATTACAGAGGATATAGATATGGCTATGAACAAGTTTAACAAGAGGAAAACTGATGAATAAATCTATAATTAATGTAGCTGGGGTTTCAGATAATAGGGTAGCACCTATAGCTGCTGAATACATTAATGAATCGATAAATAGTTTAATAATTGTGTCATCAAATTTAAGGGCCAAGAGACTCGAAGAGGATCTTGCCTTTTTTGTCGATAAAAAAATAATCGTTTTGCCCGAAATAGAGGAAACATTAATAACTTATGATGCTAAAGACAGAAACTTTCTGTTAAAGCAAATGATGGCCTTAACTTCCTTGGCAGTAAAAAAAGATGTTATAGTTATAACTCCAGTCAAATCTGCTATAAAAAGATTGCCTCCCAAAAGTAAATTTTTAGAACACCTTATTGAGTTTAATTTAGGCGATGAAATAAAAATTAATGAGTTAACAGAAAAACTTTCTGCTATGGGATATGAGCGGGTAAAACAGATATCCGCAAAAGGAGAATATAGCATCAGAGGTGAAATAATTGATATTTTTTCACCAGATTTAGATAAACCAATAAGACTCGACTTATTTGACACTGAAATCGATTCTATTAAGCTGTTTGATGTAACAACGCAAAGAACAACAGACAATATAAAAGAAGTATTAATTTGCCCTGTTATGCATATAATGCCTAGGGATGATGAGATTGCTAAAGTATTAGAAACATTAAAAAAGCAATACGATAAGCAAATAAAAAAAGCTGGTAAAAATAGCGATTTAAGTTCGACTTTTCAAAGGTTAGAAGAAACACTAAAAAGCAAAACAAATCCTCAGATATATGAAGATTATGTAGACTATTTTTACGAAGAGCCTACATATATTTGGGATTATTTAAACGAAGATAAAATTCTAATAGATGATCCTAACAGAATAATGGAAGTTTTGTCCCTTAAAAAACAAGAAGACCACATGGATTTTCAAACGCTACTTGAAAGAGATCAAATCATTCCTTCTGATTTGGAAAGACTATCAAATGATAAGGACTACCTAAAACTTTATGATAAATCATTAGTCATATTTACTCCGTTTCCTGAAAGAATACATGGTGATCCTAAACTTACAGATATAAGAAATATTAAAAGTCAGCAGATGATGACTTTTGTAGGCAATATGGGAATATTTGGTAAGGAAGTTAAAAAGTATTTAAAAAAAGGATATCAGGTTAACATTGTAGCAACTGATAAAATTAAGTTAACAGAAATTCAGAACTACCTGTTAGACAATAATGTTTTTGGGAATATCATTTATCAAGTAGGAAATCTGAAAAATGGTATGGTGTTTCCCGAAAAGAAAATATGCTATATATGTGAAAATGACATATTTCAAACTCACAGAAAGAAAAAATCATTAAGAAAGAAAAACAAAGAACCTAGAATTAAGCTTTTTTCGGATATGGAAAAAGGTGATTATATAGTGCATGAAAATCATGGAGTAGGCAAATTCGTAGGAATTCATTCACTAACTATAGATAATGAGGTTAAGGATTATTTAAAAATAAAGTACGCAGGTACTGATATACTATACATTCCAACTGAGCAGATGGATATAATCCAAAAGTATGTTGGAGCTGAAGGTTTTGCACCTAGGCTTTCTAGACTTTCTGGAAATGAATGGCAAAAAACAAAAACAAAAGCCAAAGCTGCAATAATGGACATAGCGGAAGATTTAATTAAGCTATACGCTGAGAGGCAGCTTAAAGGTGGATATTCATTTTCAAAGGATACAATATGGCAAAAGGAATTTGAAGAGAGCTTTCCTTTCAATGAAACCGAAGATCAGCTAAGAGCAAGTGAAGAAATAAAAGAAGATATGGAAAATCAAATAGCCATGGATAGGTTATTATGTGGAGACGTGGGCTATGGTAAAACAGAGGTTGCAGCTAGAGCTATATTTAAATGCTTAGATGAGGGAAAGCAGGCAGTTCTTTTAGCGCCGACTACCATTTTAGTGAATCAGCATTATTATTCTTTGAAGGAAAGATTTGAAAAATTTCCGTTTAAAGTAGAAATGCTATCGAGATTTAGGAGTAAAGCAGAGCAAGATAAGATTATAGAGAAGCTTAAAAAAGGAGAGTTAGACTTAGTAATAGGTACCCACAGATTAGTTTCAAATGACGTCAAATTTAAAGATTTAGGATTACTTGTTATAGATGAAGAGCAAAGATTCGGAGTTAAGCATAAAGAGAAAATCAAAGAGTTAAAAGCAAACGTAGATGTTTTAGCTCTTTCAGCAACTCCAATACCTCGAACTTTGAATATGTCATTAACTGGAATTAGAGATATGAGTGTATTAGAAGAACCACCTGAAGACAGGTACCCTGTACAAACATATGTTACAGCTTACGAAGAAAATTTACTAAAAGATGTTATCGAAAGAGAAATAAACAGAGGCGGACAAGTTTTCGTAGTTTACAACAGAGTAAAAGATATAGACAAGGTAGCTAAAAAAATCGAGGAGCTAGTGCCTTTTGCGCAGGTTGCCGTAGGTCATGGTCAGATGAATGAAAATGCGCTTGAAAATGTAATGGTAGATTTTATAGAAGGTGATAAAGATGTACTAGTTGCTACTACTATAGTAGAATCAGGCATTGATATACCTAATGCTAACACTATGATTATATTGAATGCAGATAAATTCGGCCTCTCACAGTTATACCAACTGAGAGGGAGAGTAGGCAGATCAAACAGGATAGCCTATGCTTACCTGATGTACCAAAGAGACAAGGTCTTATCTGAAGTTGCAGATAAGAGGTTAAGAGCTATTAGAGAGTTTACAGAGTTTGGTGCTGGTTTTAAAATAGCTATGAGAGACATGGAGATAAGAGGGGCAGGTAATGTCCTTGGTTCAGCCCAGTCAGGCCACATGAGCAGCCTAGGTTATGAACTTTATTGCAAAGAAATAGACAGAGCTGTTAAATATATTAATGGTGAGATTAGCAATGAAGTTAAGACAGATATAACTGTTGATATAAAAGTACCAGCTAATATACCTGCTATTTATATAGAAGATGAAACCTTAAGACTGCAAATGTATAAGAAAATAGCACAGATTAACTCATCTGATGATAGATGGGATCTTATAGATGAAATTATAGATAGGTTTGGCGAGATGCCTAAAGAGGTAATGAATTTACTTGGAATATCTTTAATCAGAACCCTTGCCGAAAAATTATCTGTTCAGGATATAACTGAAAAGAGTGGAAATATTGTAATTAACTTCGGAGAAAAGAATGCGTTAAACGGTTTTTCTCTTTTAAATGCTTCCGAAAAATTCGGAAAGGATTTATTTATACACGCAGGCAAAAATCCAATGTTAAAACTAAAAAGCGATGCTAAGAAAAAAGTTGATCGCTTGGCAGAGCTCCTGGAAATACTTTATGATAACAAAAGTATTTGATTCCTTGAAAAATAGAGATATTATGTGTATAATATCTAGATAATTGATGTTAAAAATGGAGGAAACATGTTATTTAAAAATATCTGTATATTAGACGAAAACTTTGAGATCAAAGAAAAAATGTTCCTAGGCACTAAAGGTGACAAGATTGACTATATATCTAGCAATGAACCAACAGAATCATATGGAGAAACATATGATGGCAAGGGCAAACTTTTGATGCCTGGTTTTTATAATGCCCATGGTCATTCTCCAATGTCTTTAATGAGAGGATACGGCGAAAATCTATCGCTGCAAAATTGGCTTACACAAAAGATATTTCCCTTTGAAGATAAACTATACAGAAAAGCTGTATACTGGGCAACGCAGCTAACCATGGCTGAATCTATGAGATATGGGATTGTTTCAACAACTGATATGTATTACTTCATAGATGATATGGTAAGAGCAATAGTAAGAAGCGGAGAAAAATGCAATATATCTAGAGCATTAGTAAACCCTGCAGGAGAAGCACTTGACAGTTTAGAGTGCGTTAAAGAAATGAAAGAAACTGCCATGACGTACCATGGCTTTAAAAATGACAAAATACTAGTAGATAATAGTATTCATGCTGAATATACATCTGATGAAAAAACAGTAAGATACATTGCAGACTATACTAAGGAAATGGGTCTAGGCATGCATGTTCACGTGTCAGAAACTGAATTTGAAACAGAAGAATGCAAAAAACGTCATGGAGGCAAAACTCCTGTAGAGTATTTTGCCCAGGTGGGTCTATTTGATACAAGAACTACTGCTGCACACTGTGTATGGATTAATGATAATGATAGAGATATATTAAAAGAAAAAAATGTTACAGTTGCAAGCAATCCCATAAGTAATCTTAAATTAGCTAGTGGAATTTGTAACGTGCCTAAGCTGTATGAAAAAGGTATAAATGTTGCTATCGGAACGGATAGCGTGGCTAGCAATAATAATCTTGATTTTTTTGAAGAGCTTAAAACATTTGCTTTATTAGGCAAGATGAAAAGCAAAGATCCTTCTTTAATGACTCCGAAGCAGGTGCTATATAGTGCAACAAGAGCTGGAGCTTTAAGCCAAGGTAGGGAAGATTGTGGGCTTTTAAAAGAAAAATTCAAAGCCGATATGATAGTGGTTGACTTAGATGTACCAAATATGCAACCTGTACATAACACTGCTAATAACCTTGTGTATTCTGCATCAGGAAAAGACGTATGCCTTACTATGGTAGACGGTAGAGTTTTATATAAAGACGGAGAATATCTGACATTAGATTTAGAAAGTATAATGTTCGAGACGAATTATGCAAAAAATAAAATTTTAGGGATGTTTTAATTTATGAGTAAAGACAATAATTTGATTAGTAACAAAAAAAATGAAGGGCATAATTTTTTAGCAGGGACTGCAACTCTTGCTATCACTGGTTTGGTTATAAAATTATTAGGTGCATTCTTTAGAATACCTCTTACCAATCTAATAGGTGAAGTCGGGATGGCATACTATGGCGTTGCATACCCGATTTATTCCCTTTTCATGGTGCTGTCTACAACAGGCCTTCCCGTAGCAATATCTAAAATGGTTTCTGAAAGAGTGGCACACGAGAATTATGGCGGAGCGCACAGAGTATTTAAAGTTTCTATTATGGTACTAAGCTCCATTGGACTATTTTCTTTTTTAATATGCTATTTTGGCGCTGGTGCAATAGCAAATGCCGTAGGAAACTCCGGTGCAGAGCTGTCTATTAAGGCAATTGCCCCTGCTCTTTTAATAGTACCTATTGTATCTTCTTTTAGAGGATACTTTCAAGGAAGGCAGGACATGAGACCAACGGCCACATCTCAATTGATTGAACAGATAATAAGAGTAGCCGTAGGTTTATCATTATCTTTTGTATTCGTTAAGACTAGCATGGAAGCTGCGGCAGCAGGAGCCACTTTTGGAGCATCGGTGGGAGCTGTAGGCGGATTACTGACTATAGTTTTGATTTATTTCGTAAGCAGAAAGAAAATATATAGGCAGATAGATTCCCATGAAATCGAACATGAAAGATATAGAACAATACTAAAACAAATGTTTGTCATTGCTGTGCCTATTACTATAGGTTCAACAATAATGCCAATCATGATGAATATCGATACAGCAATAATTATGAATAGATTACAAGACACGGGATGGTCTTTAGAAGAAGCTACTTCTTTATTTGGAATACTTTCGGGCTATTGTGATTCATTAATTCAATTTCCTCAAGTATTAACGAATGCAGTAGCTGTAAGCATAGTTCCTGCCATCGCGGCAGCATATGCGATAAAAGATACAAAAGCGATAGATGCTAATATAAAAATTGGTTTAAGGACTATGATGATAATTGGTTTTCCTTGTTTCATAGGGATGTTTGTTTTGGCTAAACCGATACTTCTTATGCTTTATCCTATGCAGATAGAAGGAGCTATGGAAGCAGTTCCGACGTTTATGATTTTAACTGTTGAAATAGTATTTTTATGTGCAGTTCAAACGTTTACCGGGATATTACAAGGTGTATCAAAAATGAATATACCTGTAATAAATTTAGCCAAAGCTGCAGGCGTTAAATTGTTTGTCACATATATTTAAGTGGGCATACCAATATTAAATATTAAAGGTGCAGCTATTGGAACGGTTTGTGCCTTTGTGGTAGCATGCATACTCGATTATTATGCAGTTAAAAAATATATAGGTACAGAGTTTGATTTAAAATTAACAGTTGGCAGACCATTTTTAGCTTCAATTATTATGGGATTAGCTTCAGGTGTTACATATAAATTATTATTTATCCTACTTGGGAGCAATAGTATAGCAACATTATTTGCTGTTGTAGTTGGCGTCTTTGTATACTTTATCATGGTATTTGTAACCAACTCGATTACTAGAGAAGAATTAATGACTTTACCAATGGGTGCTAAAATGGCAACACTTTCAGACAAATTAAATCTAACTAAGAAAAAGAGGTAGACTAATGGGAAAGGATAAGTATGAGTATTTGTATGATGCTAAGGAAGAACTTGATGAATCCTTCTTAAGATTAGTTGAAATCATAAAAATTTTAAGAACTGAGTGTCCGTGGGATAAGGTTCAAACACATGAGACATTAATACCATGCATGAAAGAAGAAGCTTATGAAGCGATTGATGCAATATATAATAAGGATATAAAAAATCTTAGAGAAGAACTTGGGGATGTATTGCTACAAGTGGTATTTCATGGTATAATAGCAGAGGAATCTTATGAATTTAAACTGTCTGATGTTATAAACGAAGAATCCGAAAAGATGATAAGAAGGCATCCACATGTTTTCTCTGAAAAAGAAGATAAAAGTATTGACAAAGTGCTTGAAACGTGGGAAGATATCAAGAGTATTGAACATTCTATAAATAAAGAAACCGATAGATTAGTATCAGTTCCTAAAGCATTACCAGCGCTTATTAGAAGTTATAAAATACAAAAAAAGGTCGCTGAAGTTGGCTTTGATTGGGAAGACATAAACGGTGCTATTGAAAAGATAGACGAAGAAACTATTGAATTGAAAGAAGCCATCGTAGAAAACAATTATGAACATATTTTTGAAGAACTTGGGGATTTATTATTTGCAGTAGTCAATGTGGCTAGATTTGCAAAAGTCAATCCTGAAGAAGCACTTGTCAAAACTTCAGAAAAATTTATACGCAGATTTAAGTTCATTGAAGAAGAAGCATTAAATATGGGAGAACCCATAGAAAGCTTAAGCCTAGATGAGATGGAAATCTTATGGCAAAAGGCAAAAGAAAACGGTCTATAATCGTAAATCTATTTACGAATTATAATATTTAAGGAGGAAAATTATGAACAAAGCTGAATTAGTTACTAAAGTTGCAGAAAAGACAAATTTAAAGAAGAAAGATGCAGAATTAGCTTTAGAAGCGGTATTATCTACTATCCAAGAAACACTAGTGGCAGAAGAAAGCGTTAGATTAATTGGATTTGGTACTTTCGAAACTAGACATAGAAAAGCTAGAAAAGGTAGAAATCCTCAAAAGCCAGATGCTATTATTGAAATACCAGCATCAAAAGCACCTGTATTTAAAGCAGGAAAATCTTTGAAAGATGCTGTAAACAAGTAGTTGAATGTATAAAATGAGCAGCCGTAGTTGCTCATTTTTTATTTATTAATAATTTGGAGTGAAAATGAGAGTAGATAAATTTTTAAAAATATCAAGAGTAATTAAAAGAAGGACCGTAGCAAAGCAGGCTTGTGATCAAGGCAGAGTGATGGTAAATGATAAGGTTGCAAAGGCCGGCACAGAGGTAGATATAGGAGATGTTATTCAGATAACTTTTGGAAACAAGGAACTGAAGATAGTTATACAAAAAATAACAGAATCCTGCAAGAAACAGGATTCTGAAGGAATGTATGATGTCATTAACTAATTGTTCTATTAAATGCAGGTATCTTTGTAAATATACTGTTGTATACAAGAGGTATTAATACTCCTTCGATAGGTATCATAACAGCGCATTTTACGATTCGTATAGGTAAAAGTGCTATGTATGAGTTTCCGAGCAGTATAGATAGCCAATAAGTGTTAAGTAACAGGTGAACTAGTATCGCAGCTGATGCGCTTGCTAGTATTGCTCTTTTAAATGTAACGGTATGACCATAAAGAACAAAGCCGTAGATGATTCCCACAAGAAAAAAAGAAAATGTAAAACCTGGGAAATATCCGCCGCCCGTTGGAAACAACATCATTCCTATGAAATCAGCTATGGCGTAAGTTACGCCTGCCCACATAGGACCATACATTATGGCAACAATTGCTATGGGTATAAATCCGAAGCCTATTCGGACCATAGGAAAGGTTACAGAAAAAAACCGAGTTAATATGATTTCCAAAGCTATGAGAAGTGCTATGTTTATTAATCTCAAAGTATTGGAGTGACTTTTTCTTAGCATAAAAAAACTCCTTTCAACTTAGCGCAATAATTTTACTACACTAAAGTTTAAGAGCTTTAATGCAGTAGTGGACGCAATATTACACCGCAGTTAATGATAACTTTCGTCCACAGGCGACATCCCATCCCATGGCACTTTACGCGCAATATTTACTCTACCAACATAATAAATATAGCACATATGGTTAGTTAATGCAATAAGGAGAACGGTAATGACAGAAAAAAGCATAACGAGAGCTAAAATGAATAAATTTAAGTTTTTATATATATTTACATATGCTCCTATAGGCATCATATGCCCTTTGATTGGTCAGTACTTAGACTCAATTGGGTTTTCAGGCACACAGATAGGCGCTGTTACAGCAATAGGTACTGCGGCATCAATACCTGCTGGTTTGATATGGGGAAAGATTTATTCAGAAAGCAACTACGGTAAAAAAGTTATAGCATTTCTTTGCATAGCGGCTGCGTGTATTTCAGTTATATGTCTAAACGTTCATACATTTGTGCTTTTTGCATTTCTATACTCATACATGTATTTTTTCCATGGACCTGTAATGGGACTTTGTGACGCTATGGTAATTGAAGAAAAGGCACCATTTTCAAGTATAAGACTTTGGGGCTCCGTAGGGTATGCCTTTGCAGTATTTATAGGAGGAAAGGTAGGAGAAAGCTACGGTCTTCATAACATATTTATTTTATATGCAATAACTTTTGTAATAGCGAGCATAATTGCACTTAGTATACGCGAAATGGAACATCACCAAAGTAATTTAAGTGCTGCAAGTGGTAATACTGAAGGTAAATATCTAAGACTTATGAGAGAAACAAAGTATATAAAGATGCTTTTTGCTGGCTTCTTTATAATTGGTGCCAATGTTGCCAATAACACGTATTTTGGTTTCCTATATCGAGATGGGGGAGGAAGCATAGCTGGCATTGGACTTGTTTTCTTTTTAATGACGCTTAGTGAAGCTCCTTTTATGGCTATTGCACCTAAAATAGCAGAAAAAATATCGCCTCAAAAGTTAGTCTTGTTAGCAATGATCGTATCGGCGTTAAGGTATTTTTGGTTTTCAACAGGACCTTCTAGCACGATGCTTTTAGCATTCTTTTTCTTGCAAGGTTTTGTAAATGGGTTTATATTGGTAGAATTCATTAAAACCCTGGCTAAGTATGTTAGATCCGATCTCGTTGGACTTGCCGTTCCTACATTTTATTCATTTACAATGGGCAGTACTATAATATGTAACTATATTGGCGGAGCGATCTTAGATGTATATGGAAGCACCGGTGTATATTTA
Organism: Clostridiales bacterium; assembly: GCA_012744355.1. Taxonomy (GTDB): domain Bacteria; phylum Bacillota; class Clostridia; order Peptostreptococcales; family Anaerovoracaceae; genus JAAYHV01. The sequence continues at coordinate 16,484 of JAAYHV010000112.1, forward strand.
TTCTTTACTATATACAGCCTTATTGGACTCCTGATATATATGCTTTTTAAGCTATATAAATAATTGTATACAATTTTCTCGAATATTCTCGAACGATTCTTCTTTATTTTTCTTTTAAATGAGTTTAGAATAGAACTACAAAGAAATTAATAATTTAGAAGGAGAGAAATTATGAAAATTGAAAAACAGAAAAGAATTTCTGTAATCAACAGTAAAACATGTATTCAGATCAATGTTAAAGACATCGAGATGATAGAGCAAGTGGGCAGAAGAGTCCATGTGGTAACAGGTTCAAGGGAAGACTATTACTACGGCAAGATTAAAAGTCTTGAAAATGCTCTAGACGAAAAGTTTTATCACGTATTAAACGGATGCATAGTTAATTTTAGCAAAGTGATAAAAATGGAATCACAACTAATATATCTTGAATCTGGATTAGTTCATGAAATAGGTAGAAATAATTTCATAAAGGCTAAGCAAGCTTTTAAGGACTACTTACACAGGTTTCCGCCTTTCTACATCGAAGAAAATGTGGATCAAGGGCAGTTAATTTAACAGTTTTATGGAGTTCAGCTTAGCGGCTGAACTTTTTTTAAAAAACTTTTAAAAAGATATTGACATAGTGCTAAAAAATTGATAGAATACAAAAGCTGTCAGAGGAGAGCTCAATGAAAAAGTGGCCTAAAAGATTTGAAAAAAATTAAAAAACTGCTTGACAAAAGACACTCCAAATGGTAGTATATAATAGTTGCTCAATTGTGAAAGCAAGTGAGGAACGCGAACCATGAAAACTTAATAGTATAGAGATTTAGTCAAATAAAGGGAAA
>JAAYHV010000113.1 GCA_012744355.1 Clostridiales bacterium
CTTATCTCCCGTTATTTTACTTGCATTTGTTGTTATACTAAATGTGATGTCTTTAATGATTTCTATGAATATTAAAAAGGATAAAGCTTAATTGTTATAAGCAAAATGAGTATAACAATAAAACGATTAATATTAATTGGATTTTTGGTTACATCTGCAAAACAGGTAAAACTGATTGATATGTTCCCCCATACGAGAGCCAATATTGGATATCTTCCCACAAAGAGAATTTCACATGAAAATATTCATGCAATTTATTTTTGACAGCTAGGTGGTTGTCTCCACGCATGTTGAGTGAATGGTATTGATGTCAAGAATTGAGGAATAATTAAATACAGAAAGCTTATAAATAAAGGGTTTCCAGGCATTGAGTCTTGTTTTCGGCAGTTTTGCTGAAAACTCTCATGACAGGAAACCTTTATTTTTATTGTTGTTGGGAAGATATCGACTGCATTAATTTAGTGAAGATGACGGAAGCAAATGGCAGGACAGCGAAAAGTTCATAGGATTAACAGCATTGACCGACTACACATTTACCGCCAGAGTAAAAGCGACAGCAACACATAAAGAATCAGCAGCAAGTGCTGGGCACAACCATCAAAACTGACGAATCGGTCGCAGTTTATACTTTTGAAAGTGGTACAGATAGAATAACAGGCTATGCTGGTTCAGAAACAATTGTAGCAATCCCAGCACAAATTGGTGTAGTTAATGTTGCAAGGATAGGTCAAGATGCATTTAAGGGTAAAGAAAGTATTACAAACCCAGATAGCATTGTAACAATGCAATATCATGCTTTTGATAACAGTGGGATATCATCATTAACACTAGGAAACTCACTTAAAACAATTGAAATAGCAGCTTTCCAGAACAACAAATTAACAGAAGTTACTATTACGACTTCAGTAACATCTTTGGGAGAGAATGCATTTTTGGATAATTGAACAAATTCTAACAGTGGAAGTATCACACAAACAGCACCAAACTTTAGAGGAATTTGGAAAGTTGTAGGAAAAGAATGGGTAGAAAAACCTAAGCAAAACTAAATAAATAAGCTTAGTCAACCTACGCAGGCAGATTGCAAACCAGGCTCAGCTGCGGGGGTTTTTCTTTGGAGGTGTTTCCTTGGGTGAGGCATGTCATCGTTAACTGCACTCATTTTTTAGTATTAGATTTATTGTCATGTTTATGAAATCTTTGTTTACAAGCTCTTCATTTCCAAGAAGATTTTGAATAACAACTCCATCTATTATAGTAAGGAGCAGCCATCCATAATATGATGATTTCTTTGAGTCTGGGGCATTCATTCTTTCCATAATCTTCTCAGAGAAGATTTCTTTGAATTCTTTATACTTTCTAATCAATTTATTTTTCAGCTCTTCATTTCCGGCAATTGCATCCATTACTAGATTAAGCCTTAAGCTCTTTTCAGGTTCTTCAATACCTCCATTTAATGAAAAGTATAAAAGTCTAGGAAGAGATGTATCTTTGTCTTTGTTATCGACCCAAACTAACAAATCGCTGTACAGTTGGCTTAAATAGATATCTGCAATATCATATAGTAGATCATCCTTTGAATTGTAGTAGTAATAGATACTGCCTTTGGATATCCCGGTTTTAGTTGCAATCTGAGACAGTGAGATACTGTTAAAAGATTTTTCTTCTAGCATCATAGATGCGGTGTCTAAAATCCTGTTTCGTACGTTGTCATTCTTCGGTGCTGCCATGAGTGCCTCCTCTTTAAAACAAAAAGTTAAATAAATCTAAAGTAAAAAGGAAAAACCAGTTTCTTTTTCTATTGAACTTTAAACACTATAATGGTATGATATCATTAGTTAGCCAGTCGGTCAACTAAAAAAGCACGTTGGAGTAATTCATGAATATTAATAGAAAACTAAAAAAGCGATTTGCAAACAATGTCAAGGCAAAGCTGGTGGATGATAAGATTGTTTTGTCAGGAAATGTTTCTTCTTGGGATGAAAAAGTTTCAGCTGGCCTAATTGCCTCTAAACCTGGCGGCAGGGTTCATGTTGTAAACGATATAAAAGTCAAGGGTTTGGAAGATGAAAAGACTATATTTCCGTTCATTAACGATAATAAGCTTGATGGTAGAAAGCCAGATGTGCTTATAATTGGAGGCGGAGTAGTAGGCTGCGCAATAGCACGAGAATTATCAAAATATGATATAGATATTTTGCTTGTAGAAAAGGAATACGATGTAGCCCTTCATGCCTCATCAAGAAATGACGGAATGATACACCCAGGGCTTGATATAAAGCCAGGGCGACTTAAAAAGAAACTAAATAATATTGGAAATGCTATGTACGATGAGTTCTGTTCGGAGCTCGATATTAAATTCAACAGATGCGGACAGTATCTTTGCTTTGCTAACTATATACTTCTCATCCCCATAATCTTCGCAATTCCATATTTTAATCTTACGGCAGCCGGCAAAACCCACTTTGTAAGCAGAAAAGAAATGAGAAAAAGGGAGCCGCATATATCTGAAGATATTAAATATGGTCTGTATTTTGATGGAGCAGGAAGTATATGTCCCTATGGACTTACAATTGCCCTTGCTGAAAATGCAATACAAAACGGAGCTGAAATATCATTAGATACTGCAGTAAAAGATATGAAGTTAAGCGGTAATAAAATAGAAGAAGTCGTTACAAACAGAGGCTGCATTCATCCTAAGATGATAATAAATGCAGCCGGCGTATTTAGCGAAGAAATAGCTAAGATGGCGGGTGATAGGTTTTTCTCAATTCACCCCAGAAAAGGCACTAGTGCAATTTTAGATAAGGAAGCAAAGAAAAACGTAAATACCATATACTCCTCCTTTAATCTTGAAAAAAATAATCATAATACAAAAGGAGGCGGCATAGTATCTACTGTGGACGGCAACGTACTAGTAGGACCTAATGCCATTGAGACTAATGAGAAGGAAAACTTCGATACAGAAAAATCAAGCATTGATTCAGTGTTTAAAAAGCAGAAAAGAGTCGGTAATTGGCTCACTGGAAATGACATAATTACATATTTTACTGGTGTAAGAGCAGCAACATATGAGGAGGATTTCATAGTTGAAAAGGGTAGAAATACTCATAATATATTCCACGCAGCAGGTATACAGTCGCCAGGTCTTACTGCAGCCCCTGCAATTGCAGTTATGATGAGGGAACTTATTAATAAGGAAATACCTGAAATGATAAGAAAAGAGAAATATTTGAGTCACAGAAAAACCTTCCCTAAAATTAGCGAAATGGATGAGGATGATAGAAGAGAATATATAGAAAAGAATCCGGATTATGGGGAAATAGTATGCCGTTGCGAAGAAATTAGTAAGGGAGAAATACTTGATTCCATGAGGGGACCCCTAAGATGTGATACCGTAGATGCTGTGAAGAGAAGAGCAAGGCCAGGAATGGGAAGATGCCAAGGCGGATTTTGCGGTCCACAAGTTGCAAAGTTGATCAGCATCGAAAAAGGAATTCCTTTAAATGAAGTTCGGAAGGGTTATGAAGACAGCTATATTCTTCTAGGTGAGAAAAATGAAATATGATGTAGCGGTAATAGGCGCAGGTCCTGCAGGATTGGCTGCGGCAATATCAGCAGAAAAGCACGGAGCTAAAGTTGTCTTAATAGAAAGAGAAGATCGGCTAGGTGGAGTTTTAAAACAATGCATCCACGATGGCTTTGGATTGATAAGATACGGCGAAAAACTTTCCGGTTGTGAATATGCAAATAGGTATATAGATATATTAATAGAGCGAATGAATTATGGCAATATTGAACTGAAGCTTAAAACTTTTGTCTCTAAGGTAGATAAAATTGATGACGGCTTCAATCTTTTGCTTAGCAGTCGCGGGAAGCTAGAAAATATAAAGTCGGAAAAAATAATATTTGCAACGGGTTGCAGAGAAAGAACACCAAAGCAAGTTTCGATACATGGAAGCAGGCCGTCGGGAGTTTTTACGGCAGGTCTGGCTCAGTACTACTTAAACATAAACGGGCAGATGCTAGGGAAAAAGTGCGTAATACTAGGCTCTGGCGATATTGGACTTATAATGGCTAGAAGATTAACACTTGAAGGAGCTAACGTTTTGGGCGTATACGAAGCTAAAGATTCTCCAAGTGGCTTGACAAGAAATATTTATCAGTGCCTAGAGGATTTTGATATTCCCCTTTATCTTTCTCATACGGTGACTAGGCTTCATGGGAGAAATAGACTAGAAGGTGTTACTATAAGTCGTGTAGATCAAAACATGGTGCCAATAGAAGGAACAGAAGAATATATCAGTTGTGATACACTTATAGTATCTGTTGGCCTAATACCGGAAAACGAATTACCTAAAACGCTCAACGTCCCTTTGTCAAAGCACACTAAAGGGGCCATAGTAAATCAGTACTACGAGACCGAAGTTAAAGGGATATATGCTTGCGGAAATGCACTGCATGTAAATGATCTAGTCGATTATGTAAGCGAAAGCGGTGAAGAGGCAGGCAAATTTGCAGCGATTAGGGATAAATTTGAACAGGAAGCTGTAGAAGTTACTTTTACTTCTGATTTTGGATACGTAGTGCCGCAGAAAATAGTAAAAGATACAGAACCTGCGACCTTCTATTTTAGAACATCAAAAATTAGAGAAAATGTTATTGTAAAAGTATATGATGGAGATAAAGAGATATTTAAAAAGAAATATTTAAATCTTAAACCACCGGAAATGGAAAAAATAAAAGTTCCCATCGATGGTGTTTCTGAGATAAGATTTGTCATGGAGGTGATTCAGTGATTAATAGAACATTTACATGCATAGTATGTCCAAATGGTTGCAAACTAAACGTTACAGCATCAGAAGATAATGCCTTTATAGTCACTGGTAATAAATGTAAAAAGGGAATTGAATTTGCAGAAAATGAAATATTAAATCCAAAAAGAATGCTAACAACTACTGTAAAGACAAATTTCGATCTCATGCCATATCTTCCCGTTAGAACAGATAATGAAATACCAAAAGAAAAGGTTTTTGAGGTTATGAGCATTCTTAGGAAAACTGTGATAGAAAAAAATATTAAAGTAGGGGATATAATAATAGAAAATATTTCAAATACTGGAGTAAATGTTATTGCTACGATGAATACTGAGGAGAAGCGCTATGGATGAATTAAAGAAAATTGCCCTTACTTTTGATATCGGAACGCAAAGCGCAAGAGGTGTTCTCATAGATGACAAGGGGAACATATTAGCCAAAGAAAAAATCGCTTTTAAAAATCCATACTTTAGCAAGAACCCTGGTTGGGCTGAGCAAGATGGTGATTTCTATTGGGAAAACATATGCAGTATTTCTAAAAAGCTTAAAAGTAATACTAAAGATTTATGGGAAAAAATAGCAGTTGTAAGCATAACTACGATTAGAGATACAAATATATGCGTAGATGATTCCGGAAATCCTTTAAGGCCAGCCATTCTTTGGCTTGATAAAAGAAAAGCAATTTGCAGTGAACCATTAGATTTAAAAAGAAGAGCGGCCTTCAAGATAACTGGTATGACTGAAACTGTAGATATGTTAAGAAAAGCTTCTTCGTGTAACTGGATAATTGAAAATGAAAAGGAAATATGGTCAAAAACACATAAATTTTTGATGCTTAGCGGTTATATGAATTTTAAATTTACTGGCTTGATGGTGGACAGTAAAGCAAATATTATTGGCCACGTGCCTTTTGATAATAAGAAGCAAGTGTGGATGGATGAAAGGGGCCTAACGTTTACTGTAATGCCTGTGCCGCTGGATAAGCTTTGTGAACTGGTTGATCCGGGCACTGTAATTGGAAGTATTACAAAAAAAGCATCGGAAGAAACAGGAATAAAGGAAGGGATGCCTTTTGTTGCTACTGCCTCTGATAAAGGATGTGAAACCATAGGGCTCTCATGCGTAACTCCTGATAAAGGAGCCATAAGTTTTGGTACTACAGCTACTATTCAGTATACTATTGATAGGTATGTGGAACCTCAAAGATTCTTCCCTTCGTATCCTGCTGGTGTAAATGGGCAATATAGCCCTGAAATAGAAATATACAGAGGCTACTGGTTAATATCTTGGTTTAAAAAGGAGTTTGCTGAAAAGGAAGAAAAAGAATCCATTAAATTAGGAGTATCAGCTGAAGAACTCTTAAATAGAAGACTAAAAGAAATTAAACCAGGCTGCGACGGGCTTATATTTCAGCCATATTTTACTCCAGGTGTAGCCATGCCTAATGCTAGAGGAGCCGCAATAGGATTTTCAGATGTGCATACAAGGATACATATTTACAGGGCTATCATAGAAGGAATCAATTTTGCATTAATAGATGGTATGAAAACTTTAGAAAGGCAAATGGGAACTCAGACAAAATCAATATATATAGCGGGAGGAGGATCTCAAAGCGACGAAATAGCTCAAATAACGGCTAATATGTTTGGACTTCCCGTATATAAGACGCAAACGAGCGAGGCGGCTGTAATAGGTAGCGCAGCACTAGCTTATGTTGGAATTGGAAGGTACGAAGATATATTTTCAGCAATTGATAATATGGTGCATATAGCATATGAGTTTACTCCTGACATGGATGAGCATAAGTTATACAAAAAGATATATAGCGATGTATTTTCAAAAATATTTGATAAGTTAAAACCACTGTATGATATAGAAAGCGAAATGGAGGATAAATAAATGACTCATAAATACAAAGGATTTGAACCTAAATGGTTTGATGATGATTTCTCAGATGATTCATATAGATCGATATTTAAGTGGGGAGAGAAAAGACAGATTAAACCTCCTAGAGAATCTATGTACAAACTTCTTAAGGACAAGTTTGAAATAGATGACAGTGATTTTTCCGAGTATTCAGAAGAGCTTGGTTTAGATTCAGTTGATTACGACATCCCCATAAAACTAGACAAAAAACATATAAAGAAATTTAAAGAAATATTTGGAGATGAATTTGTAAGAACAGATGAATACGCTAGGCTATCAGTAGCCTACGGCAAGACCATGTACGACATAATAAGGCTTCGTCAAAAGGTAGTAGAGAATGTGCCAGATGCTGTATGCTACCCTGATAATAAAGAGCAGGTAAACGAATGCGTTGAATACTGCGCGAAAAACAAGATACCTGTATATGTTTATGGAGGAGGATCTTCTGTTACAAGAGGAGTTGAATGCATAAAGGGCGGCATAAGTTTAGACATGAGGCTTAGATTCGATAAGATAATCGACTTTAATGAAGCAGATCAAACGATTACAGTTCAGCCAGGACTAAGTGGGCCTGGCCTAGAAAAAGCTTTAAACGAGGCAGAAATGAGATTTGGTGCTAAGCGAGCATATACTTGTGGGCACTTTCCTCAAAGCTTTGAATATTCATCAGTAGGCGGCTGGGTAGTGACTAGAGGCGCGGGGCAAAACTCGACTTATTACGGCTGCATTGCAGATATAGTAATGGCACAGGAATACTCGACCCCGGTTGGAGTTATAAAAACGGATTCCTATCCAAGAAAAGCATGTGGACCTGATATAGATCAGATAATGATGGGAAATGAAGGTACTTTTGGAGTACTCACGGAAGTAACTTTAAAGATATTTAGAAACATGCCTGAAACAATAAAAAGATTTTCATATATGTTTCCTGATTGGGAAACAGCTCAAAGGGCTGCAAGAGAAATCATGCAGTCGGAAGCTGGATATCCTTCAGTGTTTAGACTATCTGACCCCGAGGAAACTAGTATAATGCTTTATATGTATGGAGTAATGGACTCGCCACTAAAACACTTGTTTAAGTTAAAAGGTTTTAAGGAAGGTGAGATGTGCATGTTTTTAGGATTTACAAACGGAGAAAAAGGTTTTTCTAAAAACTGCGCAAAGCATACTAAAAAAGTGGCAAGAAAATATGGAGGAATGACACTTACAGGTTACGTAACTAAAGCATGGGAAGGTGGCAGATTCAGTGATCCATATCTTAGAGATACGCTTCAAGATTTTGGAGTAGTAATTGATACAATGGAGGCTTCTGTTAACTGGAGCAATATGACTAAGGTCCATAAGGAAGTAAGAGCATACTGCAAATCAAGACCAAATACGGTATGTATGACCCATATGTCCCACGTATATCCTCAGGGTGCAAATCTCTACTGGATATTCATAAGTAAATTTGGTAGCGCAGAAGAATTTAAAGCTTATCATTCAGGAATTTTAGACGCTATTCAAAAGAGCGGTGCAGCTATGAGCCATCACCACGGAATAGGTAAGATGTTTGCTCCTTGGTTAGAGGGCTCTTTGGGTGAAAACGAATACAAGGTTATAAAGTCTCTTAAGGAACATTTCGATCCGGATAATATAATGAATCCGGGAGGAACTCTTGGATTTGATTTAAAGAAAGATGAGATAATAAGAAAAGATAAGAGAATTTATGAAAAAACCTGGTAAATAAGATCAATTGGCACCCAAAAAAGAGGGTGCCTTTGAATTTTATATGTTTATTTTGGTTTCTGACTTGTATAATACGCTCGATTTTTATATAATTAAGTAATAATAGGTAAGAAGGGAAGTACTATGGGAATCAAAGTAGCAAAATTTGGTGGATCATCTGTTGCGGATGCAATTCAGTTTAAAAAAACAAAAGAAATAATCATGTCTGATAAGGAAAGAAGATACATTGTTGTATCAGCTCCTGGTAAAAGATTTGAAGGCGATACAAAGATAACGGATGTTCTATATTTGTGCAAGGCGCACATCGAACATAACTTGCATTATGAACAACTGTTTCAAGTTGTTATAGATAGATATATGTCATTTAAGGTTAACCTAGGTATTGATGTTGACCTTGAAAGCGAATTTGATACTATCAAGAAAAATTTACATGGCGGAGCAGGGGAAGCATATATCGCCAGCAGAGGCGAATACCTAAATGCCGTAATAATGGCATCATACCTTGGCTTTGATCTTGTGGATACAATGGAACTGATTAAGTTTGATGAGTCAGGCAGGGTAATGCTTAAAGAAACGGATAAAGCTTTAAAAGAAGAACTTAGTAAGCATGAAAGGGCTGTAATGCCCGGCTTTTA
>JAAYHV010000114.1 GCA_012744355.1 Clostridiales bacterium
CTTTTTATAATACTCTCCTTTGCAGATGATACAGACACATCTGCTCAGGTTACTGCGGCTTTACAGCCTTTTACCTGTAACAGTCATTTTTCAATAGGCATAAGTAATATAAGTGATAACCCAGAAAACTTTAAACTTACAGTAATGGAGGGAGTTTTTGCTTCTCTAATTGGCATATTAAAAGATTCTACTTTAGAGGAATTTGATTCTTTAAAATGCGATCAATTATTCTTTCCAAAGGTTTTCAGTAAACGCGGTAAAACCTTCTATGACGACATTGATGATACCTTTAATAAGCACGATCTAGAGCACTCCTCTGATTTTAAGAAAACGCTGCTGACATACATAAAGAATAACGGCAATATCAATGAAACTTCTGTAAATCTTTATCAACATCCAAACACCGTAAGGTACAGGATCAAGAAAATAAAAGAACTTCTAGAAGTAGAGGATTCCTATGAATCATCCTCTATTCTCTATGCTTACTCTAGGCTAGACAGCATTTACTCTATTATGTCTAAATGTGAGCTACCTATTATGCAAGATTAAAACACAAAGCAAAATGCTATGCACCTAAACGTACATAGCATTTTTAAATTAGTTACTTGTTATATGCTTTAATGAATAGTTTATAAAACTCTTTAGCAGTCACTTCTCTCGGATTATCCTTTGTGGATACATTCTTCTCTGCTGCCATGGATAATTCTTCAAAATCATCAGGGTTTATACAGGCGTATTCTTTCATTTTAGGAATATCTACATCATTGCAAAGTTTTTCCAGTGCATCTACTGAAGCATATGCTGCCTCTTCTTCGTTCATTTCTGATGTGTCAACTCCCATTGTTCTAGCTACCTTGGCATATTTTTTAATATCTGCTACCACATTGTAATTAGTGACTGTAGGAAGTATCATAGCATTCGCTACTCCGTGGGGTATGTCATACCTTCCGCCTAATGCTTCTGCCATGCAGTGCACTCCTGCTGTATCGGAAAATCCGAATGCAAGGCCTGCTATAGTGCTTCCAAGCATCATGCCTGTGCAGTTTTCTAAGTCAGGATTATCAACAGCTCCTCTTAAATTTTTACTAATAAGCTCTATAGCATAAAGGGCAAAGGCATCTGTATGCGGCGTTGCTATCTTACAAGTGTATGCTTCAACTGCATGAGTCATAGCATCGATTCCGCAAGCTGCCATAATCTTAGAAGGCAACTTAAGTATAGTTGAAGGATCTATAAGAGCCACTTTAGGCGCTACTTTATTATCAAATATATTTAGTTTTTCTGATAGAACTGTATCTGTAATAACTGCAAAAGGTGTTACTTCGCTTCCCGTTCCTGCTGTAGTTGGTATTGCTATTACAGGAGTTATATCTCTTTCCAAAAGATTTTCTCCGCACCAATCATTAATTCTTCCTTGGTGCGTGAGTAGCACTCCAATAGCTTTAGCGGTGTCCATAGAACTTCCTCCACCAACTGCTATTAAAGCATCTACACCTGCCATTTTTGCTACTGCAGAGCCTTTTTCAACGTTATAGTCTCTGGGGTTTGGTACTATCTCATCAAACAAAACGAAGCTGATGTTTTCTTTCTTTAGAGCATCTTCTACAGGCTTTACTAAGCCCGCTTCAATAACTCCCTTATCCGCTACAATCATAGCGCTTTTAGCATTTAATGCCTTGACCTCTTTACCTACACTTTCAATAACGCCTTCACCAAACTCAATTCTTGTCGGAAAAATTATAGAATAGTTCTTTAATGTCATATCCTCACTCCTTATTACTTGCCGATTACTTTATAAAATTCATCCATTACTTCAAATACTCTGTCTATTTCACATTGAAGGGTATATGGAGCTAACCCTATTCTAAGCACGCCACCTGTCTCTTTTAATTTGAGTACATTATTTATAGTTTCTATCGCATAGAAATCTCCGTCCCACACGAACAGGCCTCTATCACCAAAGAAAACACCTATATCGTGAGTATGCACGCCATCTATTGTAAATGATACCGTAGAAGTACGCGGCTCTCCTTCAGGAACTCCGTAGAGCTTAAGCCCAGGATATTTTCTTAATCTTGTTCTCAGCTGCACCGCCATGCTTTCCTCATATTTATCTATTGCTAGCATTGCTGCCACTACATTTCTTCTTCTTCCTGTTAAGCCTATAATTTCATCTTCGAAATATTTTGTGTGCCTTTCACCTATATCCGCTAAAAATTCTACGCATTCGGCTGCTCCCATTACAAGCTCCGAGTCAGGTGTTCCGGTTTCAAATTTATGAGGTGTTTCCTCATTATCGTAAGCCATTACTCTGACGGTTTTTACTTTTTCTCCTACTTCTTTTTTAACGTACATTACTCCTACGTGAGGACCAAAGAACTTATATGCTGAACAAAGCACAAAATCTGCATCAATTTCCTTAACGTCAATTGGTTTATGAGGGGCATAGTGAACTCCATCCACAACTGTTAACGCTCCATATTTATGTGCTTCATCAATATATTTCTTAACATCAGTAATTGTTCCGCAGGAATTTGCTGCCCAGTTAATCGCTAGCACTTTTGTTTTTTTAGACAATTTAGATTTAAAATCATCCCAATCTAATGTTATGTCTTCTGTGTTTATTTTTACACTTTTTACTACTATTCCAAAGTCTTCTAGCGTTCTCCATGGAGACCTGTTACCTTCATGATCTATATCAGTAATTAGAACTTCGTCTCCAGGTTCCATAGTTCTAACAAGACCTAATGCTAGTCTAAAGTTATTTGAAGACGTGTTTGCTCCAAAAGCCACTTCATCTGCTCCACAGTTAAAATAATCTGCAAAAACCTCTCTAGCATTTTCCATCATCGCATCGCTTTCTCTTGATGTGGCATAAGCTCCATCACAGTTAGCATTATGATAATATAAATAGTCATTAACTTTGTCTACTACTCTTTTAGGAACCTGAGTTCCACCAGGACCATCTAAATATGCAGCAGGGTATCCATTAACCGTTCTAGCCATAGCAGGGAACTGATCCCTAACATAATCAACGTCGAATTTAAAATCTTTCATTTTGTACCTCCTGTTTTCCTTGTATATTTATCCTTATACATAAATAATATACCAAATTGGTGCATTATGCAATTGGCTGCAGCTATGAAAATACTCTCCTTAAGTTGTAATTATTACATACTCAAAAAACTTGCAAGTTCAATCTTTTATCTGATATAATATGTAAGGCCATTTGGCACCAGAAAGGTTACTATTATGAGCAAACAAATGCGAGGAAATACTTTACTTTTTATCACGGCTTTTATATGGGGCTCCGCTTTCGTAGCGCAGCGAACAGGAATGGACTATATCGGACCTTTTACTTTTAGTGCTGTACGTTTTATAATTGCAAGCATTACATTAATACCTGTAATTAAGTTTTTTTCACCTAATTCTAAACTTAATGATGATGGTAGCGAAAAAACACAAATTGAGCTGACAAAAGATAAAAAGATTCTTATTAAAGGCGGAGTAATATGCGGAATAATACTTTTTGTGGGTTCCATGCTTCAGCAAATAGGTCTGCAGTATACAACGGCAGGTAAAACCGGCTTTATCACTGCTCTTTACGTTGTGCTGGTTCCTATAATCGGCAGTTTATTCTTTCACACAAAAGTACCCAAGCTCACCTGGTTTTGTGCAGCTTTAGCAACCGTAGGTCTGTACCTACTTTCCATATCTGGAAGTGATTTTGTTATATCAAAAGGCGACACTTTAGTATTTATTTGTGCATTTGCCTTTGCAATACATATACTTGTAATAGGTCACTTTTCTCCTATCACCGATGGGATTAAGATGTCCGCTATACAGTTTTTAGTAGCAGGTATATTAGCTACAATATTTATGTTTGTACTGGAAACTCCGGAAATCCCCTCTATATTAGATGCCACCGTTCCTATACTGTACGCTGGTATTTTATCTGCGGGAATAGGTTTTACTTTCCAGATTGTAGCGCAAAAAGATACTGACCCTACTATTGCATCGTTAATACTTAGTTTAGAATCGGTTTTTGCTGTAATAGCCGGCGCCTTAATTCTTAACGAAACTATGACTATGAGAGAAATCATAGGATGTGTTATAATGTTCATAGCTATTACATTAGCACAGCTACCGCCAACAAATAAAAGGAAATTTAAACAAGCAAATTAGGATGGAGGATATTATATGGTAACTAGAGAAAAAGCATTTGAATTGTTGAAAAAATACAATAAGGAAGATTTCCATATTTTACATGGAGAAACAGTTGAAGGTGTCATGAGATACTATGCAAAAGAAAAGGGATATGACGTCGATTTTTGGGGAATTGTTGGACTTCTTCACGACGTAGACTTTGAAATGTGGCCAGATGAACATTGCAAAAAAGCGACAGAACTTCTAGCAGAAATTGATGCTCCTGAAGAAATGGTACGCGCTATTGTTTCCCACGGCTACGGAGCGTGTTGTGATATTAAACCTGAACATGAAATGGAAAAATTTCTTTTCGCAAGTGACGAGCTTACGGGACTTATCGGTGCTGCTGCACTTATGCGTCCTTCAAAAAGTTGCAAGGACATGGAACTTAAATCAATCAAGAAAAAATTTAAAGATAAAAAGTTCGCAGCCGGCTGTGACAGAGATGTCATTAAACAAGGCGCCGATATGCTAGGATGGGAAGTTGACGAATTGATGCAAAAAACATTAGACGCTATGAAAACCTTGCCTAACTCATAATTTTTATTAGTTAGATCATTCTTTTTTGGTTTATTATGTAATTAGGTCAATTGAAAAAGTAACTTCCAGTTTGAAAAAGTAACTTCCACAAATTTTGCAATTTTTTAAAAAAATAATTTGTTTAATTTAAATTTAGTTTGATTTTAATGATTTTTGCTCTTTTAAAGTGTAAAATAGAATAGATAGGGGC
>JAAYHV010000115.1 GCA_012744355.1 Clostridiales bacterium
GAGGAATGACTTCAACCCCAGGTTTAGGCGCTGCTACTGATGCGCTAGATAGTGAAGATCCTGCCGCAGGATACGGAGCAACATATCCTTTTGCACTATTTGGAATGATAATGTTTACTATCATATTACATAAATTACCAATGTTATAGGATGCTGAGAGTCCCCATATTATTTGGGGATTCTTTTTTTTATTACTTTTCCTTCCCATAAAAAACCCCCTAAGGTAAACAGTTTAGTTTTTTAAACTGTTTACCTTAGGGGAGCATATCATCCTAGGGTGCTCATAATTTAAACTTTGTGGTTATAATTCATATTATTTTACTAGATTCCTTTTTTATAACTCTAAATGCTATTATAGAGCCATATAAATAAACAGCAATTATAAACAATTTACGCTTTTATTCCACTAGTCATAATGCTAAATACTCTGAAGCAACTCTTTTACAACTTCGTAGTCATTAGTATCTTCTTCCTTAGATCCAAGTTTTTTATATTTTTCTCTTCCTTTTCCTAAAACTAGAACTACCCAGTTTTCATTTGAATCTTTAGCGCCCTTAAGCGCTTTTAAAATTCCTTCTTCTCTACTGTCTAGCATCTCAATTATTTCTGGCCCTGGATGCATATATCCTTGTGTTTCTTTACTTATTTCTCTATAGTCCTCATTTCTAGGTATGTTGGGAACAAGGTATATTCTATCAGCATATTTAGAAGATATTTCTCCTAAATCCTTTCGTCTGTTTAATGCTTTCTCTCCTCTACAACCAAAAGTTATCGCAATTTTTCTGTTAGGATAATTTTTTTTGACATGCTGGAACATTTTTTCATAGCTTATGCTGTTATGTGCAAAATCTACAATTACAATTATTTTATCGTTTTCGGCTTTGAAAATCTCCATTCTTCCTGGCACGTATACTTTATTCAAGGCATTAGCAATAACCCTAAATGGTATATTGCATTTATATGCTATAGATATAGCGCATAGCACATTACTAACGTTAAATTCACCACCAATTGAAACGTTTAAATTTAATATTTCACCATTAATATCAACCTTCATATTAAGAGATTCTATCGTTTCGCTAAATTCAACAAGCTTAACTTTATCGGTTTCAGCTTTTCCATACGTGTTTACCTCGCATTGTTGGCTAGCATAACTTAAAAGTTTATCAAAGTAAATAGAATCCGAATTCATCCAAGTGCTTTTACTTACATCAAATATTTTAATTTTAGAATTGTAGTAATCTTCAAAGTCAGGATGTTCTTTTGGACTAATATGATCATGGCTTATATTTAAAAATCCTGAAATGTCAAAGGAAAGATAGTCACACCTTCCGTATTTAAGTGCTTGGCTAGATACTTCTATAATCATAAATTCTTTTTTTAATTTAACTGCAGTAGCTATATGTTTGTACAAATCTATAGTTTCGGGTGTTGTCAATTCAGCTTCTAGTAAACCTGTTCCATCATCGATTTCTATTCCGCTAATAAATGCGCAATTACTTTTTCCCATACCTTTTAAATATTCATTAAATATAGTTTTAAGCATATATATGGTAGTGGATTTTCCCTTTGTCCCAGTTATTCCTATAATTTTCATTTTTGTTTCATCAGGGAAATATACGGCTTTAGATAACACAGCCATCGCTTTTCTTATGTCTTTTACTATTATTACGGAAGGCTTATGTGCGGATCCACCTTTGATTATGTTTTCTGCAACGTAACATATAGAACCTTTGTCAACAGCTTCAATTAGGTACTCACTTTTAAAATTTTCTCCTTTGC
>JAAYHV010000116.1 GCA_012744355.1 Clostridiales bacterium
CATTACTTTTAGCCAGCTCATCATCATATGCAATTGTGTCTAATATTTTTAAACCTTTTTCTTCACAATATGTTTTTATCATATTATCATCAATCTCATCTGGATCACATTTATTTATAATTACTCCAATTTTTTTCTCAAAGATTTCCGCCAGTTCTACAACCATGCGAAAATTATGAAGACCAAACGCGTTAGGTTCTGCAACAAGAAGGCAATAACCAGAAGGGCCTAAAGCCGCCGTCGTATTACACGCACTTCCAGGAGGAGAATCTATTATATTTAAATCACCTTCCATATGTTTTAGAGTATCCTCTATAACAGATACACCTGAGGCTTCACCCTCGCTTAAGAATCCCGTAACTACCTTTACATCGCCATGATATCCTACTTGTACTTCTCCCTTTTTTTTCGGTACTTCTTTAATTGCATCGTACTTACAAACCATCTCGCATCCACCGCAACTGTGACAGAGTTCAGGAAAAAGTCTAGGTATTTTTATGAAAGCTAGCGCGTTAAATTTACAGAAATCTACGCACTTTCTACAACCCGTACATTTTTCTGCGTCAAACTCAGGCTGCAATACTTCTGAATCGTAAATCTCAACATTATTAGGTTTTAGAAACAAATAGCCATTCGGCGCTTCAACATCACAATCTAAATATGTAGATTTTCTGCCTGCCAATGCTAGGTTCACAGCAACAAAAGTCTTTCCCGTTCCGCCTTTTCCACTTAATACTGTTATATTCATACTATTTTCCGTGTCTTCCTGCAGCAATTTCTTCTAATTTTTTCAATCTGCCTTCTTTGTATGCTTCAATATTTTTAAGAGCCGTATCTTCAGTTCCTTTGTAAACTTCTACGCCTCCTTCAAAGACATCTACAGCATTCCTTCCACAATTAGCTGTAATAAGGACTTTGGCATCATTATCAATTATTGTTTGTGCGGCTTTAATTCCCGCTCCACCTTCAGCATCTTTAGCTAAGTTATCAATAAACTTAACCTCATCTGTATCTAGGTTATAGAACATATAAAATGGTGCTCTTCCAAAAGAAATACATAATTTTGTTTCCTTAACTGCCTCATCTACTGGTAACGCTAATATCATATCTTTACTTCCTTTCTCATTACTACTGTAATTTTTGAAACCACATATCTCATAGTTTCCACCGCTTATAACAAGTTCTCTTCCTTCAACTATGGCTGTTGCCATTTTTCTGCGCGCATCATTGTACATGCCAGTAACTGTAGTCCTTGCTATTTCCATAAACTTACTGCAGTCTTCTTGGTTCAGTCCCACGTAATCTAGCAATCTTATTACTTCATACTCGTCTACAGTTAGACTTACATTTTCCTTAACAAGATGTTCGCTACTATAGCACAAAATATAATCTTTAAGTTCTTTATCTAAAGGCTTTATTTCTAATGGCCCAAATATCTTAGTCTCTGGCATAGCACAAACTTTTCTGCATCGTCTTGGTCTTCCCACGGTATCTCCTTTCTGACATATGTCAACAACTTTACTTAATATGTTCAGAATACCACTTTTAATGACATACGTCAATAACTTATGTTATTTTATGTAAAAAAAACAGCATTTAAAATGCCGTTTATCCTTTTAACTCTTTTACTATAATATTTACCATTTTTTCTATACCTTTTGTGCAGTCTACAGAGATATCAGCATACTTTTCATAGTATGGTTCTCTCATTTCGAATATCTCAGAAACTGTCATTGGTCTAGGCGTTGCTACTCCTCTTGATACCATTGTTTTTTCAAGCCTTTTATTTAACACATCAATGCTTGTTTTAAGGTATACAATTGTACCAATTTTCTTAAGATGCACGATTGCCTCTTCTATAAGTACCATGCTTCCGCCTGTTGCTATTACAGTACCCTTACAGTCTAGTGTTTTTCCTGCATTTCCTTCTATTGCTAAAAATTCTTCGTAAGTCCCATTTTCGATTATATCAGGAAGCGTTCTTCCTTCAAGCTCTACAATTCTATCGTCTGTATCTATAA
>JAAYHV010000117.1 GCA_012744355.1 Clostridiales bacterium
AAAGAGGAGTAAGTGTACACGAAGCCTCTTTGGTAGAAGAAATTGTAAAAGATGAGCAGGGACTGACATGTAGGTACAAGGAAAAGGGAAAAGATGCTGTAGTAACTTCAGAGGCCGTACTTATAGCGGTAGGCAGAAAAGCAAATATTATTAACCTGTATGAGGACAATATAAAACTGGAAATTGAAAAAGGATTAATTAAAGTTAATGATAATTATCAAACTGTTTACCCAAATATCTATGCAGTAGGCGATGTAATTGGCGGCGTTCAATTAGCGCATGCAGCAGCGGCAGAAGGTAAAAATGCTGTAATGCATATACTAGGCAGTGAAGACAGAATAGACACTAAAGTCATACCTAGTTGTATATATACTACTCCTGAAATAGCATCTGTTGGGATTACTTCTGATGATGCGAAAAGACAGAATATAAAAGTTATAACAAAAAAGTTTCCCATGCTTGCCAACGGGAAGACTGTTCTTAGCGGAATGGACAGAGGCTACGTTAAAATAATAGCCGATGAAAATACACATAAGGTACTGGGAGCTCAGATGATGTGTGGTAGAGCAACTGATATGATAAGTGAACTTACTTTAGCAATTGTTAATGAGCTCACACTAGAGGATATAAAAAAAGTCATACATCCACATCCTACATTTAGTGAAGCAATCAAAGATGCATTAAATTAAAAAAATGGACCTAATAACTAGTTATTAGGTCCATGATATTACTCGTTTTCTCGCGGCATATTTATGTATATGACGCCTTTTTTAATTAGTTTGACAAAACTAAAAGCTAACTCGGGGTCAAATTGAAGCCCAGCGCATTTGATTATTTCGTTACACGCAAATTCTACGCTAGATGGATCCTTATAGGATCGTTTCGATATCATGGCATCAAAGGAATCTGCTAAAGCAAGGCATCGTGCTCCGATTGGAATTTCGTCCCCGGAAATACCCCTAGGGTAGCCTTTACCATCCCATCGTTCATGATGACCAGTTACTGCTGGTATTAAGTAATCTAGATTAGGTAAATGTCTAATAATTTCAATGGAATTAACTACGTGAGACTGCATAACTACAAATTCTTCATCATCAAGTTTACCCGGCTTAGACAAAATACTTTCAGGAATTGCAATTTTGCCTATATCGTGAAGCAGTCCGGCTTCATAAATCAGGTCAACGTGTGCGGCATTCAAACCTTTATGTTTAGCTAAAACCGATGCATAAGTCGCTACATTTTGGCTGTGATTAAAAGTGTAATGATCTTTGGCATCAATAGCTGCAGTAAGAGCATAAATAGTAGAAGCGTATTCTTCGTAAGCGCCTGAATGTTTAGTTACGGCGGAATTAGATTCACCTAGGTAAGTAGAGTTTTCAGCTTCCTTTTGATAAGTGATAATTCGGTTTTTACCTGTATGTTTAGCTTGATAAACTGCCATGTTTGTATTGGTTAAAAGTTCGCTGTATGTCATTGCGCTGTATGGATAAACACAAATGCCAGCACTAAAAGTAAGGTGTTTTAATTTGACATTTTCATTTTTATTACTAAGTTCAGTCATTTGAGTCTGCAAACTTTGTGCTAGTTGAAGAGCTTGCAAATGCGTTTTGTCAGGAAGGTATATAATGAATTCTTTACCACTGAATCTTCCGGCTACTCCATAATCTCCTATGGTGTTCTTAATTCTTAAAGATATATTTTCTAAAGCCTTATCGCCTTCTAGCGAACCATACAATTCGTTGTACAGTCTAAAATCATCAAGGCTGATTAAAAGAAGGGCAATAGATTCATACTTTTTAGAACGCATAGCACTTTCAAGGTCATTTATAAAGTACCTTCTGTTATATAGACCTGTTAATGAGTCTGTTATGGCCTCTAGTTGAGCTTGTTCATACATGGTTGCATTTCTTAGACCTATGGTTGAAATTGCTCTTATTGATTCCATAAATGTAACGGAATCATAATCGAAACTCGATTTTGCATCTTGATCTCCTAAAGCAATGAAACCAAAGAGATTAGAGTCATCATCGCTTAACGGCACAAGTGCTGTCAAAGCATACTGATCTATAAGTTGTTTTTCTTTTTCCCACATCGCTCGGTATATAGCGGTTTTCTTAATATCGCTAATGAATATGCATTGATCCTGAGATTTCAACTGTTGAATTAATGGAGCATCAGCTGCAAAAGTAAGAGTTTTTTCTGTAAGTGGATTAGAAGAATGTATCGTAATATAATGATCACGTTTTTTATCATAAATTAAAAAGTAAACACGACTCACGGGAAGTCCGTCTAAAAGGACCTTCTCTGATAACTCCAGTATAGTGTTAGAATCTAAGCTCTTTGCAACCTGGGAGCTAAACGTTTTTAAAGAATCTTTGTTTGTCTGTTCTTTTTTTATAAATAACAAGTTGGTACCCGTTTGAATAACTTTATAAATAAGTAGCAGGCATAGTCCGAAGATTATGCATTGAACGGCCACTTTCTGGCTAATGAGAAATGGGAAATACTTATCTATAAGCTTGCTGGTTAAGTCTAGTAGGAAAAGGTTTAGTATACCTGCTATTATAAGGCTTAAAAATACCAAAACAGACTTTGACACTAGCAATGTCAGTTTGAAAATTCTTCTTTTAGTTAAAACATAAAAGGCTAGACCGGCATTGATGATCCCTGAAAGAGTGTCCCAAGGGAAAATATTTCCAGGCATAACAGACAAAATGTTTCCTAGCACAAGAATTAAACCACCAACAAGGAAAGGTCTGAGCGTGAGCACGTCGAAATCGTTTTTCTTATAGCAGTGGTAGAGCATATTTAAAATACTTATAATTATTGCAACGACTAGGATTGTTGGGAATATTAATTTCCAGTCAGATGTATACACAAAGATTGTAGTGCCGTCTACGGATTTTAGCGTAGGTACGGGTAAAAAAACTTCAAAGTAAGTTAAAACCAATAGTATCAATGTTAATATGCCCCAGAGACTATGAATTATATGGTTCTTGTAGTCTAAGTAGCAATATAGGAAATGATACAAGAAAAAAGCTATAGCAAAAACACTAAATATCGATACGTGGTACCAATACTGGTATCCTGGGAATAGCTGCATTCGCATAAATACAGAACCGCCTGTCCATAGCATGAATACGGTTAGGTAAAGTATGAAGGCATTAATTATTCTGTTTTTCTTGGATGAAAGCATAGCAAGAAGAAGAACTACATAACATATTAAAGCTAAGGTAGGTATTATAATATATGGAACGTTATGTGTCATACAAATACCCTCCCGTCTTTTTCGTGCAATTCAATCCACTTTAGGAAAGTTTTGATATCGTGCGTTTTCGGATTCATTTTAACGATATTATTTCCAGTAAATTCCTTATATAATGACGTAGAGCCTGATTTAATTACTGATATAACTAAAGGTTTTATGCCAAGCATTTTTTCAAGATCGCTATAGTCAGTATCAAAGAATTTAAAATAGGCTTTTAAATGGTCTTGAAGTAATTGACAGCTCAGCGCAGTAGAATCCAAAGATTCTGATTTAATTTCAATGTATAAATGTAAATATGGTGTTTTGTTATGATCATATTCTTTTTTGGCGAACCAATCTTTTATTGGTAACATGGAAAGTTCAATAACTTCTGTGATAGACTTTTCGGTAATACGTGTAAATCCAGCAATATCAATAACCGTAGGAGCTCTATCTACATATTTTAAAATAGGCAATGATGTTGAGGTGTCACCTGACTTACTGTAGCAGCTAAACATATCACCCATACGGTATCTTGCAAAAGCGCCGCCTTTTAACGAAGTTATGACTAATTCATAATTCTGGTCTTCTTCGATTTCATCTATCAAACACGTTTTAGGCTCATATTTAGGATTGAATCTGTTCTTCTCATACTCTGATTCAGGTATAAATTCATAGAAACAAACATCAGGAAATAAAACCAAACCATTATGAGTGTGGGTTTCTGTAGCTATCATGGATAGTTCAGTACCAGCAAAAACTTCAT
The DNA here is from genome assembly GCA_012744355.1 of Clostridiales bacterium. Classification (GTDB taxonomy): domain Bacteria; phylum Bacillota; class Clostridia; order Peptostreptococcales; family Anaerovoracaceae; genus JAAYHV01. Next base: position 4,014 of record JAAYHV010000117.1, read on the forward strand.
GTGGAGGGATTCCCCAAGCTTCTTCTAAATATGCCTTATACGAAGAAGTGTCAGTACCTGCACATAACAAAGCTTTAAGCTTAAAGATATCTTTAGGGAGCATTTTGCGTTGCTCTTTTTCGCAAATAACCTTTGCGTTAAGCCATCTTAAAGCCATCTTTGGTGTTAGTTTATGCTTGCTACCAGACTTAGAAACACTTGCATCTTCAAAGGATTTTGTCATATAGTGAATAACACTGCTTAGTCCAAAAAAAGCGTCAATTCCTTGCTCAACACCCATAGAAAAACCTTTACGGTTTCGCTCACCGAAGCTCATAGTGCTTGCTTCGGATACAGGGGGCAAGAAATTAAGATCTAATTCTTCTTGAAATACTAGTGGATAAAGACCTGTAACGTATGGTAATGGAGCTAGTCCAAAAAGAACATTATCTCCGCGTTTTAAACTAGTTCGTTTGTCTCGATTGGTAGATGATAGGGTAGTAACTGATAGCAAGTTGTTACGGAATACGTCTATCATGCCTTGTGTATAAGGAGCTGTTTTTATAGGATGTTTTCCGCCTTCCCAGGTTGTTTCTAGCCAAATAACAGGCTTTTCCGGTAGGGCAGATTCATTTTTATTTAACAAAATATCCGAATAATCTTCGTAAGAGGTTAATGGAACCATTTCTCTAAACTCAGATAGATCAGATGGAATTCGTGTGTTAACTATGGATCTTCCAAGTTCGCTGTTTAACCATGCAGGCAGTTGTTCCCTAATTAGGCGCTTTTGGATAGCCATAAAATCGTTTATTGATAGGTTTAAAAAATCACAATATTCGTTCCATAAAGCATCGCCGGATTGATTTTTTAGTTTGTCGCCATACTTCATGATTATTTCTCCTCGCGTCTTTGAAAGTTGGGAATCAAAAATGGTGTAGATTCCTTGTATTCGCTATATTTGTCAAACAGAATAGGAAAAGTGTACATATCTTGAATTGTTACGTAAGCTATATTACAAAATGTTAGAATTAGGCATAGCCATAAAATCTCTACTCTTCCTGTTGCAAGACCTGCAAATAGATATGCACCTGACAAAAAAAGAACTCCAGGATGTCGGCACAATGCAAAAACTCCAGTGGTACAGAGTTTTTGTTTAGAACCATTTATATAAGCATCTTCGAATTTAATCGCAAAGAATAAAGTGTGAATTAAGAACATAAAACAAATTACACCAGCAACATAAAAAGCAATTCGTAATGGTAAAGCAAAAGTAAAGCTTGCTTCTGAAGTAATGATTAAACCTACTGTCACTAAGGCTATAATAGATACGCCTAAAAAAAAGAAGGATCTTAATAATCTATAATTATTCATTATTTGGTTGTAATCGTATAGCACAAACAGAACGAAAGCTAGTATTATCAATAGATACAACATGCCATGGGTTCCTTTCTCAAACATAAAACAATTATACAATAATAAATAAGGCGATTCAACGGAATGTCAGATTATGCGCACGTGAGAACGTGCGTAGCTGTTGCAAACAGAGAGGTACAGCTTTTTCAATTCAAATAGATGTGAACCTTAGAAATAAAAAAAAGATGTGACATCAAGTGGTTCCAAGGTGTTCAGCGTGTGAAGAAGAGAATGTCTATAATTATACAGTTGGTTTACCAGTATTTCCCTTAAAGTGTTTTGTTAGTTGAATTACTCGTGACAAATACTATAAGTGGTATTTACCAAGTAGGTTAATACTAAATAGCGCACTTTACCATATAATTATATTAACATAAAGTAATTATTTACAGATAAATTATTATTTTATCAAAAAAAGATAAAAAATAGCTTTTTTAATACCTAAAAAATAGCTTTTTTAATACCTAAAAAATCATTTTATGTAGTCATCCCTCAAGATATCCATAAGATTAACATCATAGTAATCTCCGTTTTTCTTACAAGCGCCTCTAGCTAAGCCAATGTGCTTAAAGCCTAAAGATTCATATAAATGAGCGGCATTTTCATTATCACTGTAATAATCCAAATACACTCTGTGGAAATCGTCGTTCTTAAAAGCTCTATCAAGAGTCCAAAGCATAGATTCTCTTCCATAGCCCAGATTTCTAAGCGCTGGTTCTCCTATGTATATTCGATAAATCTCTAGAGAATCGAGCTTTCGTGAGATGCTACCTAGATGAATTCTGCCAATTGGTTTAAGGTGTTCCTTAGTTAGTATTGTGTATAGCTCCACAGAGTCATCTTCCGTATTGATGATGAAATCCTTAATTACTTGTCCATAACCCTGATCATCTGCAATACTGAAAAAATTTGAAACCTCTTTGGTTTTTTCCCACTCAAAAAACAGCTGGCAGTCCTCAAGCACAGATGGCCTTATTATTAATCGCTCAGTATCTTTATTATCAATTATACATTTCATACTATTCTCCTAAGACTTTATCTAGCAATACTAATAATGGATTGCTATCGTAAACTTCTTCTGCGATAAATGAGGAACTTAAACTATCGCTAATGGAAGGTATTTGCTCTGGAAAAAAGATTGCAGCAACGGGAACTAATAAAGCCAAGAAAATGAACACTATTAGTGCTCCTCTAGCTATGCCAAAGACTAATCCTATTAATCCGTCTGTGAAGCCAATCAAATTGCCTACATTATGCTTCTTGGAAAATATGGAGCTTAGTATTGCTGTAATTACACCTATGGTTATGATTAGTATTAGCAATGCAATTAAAGTCATAAATATTCCAACAACAGAATTAGCAACGCTGTATGCCAATGATTCGTTTGCAGTTTCCATGCTATTAGACATTGCATCAGGCAAAAATTCAGGTAAATCTAAATAGGTAGTCGTAACCATAGATTCGCCTAATCTAGTGTTTAACCAATCATCAATAGTAGTGTTTTCGATTAAACAATTCTTAATAGGCCCAGTTAATACTATACCTAACACTATTACAGCGAGCCATTTAAGTAAGTTTATTATTGTTGTGGCTATGCCCATTCGCTTTCCGATAAAAGCTGAAATTAGTACTATTAGTACTATAATTATATCCAATATCATAGCTACCTCCATGCATATTTTAACTTAATAACTTACAAAATGCAAGATGACTAATTTCTGCTAATGGTTGTAATTTAAAAACAATTATGATAAAATTACAAAGCGTATGAAAACACTAACAAAAAAAGAAAAAGAAGGCTTTATGAAAGAAGCTGTAAAGCTTGCGATTAAAGCAAATAATAGAGGGGAAGTCCCAGTAGGAGCAGTAATAGTAAAAGATGGATTGATTGTTGGCAGAGGTTTTAATCAGACGCGAACAACTGATGATCCAACTGCGCATGCAGAAATAATTGCAATTAAAGAAGCGTCACAAAGCTTGAAAGGCTCTACGTGGAAACTTAATGAATGTTCGCTTTACGTAACACTTGAGCCTTGCTCTATGTGCGCAGGCGCCATAGTACTTTCTAGGATAAAAAATCTATACATCGGCGCAGAGGATGCGAAGACAGGTGCATGCGGCTCAGTATATAATATTGTGGGCGACGGCAAATTAAATCACGTAGTAAATGTAGAAATACATATATTAGGTAGTACATGTAGTAAGTTAATCAAAGACTTTTTTTGTGAATTAAGGAAGAAATAACATATTATCGGAGGAAAACAGATGAAGAGAATAGGACTGATATTTAGTCTAACCGTTTTACTAGTAGCCATGTCGTCAATGTTTGTACTTGCAGACGGACTGAAATTGGAAAGTACATACCCTGAAGACGGACAGAAGAATACATCTTTAGAGAACTTAGGAGTTAAGCTGTATTTTGATAGCGATGTTTCAGACGAAGAAACTATTAAAGCTAACGAGGACTGCTTTAAGATAAAAGATGAAAAAGGCAAAGACATACCTATAAGAGTATTGGTTAACCCTGATGAAGAAGGTATAGTTATGGTTTTGGCTGGGTACAAAGAAGGCGTTCAAGCAATAGAGAATTCTACCTATACATTACATATTGATGGCGAGTTTATAGATAATAGTGGAAGCACTTTAGGGCAAGACCAAACAGTTACCTTTACTACGCTTAACCAATCAAGAAATATGATGATCAACATGGGAATGATGGGCGTTATGTTTGCTGGTATATTCTTTGTTTCACAAAAGGCGATGAAAAAAAATGCAGATGATGACAGAGATAGAGATAGATACGTACCTGTGAATCCATATAAGGAAGCAAAGAGAACGGGTAAACCTGTAGAAGAAATAATGGAAGAAGAAAGCAAGAGAAAAGCGAAGCATGATGCCAAACTTGCTAAGAAGGCGGCAAAACAAAAAATAGATGATTCATATGACGACGATGAAGATTACCAGTTGCCGGTGAATACTTACATGGTAAAGAAAATCAAACCGATTTCAGCAGTAGGCGGCAAGACTAAATCTGGGATGTTAGCTAGAGCAGAAGAGAAGGCTAAAAAAGAAGCTGCTAGGAAAAAGGTACAAAACTATAAGAATAAAAAAAGCAGTGGTCAGAACAAAAAATAATAGCTAAAGTGTGGATGTCAGAGTATTCTGGCATCCACTTTATTATGGAGAATAACTATGAATGAATTAAAATTAAAAGCATATGGTAAAATAAATCTTTCGCTAGATGTTGTGGATAAACTGCCAAACGGTTATCACAAAATCGAAAGTGTAATGCAAGATATTGATCTTTATGACGATGTAAAAATAAAAGCAAGCAAGGACGCTAGCAGCAGTTACAAAGTCGTCCTTGAAATAAGCGATAAAAATCTGCCGAAAGGTCCAGCGAATACTGCGGTAAAAGGTGCATTAGCGGTATTAGAAGGGTATGTTGGTGAATACAATTGCTTTAATATTAACATAGTGAAAAACATCCCAGTTGCTGCAGGTCTCGCAGGTGGAAGCGGTAATGGAGCCGCCGCAATGTTAGGCATAAACAAGATAATAGGATACAGATACTCCTTGAACGAATTAATAAAAATAGGTGCAAAACTCGGAGCAGACTTCCCCTTTTCTATAATAATGAACGCCTTTAAAAACAAGGAGTTTTTAGCAGAGATGGAAGGAATAGAAACGTCAGGCATAACAGCTCTTGCAAAAGGGATTGGGGAAGATTTAAAGGTGATTGATAACTTTCCATCATATGTAATTTTAGCTAACCCCGGGATCAGCGTATCAACAAAAGATGTTTATGAAAACATTGATAATTGTAAAATGTTAAAAAGACCAGCTACGAACGAATTTATTAAAAGTATAGAATCAAAAGAATATGACAAGGCTTATTCTTTAATGAATAATGTTATGGAAGAGTATACTTTAAACAAATATCCTGAGGTACTAAGTTTGAAAAAGGAGATGTTTAAAAAATTCAAAGCGGATAAAGTGCTTATGAGCGGTAGCGGGCCTACGCTAGTAGCGTATTTTTCAAATAGAGAAAAAGCTGAAAAAGCCTACAATGAAAACGAATTAGAGTGCAAAATGTGGTTAAGCAAAACGGGCATTTATAAAAACTAAAAAGATTTGAAATTTACCTTGTGAACAAAGTGTTCGTGGTATATAATGTTATGTATACAAAGAACAATTATATGGAACTGAGAAGTAAAAAGAAAGTTTTGAGGTGTTTTAAATGTTGGATTTTGAATTACAAAACCATAGGCCTCTTAGGGAACTAGTATACGAAGAATTAAAACATAAAATTCTAATCGGTAATGTTAATCCCGGAACAAGACTTATGGAAATTGAGCTTGCGGAGAGTATGGGAGTTAGCAGAACGCCCATAAGAGAGGCTATTAGAAAATTAGAAAAAGAAGGTTTAGTGTCAATCGAGCCTAGAAGAGGCGCGTATGTTTCAGACATATCGATTAAGGATATGGTTGATATATTAGAAGTTAGAGAAGACTTAGAAGGATTAGCGGCCTCTCTTGCTGCAAGAAGAATTAACGAAGAAGAGGCAAGCGAACTAAAAAGAATTACGGAAAAGTATTCAGAGGCAATAATATCAGGAAACACTGATGACATTGTAAAATACGATGAGATGTTTCATAAGTTAGTAGTTTCTTGTAGCGGCAACAGAACATTGATGCAAATGGTAGGTAGCGTACAAGAACTTGCACTTAGGTTTAGATATTTATATTACGATGATTACTCAAGATATGAAGATATGCCTGGTGAGCACACAGGAATTATGGAAGCGATTATTAATGGTGACGAAAAGAAGGCTAGAGATCAGGCAGATTTGCACATTAAAAGACTAAAAAATTTCTTGTTAGGAATGAACGGAAGATTCAGCAAAAAGTAATAGAAAAGGTTATCCCAGTATAAAATGAGATAACCTTTTTTTAGTTATTGTAGTTAGATGCGTCTTCAAGCACGACCTTTACTTCTGTTTTTTGGCCATCTCTTGTAACTGTAAATGTTACAGTATCGCCTATTTTATGCTTTTGGATTTCTTTAATAAGTTGATCAGATGAAGTGATTGGGGTTTCATCTAAGTATGCCACGTGATCGCCCTTTTTTAAACCTGCCTTCTTAGCATTTTTTCCAGTCACCTCTATAACATAAACGCCAAGTTGGTTAGTGCCAAGCTGAGAAGCTAAATTTTCAGTGTCTATGTCTGCTATAGTAATTCCGGCTATTGGCCTATTTGTTATTTTACCGTTATCGATTAAATCTTCAATTATAGGTTTGGCGGTTTCTATCGGTATTGCAAAGCCAAGACCTTCTATATTAGCACCGCCGCTTTTTGCAATAACTATCCCGATTAAATTTCCTTGTTGATTAAACAAGCCCCCTCCAGAATTCCCAGGGTTTATTGCTGCATCTGTTTGAATTAAGTTTAAAGTTGAGCCGTCAATTTCTATTAATCTATTAAGAGCGCTAATAATTCCTGTTGTGGCAGTTCCACCTAATTCACCCAAAGGATTTCCTATTGCAACACTTAAATCTCCGACAACTAAATCGGTTGTGGTCCCAAAATTAACTGGGTCTAAATCCTTAGCATCAATTTTGAGAATAGCTAAATCGTTTAATGGGTCGGTACCAACTAGAGTTGCGTCGTAGCTTTTACCACTCAACAGAGTAACTATATTTTTGCTGCTGCCATCGATTACGTGATTATTTGTGACTATGTATCCGTTGCTTTTGACTATGACACCGCTACCGGCACCTTCTTTAATAAATGAACCTAACCAAGAATCTGTAGCTGCACTTTCAGTGCTGATTTCCACTACCGAATTCTCGTTTTTAGCTATTATCTGTTGAATTGAGAGCTCGCTATTCGTTGCCTTATCTAAAGAGCGGTTACTATCGCTAATTTGCAAAAAGTCGGTGGGACCGCTTTGTGCACTTATACTGTTACCTATTAGATAACCTATACCAGCTCCTACTATTAAGGTAAGAATGAGAAGCAGGACAAAGGCTTTTTTAGTTACATATGAAGGCGGTTTTTCAAATGTAACAGTTTGTTCAGTACCATATTCTGCATCCGCGTTGTTTTCAAAGTTTTTAAAATCGTTATTATCCATAAAAGACCTCCCAATAGAATTATATACCACGTTTATGAAAAAACTGTGATTATTTAAATTAATTATGAAACAAATATGCCAGATAATGTAATAATATGATATCAATTTACTTGTAAAAAACTTCCCAATAGTGTAGAATTACAAGTATAAATGAACTGGAAGAACACAATTTGAATAACAATAATCAAGAACAAGAAATTGACCTAAAACAACTGTTTTATCTTCTACATAGCAATCTAAAAATAATAATCTTAATTACAATTCTTGTGGGAATGATTACATTTTTAGTAAGCAGCTATTTGATCACTCCAGAATATTCATCAACTGTTAAACTTTATGTAAACAATAAAACGATAGTGAACACTGAATCACTTACTACAAGTGATATATCAGCAGCGCAACAACTTGTAGGTACTTATGTAGCAATTATAGAATCTGACTTAGTTCTTAACGATGTAATAGAAAAGGCTGGAGTGGATTATACTCCGGAGCAAATTAGACAAATGATGACAGCTGATTCAGTAAATAACACAGAAGTCTTTTATGTAACCGTCCAAGGTGAAAATTCCATGGAATGTGCCGAAATAGCAGATGAGATAGCCAAGATTTCAACCACGAAGATAGCTGAAATCGTAGAAGGAAGTTCGGTTAGAATTCTAGACAGGGCGAAGGTCAACAGCAATTCCGTATATCCTAATGTTGGTTTAAACACAGCTATAGGGTTTTTGCTCGGGTTTGTAATTATATGTCTAGTTGTTATAGTGAGCGATTTACTGGACACTAAGATCAAGGTAGAAGAAGATATTGAAGCGATAACAGACATACCTATTATCGGATTTATTACTGAATATTAATATTTGAGGTGCGATTTGAGTAGAACTAAACAAAACACAAAAAAGAAAAAAACCGTAAAAACCGAGAATGATATTCTTTCTATAAGACAGCAAAGAAAGAAGATCATCAACGAAAAAACCGACTTTATAATTACTGAAGAGTTTAATGCGCTTAGGACTAGTATTTTATTTTCCTTAACGGACAGCAACTCTTAAGTGATTGGGATAACAAGCCCAAACGCTTCCGAAGGAAAAACTATAACCTGTTTAAACTCGGCTATTTCCCTTGGAAAAACGGGTAGAAAAGTTCTTTTAATAGACGCAGACTTAAGAGCCCCCAAACAGTCTAAACTTTTGGAAATAGACGGAAACAAAGGACTTAGCAATTTACTAATAAATCAAGTTGAACTGTCTGACGTGATAACGAAAACAAGATATGAGAACTTAGATGTAATACCTTCAGGGTCAAAACCACCCAACCCTAGTGAAATGCTTGGCTCTGAAATAATGAAAGAGCTAATAGATTATCTTAAAAAGTATTATGATTATATCCTTATAGATCTTCCACCTGTTAACGTGGTAACTGACGCGGTGGTTGCATCAAAACATTTAAATGGTTTAATTATAATTGTTAGAGCTAATTACACTAAGAAAGAAGATTTGCTAGAGAGCATTCAGATAATTAAAAATGCAAATGCAAAAGTATTAGGTGTAGTTTTAAATGGTGGGCAGAAGTCTACTGTGGGCTACGGAAAAACAAATAAGTATGCTAATTATGGTAAATATCATAATAATTAGCATAGATATTATGGCGGAGATTCTAGATAAATGATTGATTTTCACACACACATATTACCTAATATTGATGACGGAAGCAGTTCGTTAGACATGTCTTATGCTATGATTGATAGCGTAAAAAAACAAGGAGCGGATTCCATAGTTCTGACTCCTCATTACTATTTTGATAGAGAGTCGATTAGTGATTTCATATCTTCTAGAAAAGATGCGTTAAAACTTTTGCTTAGCGACGAGGCAAAGAGAAAGCAATTCCCAGATTTGTTTTTAGGTGCGGAGGTTGCACTTTTCCCTATGATGAGTAAAATGAAAGATATAGAAAAACTTTGTATAATCGGCACCAAGTTTATGATGGTTGAAATGCCTTATGGTAAATGGTCAAGAGCATCAATAGCGGAGGTCGATAATTTATACACCCGTCACGGGATAACTCCAATAATTGCCCACATAGAGAGGTTTATTGCCTCACAAAAGGGCACAGATAACATAGAGAGCCTTTTAGGTTTAGATGTACTTATTCAAATGAACTGTGGGGCGATTGAAAAAAAGTTTTTTAATCGGACTAATCATAATTTAGTAAAAACTGGTCGTATAGATCTGATAGGAACAGATTGCCACAACATGACGACAAGAAAACCTAACATGGATATCGGAATTAAATACATTACAAACCATTTTGGTATAAGTATGTTAAACGAAATAGACAAATGCGGAAGGGATGTCCTGAAAAATGCTTCTAGATATTAGCAGATTATACCCTGATAAACATTCGGGGTTTTTTAGTGTTATCTTATTAAAATCATTTAAAGTTTACTGCGTTTATGATAAAATAAATTGTTGATTAAATATAAAAGGAAAAAATATGAGTAAAGTAATAATTGGAATAGATAAAAGTAAATCATACAGAGTTTACTTAACCATAACTACCGATATGGTGGAAAAAGCAAGAAAGGCTCACGATACGACGCCTCTTGCATCGGCGATGCTAGGAAGAGTGCTTACGGCAACTGGCATGATGGGTTTGATGCTAAAAAAGGAAAGCGAAAAAGTAACAGTGCTGTTTAAAGGAGAAGGACCGGCTAAACAAGTTATAGCTACGGCAGATGGAGCAGGAAATGTTAAAGGATATGTAGCTAATCCGTATGTTAACTTACCCTTAAAAGAAAACGGAAAATTAGATGTAGGAGAAGCACTCGGCAAAGGCGAATTAACGGTCATTAAAGATATCGGATTAAAAGAACCATATTCAGGTAAGATAGCTTTAGTATCAGGAGAAATAGCAGAAGACTTGACGGCATATTTTTATATTTCCGAGCAACAAAACTCTTCTGTAGCTCTTGGTGTCATGATAGGAAATGATACGAAAATTGCTGCTTCAGGAGGATTTATAATTCAGATGCTACCAGATTTTGAAAATGAAGCTGTAGATGCACTTGAAGAAATGTTGAAAACGATGCCATCTATTACGACTATGATAGCTGAGGAAATGCTCAAATCAAAAGGTAAAACAGAGATTGGAGTTTTGGAAGGCTTGATGGAAAGAATATTTAGCCCGTTACCTTCAGATTACAAACCAGAATCAATAGGAATTAGAGACATGAATTGGTTTTGTGATTGTTCTAAAGAAAAATATAAAAAAGGCCTTACGACTTTAAGTGAAAAGGATTTAACTGAAATGATTGAAGAGGATGAAGGCGCAGAGGTAGTGTGTCAATTTTGTCAAAAACAATACCACTTCGACGTTGAAGATTTAAAAGAAATAAGAAGTGAGGTTGAGAATAATGATAACTGAAGAGGAAATCAGAAAAGAGATATTTAAGGGCGACTGGGAATATAAGTATAAAGCCGATGTAGATCTTGTGATATCGCACAAGCAATACTCTCAGGATTTAGAGCCAAAGGGAGGAAGCTTTGTCAGAACAGAAACCCTAGAAGAGGATATGGAGGTTATGACAGAAGCAGTTTTTTATTCTGATGAAAATAGCTTGTATTTAGTTTATGATGAATCCGTAACAACAGAACTGCAAGATTGCACAACGATATTAACTTTAAATGAAGGTATAGTCCACATGAACAGATATGCTAAAGAAATATTAGGTAGCGTTGATATGGCATTTACAGAAGGCGAAAAGCATGTTACAAGGTACCAAACACCAATTGGAGGAATTAATCTTGAGTTGGTAACAAATAAAGTTGAGTATGAAGTCAACGATGAAGGAGAAGGTAAAATAACTCTTGACTACAACATTAAACTTGAAGGTCTAATGTCTAGAAGAAATAGATTAATTATAGAATCCATTAGAAACGAAAGGAAAAAGTAAAAAAATGAAAATAGGGTTTGATGCAGAGAAGTACATAGAGGAGCAGACTAAGTACATCCTACAAAGAGTAGATAAAGGTAGTAGCGAAAGGCTTTACTTAGAATTTGGGGGCAAACTAGTTGAAGATAAGCATGCGATGAGAGTATTGCCCGGATTTGACGAAAATGCTAAAATTAAGCTTCTACAGAGAATGAAAGACCAAGCTGAAATTGTAATATGCATCTACTCAGGTGACATCACAACTAGTAAAACAAGACAGGATTTTGGGATAACGTATGATCTAGAAGTCCTAAGATTAATAGATGCTTTTAGAAGTTATGATCTTGAAATTAATTCTGTTGTTGTAACTAGATATGAAGATGCACCTTCAGTTAATATGTTTATTAACAAACTTAACAGAAGAGGAATAAGAACATACAAACACTATTTTACTAAAGGATATCCTACGGATGTAGACACAATAGTAAGCGATGAAGGTTACGGCGCAAACCCATACATTGAGGTTACTAAACCTTTAATTGTTGTAACTGGACCTGGAGGAGGATCAGGAAAGTTGGCGACTAGTTTGTCACAACTTTACCATGAGCAGAAACATGGAAACAAAGCTAGATATGCTAAATTTGAGACTTTTCCAATATGGAATTTGCCTCTTAAGCATCCTGTTAACATTGCCTACGAAGCTGCGACTTCAGATTTAAAGGATGTTAATATGATAGATTCATACCATCTTGAATTTTATGGAAAACAGGCTGTTAACTATAATAGAGATTTAGAAGCTTTTCCTGTGGTAAAAAGAATAATTGAAAAAATTACAGGAGAAGAATGCGAATACAAGTCTCCTACAGACATGGGAGTTAACAGAGCTGGAGTTGGAATAACAGATGATGAGGTTTGTAAAGAAGCAGCTCTTCAGGAAATAATTAGAAGATATTTAATAGCTGAATGCGACTATAAGAAAGGAAGAATCGATGAAGGTTCTCTTGAAAGATCTAAGCTCTTGATGGAAGAAGTGGGATCTGATAGATACGATAGGGTAGTTGTTAGGCCAGCAGAAGAGTATGCAGAAAAAAAGAGAAACTGTGACAAGCGTTTCGAAAATGTCGTAGTAACTTCCTTGGGTTTACCAGATGGTCAAATTGTAACTGGAAGAAGCTCTAGAAGAATGGTAGCGGGCGCGGCGGTAATTTTAAATTCAATCAAGGTGCTTGCGGGAATTTCAGATGAAATCCCACTGATTTCTCCACAAATATTACAAAGAATGCAGGATTTAAAAAAGAACACATTCAAAAGTCTTAAGACTAGTCTTAATTGCGAAGAAGTAATTATGGCTCTTGCGATGTCTACTACAACTAATCCAATGGCAGAAGTAGCATTAAATAAATTGGATAAGTTAAGAGGTTGCAAAGCTCACTGCACGGCAATATTAAGTGATGGAGATGAGCAAGCGTTAAAATCGTTAGGGATTGATGTTACTTGTAATCCCGAGTACTTAACAAATAATGTGTATTCGAGATAATAGGGGAATGAATTGGTAACTGAATTAGAAAGAAAAATAAAAAAAGAGAATATAAAAAGACTAAGGAAGAAGCGAAGACGTGAAAAGGCCAGTAGCGCTAAAAAAAACTTAGAGCGCAAAGACACTTTTAAGTATGTTCTTCTGGCTGAAGGTCTAGTGGTTGGAGTTGCTACGGGATTTTTAATTGCGTTTTTTAGGATGATTTTAGATTATGGAGACAAGCTTAGAAACAATTTAATAGAGTTTGCATCACAGGGATTAGAAAATGTGATTATATTTTTTGTGATCTTAGCAGCACTAAGTTTGGTGGTCACATACATAGTTAAAAAAGAACCATACTGCGCTGGCTCGGGTATACCGCAAGTAAAGGGCGAGTTAAAAGGACAAATTGAAACAGTTTGGTATAAATTGATTATCGCCAAGTTCGTAGGTGGAGTTTTAGCTATTGGTGGAGGTCTTGCATTAGGTAGAGAAGGACCTAGTATACAGCTTGGTGCAATGGTAGGGAAAGGCTTTGCAAGAACCACAGGGAGGCTTTTAACTGAAGAAAGAATGTTGATGTCATGTGGAGCTGGAGCTGGACTGGCAGCAGCTTTTGGAGCGCCACTAGCTGGAGTAATTTTTAGCTTAGAAGAACTTCATAAAAACTTCTCGACAGAAGTGCTTCTTACTACTATGGCAGCAACTGTTAGTGCGGATTTTGTGGTACGTAATATTTTGGGCCTTGAACCAGTATTTGATTTTCACATAACCGAATATTTACCACTAGCAAATTACTGGATGGTTATTGTGCTAGGCGTTGTGCTAGGGGTGTTTGGTGTTCTTTATAACAATACGATTAACGCAATGCAGAACCTTTTGGAAAAAATACCATTTAAAGAAGGTAGAGTAGGCATTGCTTTTCTATGTGTAGGATTCTTAGCTTTTACCTACCCTATAATACTTGGTAGCGGACATGAACTTGTTGGTGAAGTTGCGATGGGAGAAATGGCAGTCATAACTCTGTTAATAATATTACTTAGCAAATTTGCTTTTTCGACACTTAGCTTTAGTTCTGGAGTTCCGGGAGGAATATTTTTACCACTTCTAGTATTAGGGGCACTGACTGGTGGAACTTTTGGGAAGATTATGTCAGATTTATTTGGAATGAATCAGTCCCTAATAGCAGCATTTGTTGTATTAGGAATGACGGGTTGCTTTGCGTCAATAGTAAGAGCTCCTATTACAGGTGTGATACTAATCACAGAGATGACTGGAGATTTTAGAAGTTTACTAGCGATATCTATAGTATCATTGGTGGCATACACCGTAGCGGATATGCTTGGAGGTGTTCCTGTTTACGAACAACTTCTTAACAGAATGCTTAAAAAAGAGATTGGTTCAAATGAAGAAAATCAGGTAAAGCGAAGAAAAGTAATATTTGAGGCTGAAATTTACTATGGGTCATATATGGATGGAGAAAAGGTGGAAAAACTCAATCTACCCTCAGGTAGCCTTATAGTTTCGGTGGAGAGAGATGGCAAAGAATTAATACCTTATGGTCAAACCGTTTTATATGGAGGCGATAAATTATCCATATTATGTGACAACAATGATATTATAGATGCAGAAGAGGTAATCGAAGACATCTGCAAGACTATATTCCGGGAGGAGTGATATTATGGCAAGTAGAAATATTCTCGACTATGCAAAAGACAATTTTAAGAGATTTGAGGAAAGCCCTTTTAACTCTGTGGATAGCCTAATTTTATGTCAACTTTTTTATAGCAGAATAGAAACTCAAGTTAAAAAGAACAATGTAAAAGTTTGGACTGTTAAAGATTTATATAAAGCTGAATACTTTGATAAAATGTTTTCAGATGGTATTTCTGATGAAGAAAATCGCAAATTACTAACAATACTAGCGTCTAGTCCTAGATTTAGAGATATAAGAATTAAAAATATCATAAGCGAAACCAGTAAAAAAAGAGTGATGCAATTTGCTGCCGTTACTTATGAACTTAGCGATGAAATCGATTACGTGTGCTTTAGAGGTACAGATGGGACAATGATTGGATGGAAAGAAGACTTTAATATGGTATTTATGGAAGAAACTCCATCCCAAGCTAATGCTGCGAGGTATTTAAAAGTTTTTTATGAGGAGAACTATTCAAAAAAGATATATATAGGTGGACATTCAAAAGGCGGGAATCTAGCAGTTTACAGCGCTTGTCTTGTGGGCGAAGAGATTCAGAGCAAAATAATTCAAATATTCTCTCACGACGGACCAGGATTTAGAGACGAGATGTATGATAGCTATGGATATTTATCAATAGCAGATAAAATTAACAAGACGATTCCGCAAACTTCTGTCGTAGGCATGCTTCTAGCACCTCAGGAAGATTTTAAGGTGATTAGGAGCGATGCCAGAGGCTTTGCTCAGCATTCAGCTTTTACTTGGTTAGT
>JAAYHV010000118.1 GCA_012744355.1 Clostridiales bacterium
CCCTTACAGTCTAGTGTTTTTCCTGCATTTCCTTCTATTGCTAAAAATTCTTCGTAAGTCCCATTTTCGATTATATCAGGAAGCGTTCTTCCTTCAAGCTCTACAATTCTATCGTCTGTATCTATAAACTTCCACCTATAGTTCTTTGCAAGGGCTTTTCCTACTGCGCTTTTACCTGTTCCTGGCATTCCTATTAATATAATGTTATCCTTCACTTTTTCCCTCCATTAAATATTATGTCCCTCTTTTGGCACTATACAAATAAACTCAAACATCTCATCAGTATTGTTCTTCCACTGATGTTGCTGGTTTTCAGGCACGTAAGTATAATCGCCTTCTTTTACCTCGTATTCCTTTCCTTCCAAAGTAAGTATACCTCTTCCAGAAATATAGTAGTTAATATGAGGCCAGTTGTGATTATGGTTAAAACTTGTGCCGCCTGGTTCGATTCTAACTATTCTCATCACATAATCTTCCCAGCCTTCTTCAATTCCTATAGCTGTCCCAAGCATCGAACCTTTAGCCGCAGGATCACTTGGCCTTATATATTGCATTTCTTTAGTGTTATTTATTACAAATTTCTTACTCATAATGTCCCCCCACTTCTTTATTTAATTCATTAATTATACCATGTTTAATTAAGTATTCCAACACAATCTACCTCTTCAAATCCTTTGACATTTAAGTTGTTTTATTGTATCCTTAAGTGATAAATAAGGTGTGTGTAATTGAAAGGAGTTTTAAGCGTGAATACGGAAAATTTTAAAGTAAAAATGCATGGATTTTTAAAAACAAAAAAGGGCGCCTCAGTGCTATTTCTTCTGAGTTTTTGCGTCGTTTTAACCTTTGCTTGTTACTTTGATATGTTTGGGCCTGCCCACGTAAGCATGGCATCAACTAGGCAAGCAACTAATCTAATAAATTTAAATGATTTAGAACTTCCCTTTGAAGTTAAACGTGAGGATGCATTAATTATGACTGTTGCTTCGGTGAAGTCTGATTTAAGCGTTACGATTAAAAATCAAGATGATAAAATAGTAACCGGTTATCCATTTATAGCTTCCTTATCTCTAGAGGGTTCTGATGATGACCCCATAACGTTAACAAACACTAAAAAAGACGGTTTAATATATTTTGATAAATTAGAAGAAGGCGATTACGTATTAATGCTAAGTGACGCAGGTGATTATGGTGCCCCTGACCCTATGGAAGTAACCATTGAGCCTCCTGTCAAACATAAAAAAATAGATGTTTCTGAAAAAATAGTTTCACAAAACAATGTAAACCTTGCTGCTGATGACGGGCAGTTTGGTAAGCATGCAAGCGACAAGACTACCCACGTGTCTTTACCTAAAGACACTGTAGAATTTGTCAAAAGTAGAGTTGAAACAATAAAAGGAACCGATACCCTTCCTCTTCTTGACACATCAGGAAACCCAATCTATATGTATAAACCTGTTTTAGGCGGAGATAGTAATATGTATATAACAACAACTGATAATGTGGCTACAGACTTAATAGCGGTACGCGACTCTGAGGGATATTTAATTAAAGGGCGAAGAGCCGTACCAGACTCTTCGGATTACGAAGATATCTCAGTTATTGGTTCAAACTACAATCTACTGCCTTATGAAGGTAAAGAAATTAATGCACAGAAAATCGAACTAAAAGCTCCGCCAACAGCCGCAAAAACTGTCTATTATGGTTGGCAAAAGATGAATAATAAGACATACTATTTTGATAAAAACGGTAATAAAGTTACTGGTAAGCAGGTAATACAAGGTATGGATTATTTCTTCAATGCTGATGGTTCCACAAACAATGTAGTTGGAATTGATGTCTCTACTTATCAAGGCAATATAAATTGGACTAAAGTTAAAGCAGCTGGTGTTGATTTTGCAATTATTCGAATTGGATTTATGGGATATGGAACCGGAAAGCTTGTAGCCGATGATAAATTTAAACAGAATCTAGAAGGTGCTAAAAATGCAGGTTTAAAAGTAGGTGTATATTTCTTTGATGCAGCAATCACTGAAAAAGAAGCCGTTGAAGAAGCTAGTATGTGTCTTCAAATGTTA
>JAAYHV010000119.1 GCA_012744355.1 Clostridiales bacterium
CCTTTTATGATGATGCAGTAAGCCTAAAAGACTGGCAAAAAATGGGAGTACTAGCTGTAGAGATGGAAGCAGCAGCGCTATATATGAACGCTGCAAGAGCAGGTAAAAATGCCCTTTGCATATGTACGATATCCGATTGCCCGTTTACAGGAGAAGCTTGCACAGCAGAAGAAAGACAAAATACGTTTACTCAAATGATGGAAATAGCATTAGAGATAGCATAGAATGAAATATAAATCGGCCCAAGAAAATGTTATTAATTCAAAGGGCGTGATTGTATTAATGTTGATTGGTGCAGTTTTAATTTTTACTGGGATAATAAAAGGCAGCCAAATATTTCTCATTATTGGTGGATTAACTTATCTTCCCATGCTAATAAGAAAATCGGCCTATATCGATGAAAAAGGATTGGTAATAGTTACTAACTATAGACTGTTTAAGCGTTATAAAACATGGACCTTTGATGATATAGATGAAATAAAGTGCAGTGAAGTATCTTTTGGCGGTGAATGCTTATTAAACTTTAAAAAGATAAAAGAAGAAAGTGAGCATATCTTTGAAAACGAAGATGCCCATATTATATTAGAACTTGCCAAAGAAAAAAATTATGCCATTACTATCAAATAAATTGACTAGAGCTTGATTTAAGTGTCCAACATTTCGTGGTCACTTAAATAACAAGCTCTTTTAGTTTTATGCTTGCAATTAAAGTCAAGGTTCAATATAATATGCATATTATATTGAAAAGGGGATAATAAATATGGGGAATAGATTTGTATCTAAGCGCTATCAAAACGCCAGAAAAAAGGTTATGGGGGTTGTGAATGAAGAGTAAAAAAGTATTATATTTTGAAGTGTTTCTTGTGGGATTGTTTTGGGGAACATCTTTTGTTGCCATATCAATAGTATTAAGAACCGTAACTCCCTTGGAATATTTAGCAGTAAGGTGGACAATAGCTGGTGTATTATCAATATTGCTTGTAATAACAAAAGTATTTAAGGTCGACTTTAAGAATAAATCAAAAAAAAGCTTAATATTATTGGTATTGATTCAACCATGTGCGTATTCTTTAGTTGAATCCTTGGGAGTTCAAAATACCTCGGCTTCCGAAGCTTCAATAATGCTAGCATTACTTCCAATAGCGACTGCATTTATTGTGACCTTCCTTCTTAGAGAAAAGGTAAAAAGAACGACCTTAGTTGCTGCTTTCATATGTTTTTCAGGAGTAATATTTACGGTGGCATTTGAACCAGAATTTGAGATGACCGGAAAGCTAATAGGCTATGTTTACTTAACTATATGCGTATTACTAGGAGGAACGTATACAGTAATGAGTAATAAGCTGGCCGTAAAATATACACCGACGGAAGTTGCAGTAGCAATGTCTGTTGGAGGCTCTATTTGTTTTAATATTATGGCTCTATTTAACGGAAGATTAGTAAGTGGATACCTAGCAGTATTTACAAATATGCATGTGCTTATGGCACTTTTATATTTGGCAATATTTTGTTCAATTCTGTGCTTTATGCTTTACAATCATATAAACAGCCATCTTGATCCAGCGCAGACCGCGCTATTTATATCAAACAGCGTGACTATAATAGGTGTTATAAGCGCAGTACTTATAACAGGAGACTCAATGAGCATATATAAGGCGATTGGCGTAGGCCTAATAATATTTGGTGTTGTAAAACATGGGTTAGATGAAATGAAAGCTGAAGATAAACAGAGAAAATATTCAGCAAGATAATTAAAGAATACAAAGATATTATATTAAGGAAGTTATAGAAAAGCTTCTTTATCAAGAACGCATATTAATGATACCAGGAAACGGGTTTGGAAAATGTGGAGTATTTATGTTAGAATGGCATGTAAGATAGGCATTTAAGTTATGGAGTACGCATTTGATAGAATAGAAAAGAGACCATCTTTGGGGTAAAGAATGAATCTAAAAAAAGGGTTGTTTATTGAAGTTTTTCTTATAGCATTGTTTTGGGGAACATCGTTTGTTGCTATATCGATAGCGCTAAGATACATAACAACATTTGATTATTTGTCTGTTAGATGGACAATGGCTGCGGTGGTAGCTTTAATATTGATAATTACTGGAGTGTTTAAAGTTGATTATAGAAACAAATCAAAAAAAGGGTTGATAACACTAGTCTTAATTCAGCCAGGAGCATATTCCTTGCTTGAATCATTAGGTATTCAAAACACATCACCTTCCGAGACATCAATAATGCTAGCGCTTGTTCCAATAACTACCGCTTTTATTGTAGCTGTAGTACTTAGAGAAAAAGTAAAAAGAAGCACTATCATATCAGCATTTATATGTTTCACAGGAGTAGTATTTACAGTAGCATTTGAACCGGAATTTCAAATAGGTGGTAAGTTAATAGGATATGCTTTTTTGATGGCATGCGTAGTACTTGCAGGTTTTTTTTACATCGTTAGCAATAAGATATCAAATATTTATTCACCTACTGAAATAGTGGTAGCAATGTCTGTTGGAGGCTCAATCTGTTTTAATATTATGGCGCTATTAAACGGAAGTCTAGTAAGCGGATATGTAGCAGTGTTTACAAATATGCCAGCGCTTATAGCGCTTTTATATCTAGCGTCATTTTGCTCGATTCTGTGCTTTAAGCTTCATAACCATGTCAACAGGAATCTTAATCCGGCGCAGGCTTCGCTTTTCATATCAAACAGCGTAACAGTAATCGGCATTATAAGTGCAGTACTTATAACGGGAGACTCAATGAGCATATATAAGGCTATAGGTGTAGCCCTAATTATATTTGGTGTTGTAAAACATGGTTTAAATGAAAAGAAAGAGGAAAAGATTTATGAAAAAGAAAAACAAATATCAAAAGAAAATGAAAGCGAATAGAGTAATTGCCCTTGTAATAATAGTATCGATGGTTCTATTTACAGTAATTACAGCAGGAGTTGCTTTACTAAGCTGATTGAGGAGTGTAAGATGATTTTGATTTCAGAGATGCTTGGCATGGCGGAATTTAAAGAATTTAGATCTTTAACCGGTGATTTCGGAATAAACAAAAGAATTAGAGATATTGGTATTCACGATTATGAAAGCCTTGAACAAATATCAGAAACATTTGGAGAAGGCGATTTTGTGTTAACCACTTTATTTGTATGTAGGGATGATTCTAAAAAGGCGGAAGAATACATATGCGCTCTCCTAGATGCTAATGTATCCGCAATAGCCATAAAGGAAGTTTTCTTTAAAGAACTTCCCCAAAGGTGCGTTGAAAAGGCTAAAGAGAAGAAAATACCATTGATGTTTTACCCGAAAGATATTTACATAGAAGATATAATTGTTAAAATAAAAGACCTTCTAAACGATAGCAAGTACAGTGAAAATCTGGAAAATAAGATAAAGAGAATCTCAGAGGGTTTAGCTAGCATTGAAGAAGAAGCATATTTTATAAGAGATATCAATCAAGAGGATTTACATAATATTGGAGTAGCATACTTAAAACAGAAGAACGTAAATATTGGGAAAATAAAGTCTGATGTTGAAAACATCAGAAAAGTTGTATCAGAAGTACCAGGCAGTAAAAATATATTTTTAGCAGTTTATGATGGCGGAATAATGATTTTTATTGATTATGAAGATGAGTATAAATATAAAAATGATCTAGACATTTGTATGAGCAGCGTAGGGGACACGACTGAATATTACGTGGGTTATGAAATCGAAAGTGCAGAGAAGATAGAACTAAAAAAAACTATTAACAATGCAATCACAGCAGCTAGAGTTTGTAAGTTTGAGAACAAAGATAAAATGTCCTTTGAAGATATTGGCGTGTATAAGATGATATTACCTGAAAATAAAAATTTAGGGATGATAAAATATAGTAACGAAGTAATAAGTAAAATTAAAAAATATGACCTTGAATATAATTCAAATCTATATAAAACGGCAGAAAAATACATAGACAATAATGGTGACGTAGGGAAAACGGCAGAGGATTTAAATCAGCATTCAAATACAATAAGATATAGGGTAGGAAAACTAAAAGAATTACTAGGATATGATAAAAAGAGTAACGATAGCTTTTACGTCGAACTTTACATGACAATGAAGGTGAGTAAACTAGGAATGAACGAATTTATTAGAAGGAGCGTTTAAAAAATGCTCCTTTTGTATATCCTACAATAATTGAATACGATAATTATAAATCTTCCAATGGTAAATAAATATGAATGTAATATAATTAAAGAAAGTGGAGGTAGGAAAATGAACAAGATAAATATTATCAATGCGAAAGAAACAGAAAAATTATTATCATATGAAAAGGTTATAGAAACAATCGAAGAGGTATATACACAAAAAGCTAATGATAGAACTGTTGTTTTCCCACTTGTGTTTCATGAATTTGATCCCGGAGTAGCGGATATGGACATTAAGTCCGGATGGCTAAAGGACTCAAAGATATTCGGGCTTAAACTGGTCTCTTGGTATGGAGATAACGTAGAAAAAGGGTTACCAGCTTTAATGGGAACGGTACTAATATGCGATGCAGAAACAGGCGCGCCTAAAGGAATATTAGACGGCGCATATATAACAGGAATTAGAACAGGAGCAGCAGGAGCGATAGGAACTAAATACTTAGCAAGAAAAAATTCAGAGAATCTTCTTTTGGTAGGCGCGGGCCACGTGGCATCGTTTATGATACCAGAAACACTAATAGCAATGCCAGGAATCAAAACGGTGAGAATATATGATCCTATAGATATAAAATTTGCAGAAAGCTTAATTGCTAAAATCGAAGCTAATCATAAAGGTATAAAATTTGAGGCAGTTACAGACATAGCTAAAGCAACAGGACTTAGCGATGTAATAATTACTGTTACTCCGTCTAAGACGCCGCTAATTAAAAAGGAATGGGTTAAGCCAGGAACTCACTTTAGTTGTATAGGAGCTGACATGTCAGGAAAAGAGGAATTAGACCCTGAAATTTCAAGAGGTGCTAGAATATACGTAGATGATTTACCACAAAACGTTAATGTAGGCGAAATAGAAATTCCGATTAAAAACGGAATCATAACTAAAGAAGATGTAGTTGGCGAAATAGGGGAAGTGATTATAGGCAGAATTCAAGGAAGAATTAGCGAAGACGATATCACCATATTTGATGCTACAGGCACAGCTTTACTTGATCTACTAACAGGAGAGTTGGCAATATCAGAAGCTGAAAAGCAGGGAGTTGGAACTGTAGTAGAATTATAAGGAGAAAAGATGAAAATTAAAGATTTTGGCGTAGAGATATGGATGAATTTGTATGAAAACAACTGCAAATATAACTTAGCAGAAACATGCGTAGAATCCATTAAAGTAGGCGAACTATTAGATATGGCTGGAATTAAAGATAGCTTTTACGATGAGCTTTTGGAGATGAAGCTTACATATGGTGATATTGAAGGATCAGTTGCCTTAAGAAATGAAATCTGCAAGTTATATAAAACAGTAAAACCGGAAAACATAAGCGTAACTCATGGAGCAATAGGCGCGAATGCATTGTCAATTATGACATTAGTAGAACCTGGAGACAGAGTCATCTCAGTTCTTCCTACTTATCAGCAGCACTACTCAATTCCTGAATCTATAGGAGCTGAAGTTAAAATATTACCGCTTAAGTTTGAGAATGAATTCTTACCTGATTTAGAAGAATTAAAAAAACTTGTAAACGATAATACTAAGCTAATATGCATTAATAATCCAAATAACCCATCTGGTTCAGTAATGGATGAGAAAATGCTAAAAGAAATAGTCGAAATTGCCAAGAGAGTAGACGCATATGTAATATGCGACGAAGCATATAGAGGACTTACTCATGAGGGGGATAGTTTTACCACATCAATCGCAGATTTATATGAAAAAGGAATCAGCACGGCTAGTATGTCTAAGACTTTTTCTATGGCAGGCATAAGACTCGGTTGGATAGCAGGACCTGAAGAATTAATTAAAAGAATTAACACGCAAAGAGATTATCACGTAATAAGCGTAGGAATGATAGATGACAGGCTTGCTACAATAGCTTTACAAAACAAAGAAAAAATCTTAGAGAGAAACTTAAAAATAGTAAGAGAAAATGCTAAATTGTTAGATGACTGGGTGAAAAATGAGCCTTTAATAACTTACGTAAAGCCAAAAGGCGGAACCACAGCATTTTTAAAGTATGACATAGATATGCCATCTGAGGAACTTTGTTTAAAGCTTTTAAAGGAAACAGGAGTGATGCTACTGCCTGGATCTGCCCTTGATACTGAAGGTTTCCTAAGAATAGGGTACTGCAACGGTTTTGAAGTTGAAAAAGCCGGAATGGAAAAAATGACGGAGTTTTTCAAACAATTTTAGTAAGGAAAAAAATTATGATAAATGTAAAAGAAGCTTATGAAAACATAAAAAATTTAATATATATGACACCTCTTGATAAGTCGCTGACATTAAGTGGTGAAAATCAAAACGTTTATTTGAAGAAGGAATGTTTACAGCCGGTTAAAAGTTTTAAACTTAGGGGTGCTATGAACAAAATGATGTCGCTCACAGAAGAAGAAAAAAACAGAGGAGTTACAACTATATCATCAGGCAATCATGGCCTCGCTGTTAGCTGCTGTGCATCACTTCTTGGAATAAAAAATGCCAAGGTAATAGTTCCTACTATAACTCCTGCGGCTAAGACGGATAAAATCTCAGCTTATGGAGCAGAAGTGATTTTACTCGGAGATAACTATGACGAAGCTCATACAAAAGGCATGAAATTTGTTGAAGAAAGTGGTATGACATATATAGACCCATACGATAAAGATCCTCTGGTTTATGCTGGTCAGGGGACAGCAGGCATGGAAATCATGATGCAAAATGAAAAGATAGATACAATTCTTGTACCAGTTGGCGGCGGCGGATTAGTTACTGGAGTTAGTTTAGGAGCAAGATTACTTAATCCTAATGTAAAGATAATTGGAGTACAAACAGAAGCATGCCCTGCAATGAAGGCATCAATAGAAGACGACGTATGCTACGCTGAATATCCTAGCGATGATTCTATATGTGAAGCTCTAATAGGCGGAATAGGTGAGCTTGCATTTAAGATGAACAAAGAATGTATAGACGACATAATAATAGTCAAAGAATCATATATAAGAAAGGCAGTAAAACTGCTAGCTCTTAAAGAAAAGACAGTGACAGAACCCTCGGGCGCGATAACCGTGGCTGCACTTCTTCAAGGAGAAAAAATTCCTGGTAAGAATATTGCCTGCGTATTAAGTGGCGGCAACGTAGATGATCAGCTGTTCATAGATTTGCTAAATGAATAAAATTAAGGTCAAATGTCAAACTTTTACAATAAAGATTGTGCCAAACGACAAATCAAATCGATATTTATGGTATAATTAAGTACATATTGAATATATAGTTAGTTTAAAAAATGGGTAGATTGTGTTAAATTTAAAAATTATTTAGGAGGTAGTGGATATGAAAATACTTGTAATCAATAATGAAGGTGGAAATATTGACATTGAAAAAAAAGTAATTTTGGACAACGTTAAAAATTGTGCATTAGAAGTGAAATATGTTAATTCTACCGATGTAAAAGCAACAAGAAAAGAAGTAATAGATGCAGATGCAGTTATTGCAGTGAACGTAGACTTCGACAGAGAAACCTTGGAAACAATGGAAAAGTGCAAAATAATCGCAACTCAAACCATTGGATTTGATACTATTGATATTAAGGCTGCTACAGAATTAGGAATAGCTGTAACAAATAATCCTAGTTATTGTGTAGAAGAAGTTGCGGCACACACTGTAGCTCTTGCGTTAGCTTGTAACAGAAACTTAAGCGTTTATAATCAAATCACAAGGAAAAAGATTTGGAATGCAGATGAAGTATATACATACGGAGAAATGCACAGAATTTCAGAAAGCACTTTAGGGGTAGTAGGACTTGGAAATATTGGTAAAAGAGTAATAAAAATAATGCAGGCTATGGGTATGAAAGCTATAGGATATGACCCCTTCGTCGAAGCAGAGGAATTTGAAAAGATAGGAGTAAAGAAAGTCGATACGCTAGAAGAAATCTTTTCACAGTCGGATATAATCACACTCCATACGCCGTTAAATGAAAAAACCAAGAATATGGTTAGTATGCCTTTGCTTAAACTTATGAAAAAAACAGCAGTTTTAATTAATGCGGCTAGAGGTGGAATAGTTAATGAGACGGATTTATACAAGGCACTGTCTGAAGAAATGTTTGCAGGTTTAGGCACAGATGTTATTAATGACGAGAAAACTTTTGAAACCCCATTATATGAATTGGAAAGAGCATTGATTACACCACACATTGCATATTATACAGAGGAAGCTTTGGACGAATGTAGACGTGTATCTGCAGAGCAAGTTGTACAAGTTATAGAAGATAATAAAAAACCGGAGCATTTAGTAAATAAGGATGTTAAAATTTAACTGAAAGAGGTCATGATATGAAAGATAAATTTATAGCGAAAAGATATTGGAAAGATCAAATTACAGCAATGGGTCAGTCTGACGAAAAGTCAAAGACTTTTACAGATATTATTAACTTAAGTTTAGGCGATCCAGACTTGATTACAGACAAGAGAATAATTGATAAAGCCTATGAAGATATGCTAGCTGGACATACAAAATATACGGATTTCAGAGGCGACCCAGAGTTGAGAAAAGAAATTTGTAACTTCTACAAAGAAGAATATGATATGGATGTAGTAGACGAGGAAGTTTTTGTCTGTGCTTCTGCATGCTTGGGTATGTATTTAGCCCTGGAGGCAATTATTGATGATGGTGACGAAGTTATTATTACATCGCCGTATTTCACTCCATATTATCAGCAGGTTGAACTAGTAAGGGGCATTCCCATTGAATTGGACACTTTTGAAGAAGAGGATTTTCAAATAAATTTTGAAAGATTGGAGAGCTTAATAACAGAAAGAACTAAGGCACTTATAATAAATTCACCATGCAATCCAACTGGAAATTGTTTAACTGGTGAAACAATGGAAAGAATTGCAGAAGTTGCGGAGAAATATGATTTGATAATTATATCTGACGATATTTATACATCGTACAGTTTCCAGAATAAATTTGTGCCATTTGCAAGTCTTGAGAATATGCAGGAAAGAACTATAATTTTAAACTCATTTTCAAAAAACTTTATTATGACTGGATGGAGAATAGGTAATATCGTTGCTCCTCCAAATATAATTAAGACTATCCAGCAAGTTAATGAAAATGTAGTTTTTACAGCTCCGTCAATGTCACAGCGTGCAGCAATATTTGCTTTACAACATAGAAAAGAAATTCAACCTGCAATTATTGAGGAATATAGGAAAAGAATGTATTACGGAGCGGAACGTATTAATGAGATACCAAACATGAGCGTTATTGCACCGCCTAAAGGAAGTTTCTATTTGTTCATAAATATTAAAAAAACCGGATTATCGTCAGTAGAAGTTGCTAATGAGGTTTTAGAGAAAGCACATGTTTTAATGCTACCAGGAAATGCATTTGGCGCATGCGGTGAAGGATACTTGAGACTTGCTTGTACAGTGAATGTTGATGTTTTGAAAGAAGCATTTGACAGAATTGCAGCTATGGAAATTTTTTCAAAATAGCCTTAGTAGCAAATAAGTTATAACCGTAGTTATCTAATTGAAAGAAAGGTAAAATTATGAAAAAGATATTTGCAGTATTAATGCTGCTAGTAATGACCGTAACTTTGGCTGGTTGTGGAAAAGACAAGGACAAAGTTGATGAGTATACAGCAGAAAATCCATTAGTATTAAACTTTGGATACGTGGTTGGTACTGATGATGCTGCGCATCTAGCCGCAGTAGATTTTAAAGAAGCAATTGAAGAAGAATCTGAAGGCAGAGTTGAAGTAAAGCTTTATGCAAACGGAGAACTAGGAGACGATACAGCTGTACTTGAAGCTATTCTTTTAGGTGACGTTCAAATCACATCTTGTGCTACTAGTCCTATGTCAGGATATGATGCTAAATTAACATTAACAGAATTGCCTTATTTGTACGATGATTTTGATTCTATGGATGAAGCTATGACAGGTGACGTTTATGAATTGGTAAAACCATGGTATGCAGATGTAGGATTTGAACTTTTCGGATTTAACTATGACGGGACAAGAGAACTTTCAAACAATGTGAGACCAATTTATACTTTAGATGATTGTAAGGGTCTTAAACTAAGAGCAATGGATAGCCCATCACACATAGCAACATTAGAATGTCTAGGTGCTAATGCAATACCTATGGGTTACGGAGATATTTACACAGGTTTACAGCAAGGTACGGTAGATGGGCAGGATAATCCGCCAGCATTAACGTATACTTCTAAATTTAATGAAGTTTTAAAATATTTTAGTTTGACAGATATGATTATGTCAAATTCACCAGTTGTAATGAGCAAAAAAATATTTGATGGATATCCAGAAGATATTCAGGAAATGATAAGAAAACATTTAGTTGCAACTCAAGTAACATGGCAAAGAGGCGCACAACGTGAGGCAGAGCTTGATTATATAAAGAAAATAGATGAAAGCGGATGCGAAGTAAATGAAATTGAAGATATGGAAGAATTCAAAAAAGCTATGGATCCAGTCTATGAAAAAGCTAAAGAAGACTACGGCGAAGAAGTATATAATGAATTTTTAAAAGCTGCGAATCACAAATAAAAACAGAAAAAATTTTAAAAGCTAAAGATCATAAATATAGAAGATATAATATTCCGCAGGCAAGCAATAGTGTTTGCGGAATATTAGTATCTTATTGTGGGAAGGGGGATTTATGCTTAAAAAAGTAATAAAAATATATGATGATATAGAATTATATGCTATATCAATAGGTTTAGTAACAATCGTGGGCGTATTATTTATACAGGTAGTCGCTAGATTTGTTTTTAACGAGGGTTTAACTTGGTCAGAAGAATTAGCAAGAGTTCTTTTCATTTGGGTTTCATGGTTAGGGATTAGCTTGGGACAAAAAAAAGGAGAACATATCAAAGTTACTATGATTGTGGATAGATTTACTGGGAAAAGTCAAAGGAACCTTTTAATCTTAACGGACTTATTAACTTTAACGATTTTAGTTTTCTTTATATATCAGGGATTTTGGGTTTCATATCAAATTTATTCTGCGGGAGTAAATACTTCAGCATTAGGCTTACCTAGATGGATAATTTATTTTGCAATGCCGTTTAGTTGCACAATGATGGGATTGCGTATAATTCACGAACTTACTTGCAGAATAATGAGTAAGGAGGTATGCGCACAATGAGTATAATATTAACCTTTTTTGCATTATTTTTCCTAATATCGCTTTCTGTACCAGTAGGATTGTGCATAGGCGGTGCTACAATAATGGCAATAGTACTTTTTTCTGACTTGCAATTGTCTGTAATTGCCCAATACTCTATAACGGGGCTTGATTCTTTCTCAATGCTAGCTATTCCGATGTTCATATTGGCCGGCACAATTATGAGTGTTGGCGGAATTGCCGAAAGATTAATTGATGTCGCTGCAATTTTATTTGGTCACATTGTAGGCGGCCTAGGTGCTATTGTTGCTATGTCATCAATGTTTTTCGGAGCGATATCAGGTTCTTCGCTTGCAACCGTATCTGCAATAGGAAGCATTATGGTTCCTCAAATGGTTAAAAAGGGATATGGTTTAGGGTATAGTGCTGTTTTTACTGCCTGTGCAGGAACGATAGGAGCAGTTATACCTCCAAGTATACCTTTGGTTATATACGGTGTAGTTACAGGAACATCTATAGGTGATTTGTTTCTAGCAGGTATTGTTCCAGGAATTTTAATAGGCATTGGATTAATAATTGGGAATTATTTCACATGTAAAAAAAGAGGGTATGTTCAAAAGAATGAAAGGGTAAACGCAAAAGAAGCTATTAAATGTATCTGGGATGCAAAGTGGGCACTATTTGCTCCTATAGTAATATTGGGTGGAATTTATGCGGGAATATTTACCCCAACTGAGGCGGCGGTAGTTGCCGTGGTTTATTCTGTAATTGTTAGTGTTTTCTTATACAAAGAAATGACGTTGAAAAATGTATTTGAGGCTATTGAAACAACAGCTGTTGTGAACGGAACAACTTCTTACTTATTAGGTATTTCGTCAGCTTTTGCAGCTTACTTAAGTATGGAAAAAATACCTACTATGATTACAGAAGCTTTGATAAGCGTTACAGATAATAAAATAATATTTTTATTATTAATAAACATACTGTTACTAATAATAGGAACTGTTATAGATAATATACCGGCGACAATTATAATTGCGCCAATGTTGTTACCAACTTTAGCCGCATTTGGTATAGATCCTGTACACTTCGGAATAATTATGACAGTTAACTTACTGATTGGTTTAGTAACTCCACCTTATGGGTGCAGTCTTTTTGTTGCATCAGCAGTATGTAATGTAAAATTCGAGACGTTGGTTAAAAATATGTTTGCACCATTTTTGGTCTTGATAATATCATTAATACTAATTACGTATATACCTGCACTATCACTAATGTTACTTTAATAATAGACATTATCTTTAGAGTGCAGTTAGGTGACAAGCCAATTAAAATATTTAATCAGATAAACATTAGGTACATAAAATTGTTTTAAAAAAGAATTATATTAATTACAACAAATTTTAAGCTATGGATTTACAAATTTATTAAAGAAAACTTAATATATTTACTGAGTTTATAAATATATTATAACTGAAAGACAACAAATGAGGAAATAAGAAAGGAGAGTATACATATATAATTTACATATATTTAGTATACAAGGAAAAGATGCAAAAAAAAGATGAATTGGCTAAAAAGCCAGGAGTATGGTGCGGATTAAATAAACCTGAAATGAAGGAAGAAGAAGCTGATGTAGTTGTATTCGGAATTCCTTTCGATGGAGGAGTTAGCTATAGAGGCGGAGCGGCAGAAGCACCAAGATCGCTTAGGGAAAATACATTTAGCTCAACACCGTGTACCGAAAAATTAGAATATTATGACAAGTTAAACGTTGTAGATGGGGGAGACTTTATCGGACCAGACAGAGAAGTATTTTTTGATGAAATCAAAGAATATGTATCTGAACTAGTAAAAATGGGGAAAAGATTTACCATGGTAGGTGGAGATCACTCGGTGACAATACCTGTCGAACGAGGAATAAATGATGCTCTCAATGAAGACTTTGGAATAATACATATAGATGCTCATATGGATTTATGTTATAACCTTCAAGGAGATTTTTTGTCTCATGGGAATACACAAAGACGAGCACTTGAAATGGAAAATATTTCTTCTCTTGAGAACTTATATTTCATAGGAATAAGATCCATAGAACCTGACGAATTTGAATTTAAAAAAGAGAATAATATACAAGTCAAAACATCATATGACTGCTATAAAGAAGGAATTGAAAGCGTTGCAGATGACTGTATAGCGAAAATGAAAAAATATAACAAAGTTTATATAACATTTGATATAGATGCCTTAGATCCGGCATATGCACCAGGAACAGGCACGCCTCAATTTGGAGGTTTAACTCCTAGAATGTCACTTACATTACTTGAAAAACTGTTTAAAGAATTAAACGTGATTGGATTTGATGTTGTTGAAATAGCACCAAAACTTGATCCGTCACTTACATCAATGTTTGCTGGCAGAAAATTAATAACAGAGGTTTGGGGATACTGGGCAGACGAGCTAGGCAAACTAGAGAAATAAACAAAGGAATATA